>DXWV01000020.1:0-4470 GCA_019416685.1 Bacteroides sp.
CGCAGATTAACGCGAATTTTCGCAAAGAGAAACAGGGGTAAGATAAAGAAATACAGCCTTTTAATCTGCGTTTATCCTTTAGATTTGCATTACTAATAGAAACAGGTAAAATATTACCTTTGTAGTTAACAAGAGTTAACTAAACCTGATTATTTGGTCAGGTCTTAGAATTCTGCGTCAATCTGCGTTTCATCCGGTAGATAGTACTCTGTGAAACTCTGTGTGACTCTGTAGTGAGTTTTGCTCATTTCCGATCAGTTTTGAACTTAATATTTTCATGATTGCTCTGTCTTTCTTTTGCCTTGATGCAAAAGAAAGAATAATTTCATTAATTTTGCGGCACAACAGATAAAAGGAATATTCTGACCTGTCAGTATATTCTTTTATATATTGAATAATCGGTTAAATTATGAAACAAGAAAATTGCTCTCTTTTATCTCACAATACATTTGGCATTGATGTGAAAGCGGCCTGTTTACTGGAATATTCTTCTGTGGAGGAGCTCCGTGAACTGATATTTCAGGGACTTATTGTTAAACCCTATTTACATATTGGTGGCGGAAGCAATTTGCTTTTTACCAAAGATTATCCGGGTACAATTCTTCATTCCCACATTGATGGGCTGGAAATTCTTGACGAGAATGAGCATGAGGTACGAGTGCGGGTAGGTGCCGGTGTACAATGGGATGATTTTGTTGCCGAGTGTGTTGCCCGGGGATGGTATGGAGCCGAAAATCTTTCATTGATTCCCGGTGAAGTGGGGGCAAGTGCTGTGCAAAATATCGGGGCTTATGGTGTAGAGGTAAAAGACCTGATTACGGCTGTGGTGACAATGAACATAGAAGGGGAGCAGCGTGTTTATAGCGTAGATGAATGCCAGTATGCTTATCGTAATAGCATCTTTAAGCGTGCGGAAATGAAAGGTGTTTTCGTAACTCATGTATGTTTCTGTCTGAGTAAGCAGGAACATTATACACTGGACTACGGCACGATCCGTCAGGAATTGGAGAAGTATCCGGAAGTGACATTGGCAATAGTGCGGCGTGTGATTATCGATATTCGTGAGAGTAAATTGCCCGATCCGAAAGTAATGGGGAATGCTGGTAGCTTCTTTATGAATCCTATTGTGCCCCGAAAGCAATTTGAAGCTTTGCAACAAGAATATCCGCGTATGCCATTTTATGAACTGGCAGGCGGGAGAGTGAAAATTCCTGCCGGATGGATGATAGATCAATGTGGCTGGAAAGGAAAAGTATTAGGACCAGCTGCCGTACATGATAAACAAGCTTTGGTGTTAGTGAATTGTGGCGGTGCAAAAGGTAGTGACATTATTGCGCTTTCAGATGCAGTGCGGGCTTCCGTACGCGAAAAATTCGGGATTGATATTCATCCGGAGGTAAACTTTGTTTGATTTATGATTTATGGCATACGGGCCATAACGTAGCTTATAATTCATAAATCATAATTCACCAATTATAAATTATAACTCATGAAGATAACAATATTAGGAAGTGGAACTTCTACTGGAGTGCCTGAAATAGGTTGTACTTGTCCGGTCTGTACTTCTTCTGATCCTCAAGATCACCGATTGCGTGCTTCTGCTCTAATTGAAGCAGACGATACACGTATACTAATTGATTGTGGCCCTGATTTTCGGGCTCAAGTCCTCGGGCTTCCCTTTAAGAAGATAGATGGGGTACTTATTACTCACGAGCATTACGATCATGTAGGCGGTTTAGATGATTTACGGCCTTTCTGCCGTTTCGGTGAAGTACCTATTTATGCTGAACCACATACAGCAGAGCGTCTGCGCACCCGTATGCCCTACTGTTTTGTAGATCACAGCTATCCCGGAGTTCCCAATATTCCCTTGCAGGAGATTGACGAAAATCGTACTTTTCTAATTAACCATAT
This sequence comes from Bacteroides sp., assembly GCA_019416685.1. GTDB lineage: Bacteria > Bacteroidota > Bacteroidia > Bacteroidales > Bacteroidaceae > Bacteroides. The sequence goes on from DXWV01000020.1 coordinate 1,915, forward strand.
CCCGGTAACTCCTTTGCGCGTAATGCATGGCAGGCTTCCTATCCTGGGTTATCGTATTGGAGATATAGGGTACATTACCGATATGCTGACAATGCCTGATGTTTCTTATGAACAATTGCGCCAGCTTGATGTTCTGGTGATAAATGCGCTGCGGATCGCTCCTCATCCAACGCATCAGAATCTGGCAGAAGCCCTTGAAACTGCGCGAAGGATTGGAGCTAGAGAAACTTATTTTATTCATATGAGCCATCACATCGGACTTCAGGCGGAAGTTGAAAAGCAACTGCCTCCCCATGTGTATTTTGCATCGGATGGGTTAGAAATATTTTCGCAAAAGTTTTGATTATTTAACGGAAATCCTTATTTTTGCCTGCAGTCGGTAAAAGAAGCAATATTATGAAACTTCGTACCTTCGTCAAAATAGCAATTACCATTTCTGTTGCGCTTTTGTGTACAGGTTTTGTTGTGTTCTCATATTTCAAGTTGTCGGCAGCAGAAAATAAAGAGGACTTTGAGCTTTATGCGCTTGTACCACCTACGGCAACAGTTGTTTTTGAAACAGATGACATGTGTGCCCTGGTGCAGGAAATTAATGAATTGAACTGTAGTCAGGATAATAATTATTTGTATATTTCTAAAATTTTTTCTTATTTAAAACTGCATCTTTATACACTTTTAGAAGATACTCCGCATGGGTTGAGCAGGCAGATGAGTAAAATGTTGCTTAGTTTTCATGAGCCGGATAACGATCGTAATCAGGTACTCTATTGCGCTCTCGGTTCAGGAGATTATGAATTGATGGAAAAATTCATCAAAAAGTATTGTTCGAGTACATTTCCTACCAAATTGTTTGATTATAAAGGAGAAGAAATACGTATCTATCCTTTGCTGAATGATGATTTTCTGGCTTGTTATGTCACTTCCGATTTTTTGGTTGTCAGTTATCAGAAGAAATTGATAGAACAGGTGATTGATGCCCGTTTATCGGGTAAGTCGTTGCTTAAAGATGATTCTTTTTCTAAAATACATACGGCTAAAAAAAGTAATGTGGCTGCTACGATTTATGCCCGCATGGAGTCACTGGATATGGGTAAAATGACCGATGGTATCCGTTCGCATACAGATCTTGGCGGTTGGACAGAATTTGATATGAAGCTCAATGGAGATGTTATTTATTTTTCGGGTATCAGTCATGATACGGATACATGCTTGACGTTTATGAATATGCTGCGTCAGCAACAGCCATTGGAGGGTTTTCCTGGAGATATTCTTCCGGTCTCTACATTCTTTTTCAGTCAGCGTTCCGTAAGTGATTTGCAGGCAATGTTTGATTTTACAAGTGGTCAGGAGTATGCTACAGCTACTTATTCGGATTATATCGGAGCGTGTGACGAGGCGTTATTGTCTTATCTTAAAGAGAATGGTAAACATGATATAATGACTTGTCTTTTTCACCGTAATGATACAGTTGCTTTTCCGGCTGCCGTGGCAAGTATGCCTGTTGATGATGTGGTGCAGGCTGAACGAATGCTAAAATCTTTGATAGACGGTGTTCCAAAGGAGGAGGATGCACCTTCTGCACCTCCTGTAACTTTTTGTTATACTCCCAATCGGGCATATACCCTCTATGTGTTACCGCGTAATACATTGTTTGCGCAACTAACTGGCGTGACACAATCTTCGTTGTATGTTTATGCATGTTTATATGATGGTAGGTTGTTGTTAGCTCCCGATTCCGAGAGCCTCTCCTGTTATATAGGGCATTTGGATAAGAAAGAAGTGTTGGAGGAACTGCCGGCATACCAGAAAAGTATATCTGGCTTATCCGATGTGTACAATTTTATACTTGTTGCTGATTTAGGTAATATGTTTGCTCAACCTGAAAGTTATGTTCGGCTTGTTCCGGGCTTTTTCTTCCGTAATCCGGATTTTTTCCGTCATTTTGTTCTTTCCGCCCAGTTTACAAACATGGGTGGGCAGGTTTATCCGAATGTAGTTTTGCAGTATAAAGGGGAGTGAGAGTTATTCTATTAATTCTTTCAGGATAAAAATGCGGCTTTTAAACCTTGTTTAGTTGAATAATTGTTGTGTTAAAAGTTTCTGATTTTCCGGCTTTTTTCTGAGTACTTTCCGCTTTTTGCCCGGAAGTTTTTATAACTCAAAAATAATCTCAAAGCTTAATGTTGTTTTTGCTGATTATTAATGGTATCGGAATTTATAGTGCGTTCGCGCTACAAAGCGCATAAGTATAGAGTATAGAACTTATTCAAAAGAAAGTGTACGGGAATGATTAATTATTCTTAGGAGAAAACGAGATTTGTTTCTGGGGAAAGTAAAGGTTTGCTGGGGAGAAAATTAAAAAAACGCTCCCCAGTAAAAAGTCTTTCTTAAAATGGCAGATCATCTTTTGCGTCACCAGCGATAAACTCAGGTGCTGCTGTCGGAGCCGGAGGAGGAACCGGCGCACCCGAAGTCATCGGCGCACCTGCAGCTACACGCTCCACTTTCCATGCACGGATACTGTTGAACCAACGATCCTGCCATTGACGTGCATCG
>DXWV01000020.1:4480-57972 GCA_019416685.1 Bacteroides sp.
TCTGGGCTGGAGTATAGCGATAATTTTTCCTGTAAATTCCATTGCGATAATTTTTAATTCAGCGGCGAAGTTACAATTTTTTAGGAATATCTAAAGCACAACCCGGTGTTTTTTCTTTTGTTTTGTTGGTACACCCCAATCTTTTTTTGTAACTTTGTGCATTGATAAAATTAAAAAATTAAACATTCGGAAATATATGAAATTTATCGTTTCTAGTACTGCGCTTTTCAGCCATTTACAGGCCATTAGTCGTGTGATAAACTCAAAAAATGCGTTGCCTATTTTAGATTGTTTCCTCTTCGAACTGGAAGACGGAACGTTGTCTGTGACCGTTTCTGATAGTGAAACGACGATGGTAACCTCTGTCGAGGTCAATGAAAGTGATATGAATGGTCGCTTTGCAGTGGCTAACAAGACATTGCTCGATGCTTTGAAGGAGATACCCGAACAACCGCTGACGTTTGATATAAACACCGAAACTCTTGAAATTACTGTGCAGTATCAGAACGGAAAATACAGCCTTGTAGGACAAAATGCCGATGAATTTCCTCAATCTGCCACGTTGGGTGAAAGTGCCGTTCGGGTGGAGATGAGTGCAGATATACTGCTGGGTGGTATTAATCGCAGTGTATTTGCTACTGCAGATGATGAATTGCGGCCTGTTATGAATGGTATTTATTTTGATATCACTACTGAAGATATCACAATGGTAGCTTCGGATGGTCACAAATTAGTACGTTGTAAGACACTTGCTGCCCGTGGCAATGAACGTGCGGCCTTTATTTTGCCAAAGAAACCTGCCACTTTGCTTAAGAATCTGCTGCCGAAAGAAAACGGTATGGTCGTGATTGAGTTTGACGAACGTAATGCTGTTTTTACACTTGAAAGCTATCGTATGGTATGTCGTCTTATCGAAGGCCGTTACCCTAACTATAACTCGGTAATTCCGCAGAACAACCCTCACAAGGTGACTGTAGACCGTCAACAGTTGATAGGTGCTTTGCGTCGTGTGTCAATCTTCTCGTCACAGGCCAGCAGTTTAATAAAACTTCGTATCCAAGAGAACGAAATAGTAATTTCCGCACAGGATATCGATTTTTCTACTTCAGCAGAAGAAACTCAGGTATGTCAATATGCCGGCGCTCCAATGAGTATTGGTTTTAAATCAACATTCCTGATTGATATTCTCAATAATATTTCAGCAGAAGAGGTGATAGTTGAGTTGGCAGATCCATCGCGTGCCGGTGTAGTTGTTCCTGTAGAGCAGGAAGAGAACGAAGATCTGTTGATGTTGCTCATGCCGATGATGCTGAACGATTGATTCTGTTGAAAATAGAAAGTTGAGGGTTGAAAGTCAGCTGCGCTATCATACTGCATGGCAACTTTCAACTCTCAACTTTCAATTTTCAACTAAAAAAGGGCTTTCAATTTTTAACAGATAAAGACTTTAAACAGAATATGAAATTAAACCTTAAGAATCCTATCGTTTTTTTCGATCTTGAAACGACGGGTACAAACATCAATACAGACCGGATCGTAGAAATCTGTTATCTCAAGGTATATCCAAACGGAAATGAAGAGACTAAAACCATGCGTATCAACCCCGAGATGCATATTCCTGAAGCTTCTTCTGCCGTGCATGGAATTTATGATGCAGATGTGGCAGATTGCCCTACTTTTAAGGAAGTTGCAAGAAATATAGCTAATGATATTGAAGGTTGTGATCTGGCAGGCTTCAATTCTAACCGTTTTGATGTACCTGTGCTTGTAGAAGAATTTTTGCGTGCAGGGGTGGATATAGACATTAGTAAACGTAAGTTTGTAGACGTTCAGGTCATTTTTCATAAGATGGAACAGCGTACACTTTCTGCTGCTTATAAGTTTTATTGTGAGAAAAACCTGGAAGATGCACACACAGCCGAAGCTGATACACGTGCTACCTACGAGGTGCTGAAAGCACAGCTTGAACGCTACTCGGAAGATCTGCAGAATGATATTGCATTTCTGGCAGATTACTCCAGTTTCAACAAGAATGTAGATTTTGCCGGACGTATGGTATATGATGATAATGGAGTAGAGGTTTTCAATTTCGGTAAGTATAAAGGTCAGTCCGTGATAGAAGTTTTGAAGAAAGATCCGGGATATTACAGTTGGATTCTGAACAGTGACTTTACACTCAATACCAAAGCGATGCTGACAAAAATCAGACTGAGAGAAATGAGTAATATGAATTATAAATTATGATTTATGATTTATGCTATGTAGCCACTTAGCGCACCGGTAAATCATAATTCATAAATCAAAAATCACAAAGTTGAAAGGTAAAAAGATAATTCTTGGAATCACTGGTAGCATTGCTGCTTACAAAGCCTGTTATATTATTCGGGGACTTATAAAGCTGGGTGCTGAAGTGCAGGTAGTTATTACTCCTGCAGGGAAGGAATTTATTACTCCTATCACACTATCAGCATTAACCAGCAAGCCTGTTATCAGTGAGTTTTTTGCACAGCGAGATGGTACATGGAATAGTCATGTGGATCTTGGTCTTTGGGCTGATGCTATGCTGATAGCTCCCGCCACTGCTGCTACTATCGGTAAGATGGCAAATGGAATTGCTGATAATATGCTGATTACTACTTATCTATCTGCCAAGGCGCCTGTTTTTGTGGCACCGGCAATGGATCTTGATATGTATGCTCATCCTTCTACGCAAAAGAATCTGGAAATTTTACGTTCGTATGGCAATCATATTATAGAACCCGGTACGGGTTTTTTGGCGAGCCATCTTGTAGGAAAGGGACGTATGGAAGAACCCGGAAATATTATTCGTGTTCTCAATGCTTATTTTTCGGCCAGTGGTGATCTGGCAGGAAAAAAGATATTGATCACTGCCGGTCCTACTTACGAAAAGATAGATCCGGTGCGTTTTATTGGCAATTACTCTTCCGGAAAGATGGGTTTTGCACTTGCCGAAGAGTGTGCCGGACGCGGTGCAGAAGTGACTTTGGTTACCGGTCCCGTGTGTTTACAGACTTCCCATCCGCGTATTCATCGTATTGATGTAGAAAGTGCTGCTGAGATGGCCGATCAGGCGCAATCGCATTTTCAGCAGGCTGATGCCGGTATTTTGTGCGCTGCTGTGGCAGATTTTACACCGGAAACGACAGCCGGTTATAAGATAAAGCGGGAGAAAGACGATCTGACACTCCGCCTGAAACCTACACAGGATATTGCTGCTACGCTGGGACAGATTAAAACAGCAAAGCAGAAACTGGTAGGCTTTGCACTCGAAACGAATGACGAGCAATACAATGCTCAGAGCAAGCTGGAACGGAAGAATTTCGATTTTATCGTGCTTAATTCTCTGAACGATTCCGGAGCAGGATTTCGTTATGATACAAATAAGATCAGCATCATTGACCGGCAAGGACATACGGATTATCCGTTGAAGCCGAAGCCGGAGGTTGCACGAGATATAATTAACCGTTTGGTGGAGGTATTGCAATGAAGCGGGTTGGGGTGATACGAAGCATAAGGTGTGGTGTAATGTGGAAGATACTGAGTGTTTCTGCGGGATGGTTGTTTCCTTTGTTTCTTTCTGCCCAGGAACTTGATTGTAAAGTGACTGTTAACCATGCGCAGGTGCAGGGAACGAATGTACAGGTCTTCAAAACACTTGAAACTGCATTGACCGAATTTGTCAATGAACGCCATTGGACACAAGCGCAGTACGAGATTAATGAGCGTATTCGTTGTTCTATGAACCTTACTGTGAAAGGATATAATGAGAATGAAGGTCGCTGGACATGTGAACTTATAGTACAATCCACTCGTCCGGTTTATCAGTCTGGTTATCAGTCTACCGTATTTACTTTCAAGGATAATAATGTGGAGTTCAATTACCGTGAGTTTGATCCGTTGGAGTTGCGTGATAATCTGATAGATAATAATCTTACTGCTATTATTGCCTATTATGCCTATCTGATGATTGGAATGGATATGGATACTATGTCACCCAAAGGCGGAACAGAGCTTTTTCGTGCAGCTGAAAGTGTAGTGACTGCTGCACAAACTCTGAATGAAAAAGGGTGGAAGGCTTTTGATGACAGTCGTAACCGTTATGCTATTGTTTCCGACTATCTGGATGAAGGTATGAGCCCACTTCGTCAGATGATGTACGAATACCATCGAAAAGGAATGGATGAAATGGTAACCAATGCCACCCGTGCGCGTGCAGCCATTACTGCTTCACTTACCGGATTGAAACAGGCGCGTGATACTAAACCAATGTCTTCATTACCGGTGATATTTACGGAAATAAAGAAAGACGAATTGGTCAATATTTATGGCGGAAAATCACCTGCCGCCCAGAATGAACGGGAACAGGTGTATCAGATTCTTTCAAATATTAATCCTTCACAAAACAGCGTATGGGACAAGATAAAAACAAAATAATGTGCCAATGTGCTAATATGCCAATGTGCCAATTTAGAGAGATTAAATAATTAAATAATTAATAAAATTATGTGCGCAGCCAATTGATACATTGACTAATTGGTATATTGGCACATTATTATTATATATGCTACGTTCACTGTATATTCAGAATTACGCCTTAATAGAGAAGTTGGATATCCATTTCGATACAGGATTTTCTGTCATCACGGGTGAAACCGGTGCCGGGAAGTCAATTATACTGGGAGCTATTGGTCTGTTGTTAGGGCAGCGGGCTGATGTGAAGGCTATCCGTCAGGGGGCATCTAAATGTGTTATAGAAGCACATTTTGATATTTCTTCTTATGGCATGAAACCTTTTTTTGAGGAGAACGAACTGGAGTATGAAGACGAATGTATTCTTCGTCGTGAAGTGCAGGCGTCGGGCAAGAGCAGGGCTTTCATTAACGATACTCCGGCTTCGTTGACACAAATGAAAGAATTGGGCGAACAGCTGATTGATGTGCATTCACAGCACCAGAACTTATTATTGAACAAGGAAGGTTTTCAACTTAACGTGCTTGATATTTTGGCACACAATGATGATGTGTTGAACATTTATCATCGGCTTTATACTGACTGGAAACGTCTGGATAAAGAGCTTGACGAGTTAATTTTGTTGGCCGGACAAAGTAAGGAGGACGAAGACTATATTCGTTTTCAGCTTGAACAACTTGAAGAGGCACATCTTGTCGAAGGTGAGCAAGAGGAGTTGGAACAAGAGTCGGAAACATTGAGCCATGCTGAAGAAATAAAGGCAGGATTATATCGCATTGAACAGGCTTTTACTTCCGATGAAGGAGGTTTACTGGCTGCATTAAAAGAATGTTCAGGCTCTCTTTCAGCTTTGCAAAAGGTGTATTCACCTGCAACGGAACTTGCAGAACGTATGTATAGTAGCTTCATTGAGCTGAAAGACATAGTAGATGAAATTAGTACCCAGAGTGAAAGTATAGAATTTAATCCTACTCGTCTGGATGAAGTTAATGACCGTTTGAATTTGATCTATTCTTTGCAGCAAAAGCACCGTGTGCAGACTGTTGAAGAATTAATAGGATTGACGGAGGGATATAAAGAGAAATTGTTGGCTATTACTTCATTTGACGATCGTATTGCTGCTCTGACAGTCGAAAGAGATATCCAATATAATAAAGTGAAAAAACAAGCCGGGATTCTAACGGAAACTCGTGTTGCTGCTGCCCGTGAAGTAGAGAAGCAGATGGCCTCCAGGCTAGTACCACTGGGTATGCCTAATGTGCGGTTTCAGGTAGAGATGGGGGTACGCAAAGAGCCCGGATTGCAGGGAGAAGATGCTGTTAGTTTTCTTTTTTCTGCCAATAAGAACGGTGCATTACAAAACATTTCATCTGTAGCTTCCGGTGGTGAGATAGCTCGTGTCATGTTATCTGTTAAGGCAATGATAGCCGGAGCGGTGAAACTCCCTACCATTGTGTTTGACGAAATAGATACAGGTGTTTCCGGTGAGATTGCTGATCGCATGGCAGACATTATGCAGGAAATGGGAGAACAGGAAAGGCAAGTGATCAGTATCACCCATTTGCCACAGATTGCTGCCCGTGGATGTGCACATTATAAGGTGTACAAACGTGATAGTGATACTGAGACAAATAGCCACATTCGTCGTCTTACCGATGAAGAACGGGTAGAAGAAATAGCACATATGCTGAGCGGTGCTACTTTGACGGAGGCGGCGTTGAGTAATGCAAAAGCGTTATTAGGATTTACGATTTGACGATTTACTATTTACGATCTGGCTGCGTAAGGCAGGAAGAGTAAATGTAGAAATGGAAGAATCACAAATAGAGAGTATTTTTTTAATAGTAAATTGTACATAGTTAAATAGTAAATAAATAAGATGATTGATCAAAGTGAAATGATTTTCGGTGTTCGTGCCGTAATAGAGGCTATACAAGCAGGTAAAGAGATTGATAAAATTCTGGTAAAGAAAGATATCCAGAGTGATTTGTCAAAAGAATTGTTTGCAGCCTTGAAAGGTATGCTTATTCCGGTGCAGCGTGTTCCGGTAGAACGTATCAACCGCATTACCCGTAAGAATCATCAGGGAGTGGTAGCATTTATCTCTTCTGTGACTTATCAGAAGACGGAAGATCTTGTACCTTTTCTGTTTGAACAGGGTAAGAATCCGCTCTTTGTAATGTTGGACGGTGTGACTGATGTCCGTAATTTTGGTGCCATCGCCCGTACTTGTGAGTGTGCTGCGGTGGATGCCGTAATCATTCCGGCCCGGGGTAGTGTGACGGTAAATGCAGATGCCGTGAAAACTTCTGCGGGAGCTTTGCATACTCTACCTGTTTGCCGTGAACAAAGTTTGAAGAGTACTTTACAGTTCCTCAAAGATAGTGGCTTTCATATTGTGGCTGCCACCGAGAAAGGAGATTATGACTATACGAAAGCCGATTATACTACTCCGACATGTATCATTATGGGAGCCGAGGACAAGGGAGTATCCTATGAAAACCTTGCACTCTGTGACGAATGGGTGAAGATTCCGATGCTGGGTAGTATTGAGTCACTTAACGTATCTGTGGCTGCCGGTATTTTGATGTATGAGGCTGTGAAGCAACGTCACAGTGATCTTTAATTTTTTAATTCTTAATTTTTAATTTATGAAAAAGATTCTGTTACCTTTAATATTCATTTGTATGTCGGTACAATGGAGTATGGCACAAGCCCCTAAATGGGTAGAAAAAGCTAAACGTGCTGTATTCTCTGTAGTGACTTACGACAAAAACGATAAAATACTCAATACCGGAAATGGCTTCTTTGTTACTGAAGATGGTATAGCCCTGTCGGATTACTCTCTTTTTAAAGGGGCGGAACGTGCCGTTATTGTTAACTTTGAAGGAAAACAGATGCCGGTAAATGCTATTCTCGGAGCAGATGATATGTATGATGTTATCAAATTTCGCGTGGCTATCACTGAGAAGAAAGTTCCTGCATTGGTAATAGCAACTATTGCTCCTGCTGTAGGGACAGAGGTGTATCTGCTACCGTATTCTACTCAGAAAGATCGTTCTTGTACACCAGGAAAAGTACAAAAGGTGACTAAGATAGGAGAGAATTATAATTATTACACGCTTGATATGCGTTTGAAAGACAAGATGGTGAGCTGTCCTGTGGCTACAACAGATGGACAGGTGTTCGGGCTTGCACAGAAGTCATCCGGTAAGGATACTACCAGCATCTGTTATGCTGCCGGAGCTGCTTTTGCTATGTCTCAGAGCATTAGTGCACTGTCTCTCGGTGATCTTACTTTACGGAATATTGGTATCAAAAAAGGATTACCTGAAACGGAAGAGCAGGCGCTTGTGTATTTGTATATGGCTTCTTCACAATCTACTCCCGAAGTATACATGTCTTTACTGGATGATTTTGTGAAGCAGTTTCCGAACAGTCCGGATGGATATCTTCGCCGGGCTTCAACAACTGTTTTTAATGCAAAAGATGACGCTGCATTTGATAAAGCAGCGGCCGATATGGAGCAGGCCTTAAAAGTAGCGCAGAAAAAAGATGATGTGTACTATAATATGGCAAAACAGATTTATAGTTATCAGCTTGGCAAACCAGAAAAAGTTTACAAAGATTGGACGTATGACAAGGCTTTAGAGTATGTTCATAAGGCATTGGCTATTGATTCTTTATCTGTTTATGTACAGTTGGAAGGAGATATTCAGTTTGCAAAGCAAGACTATCCGGCAGCATTGATCAGCTACGAAAAAGTGAACCGTACTAATCTTGCATCCCCTGCTACCTTTTTCAGTGCTGCTAAAACGATGGAGTTAATGAATGCCGATCCGAAGGCAGTACTTGCTGTGATGGATAGCTGTGTAGCACATTGTCCACAGCCGGTTTCCGCAGATAATGCTCCTTATGTGCTGGAGCGTGCCCAGATGAATATGAATGCAGGAGAATATCGTTCAGCAATGTTTGATTATGACGCTTATTTCAAAGCAGTAAATGGACAGGTGAATGATGTATTCTATTATTATCGTGAGCAGGCAGAATTTAAAGCCCGTCAGTATCAGCGTGCCTTGGATGACATAGCTAAAGCTATTGAACTCAATCCGAAAGAGCTGACTTACCGTGCTGAGCAAGCAGTGATAAACTTACGTGTGGGACGTTATGAGGAAGCGCTGAAAGTATTGGATGAAATGTTAACTATAGATCCTAAATATGCTGAGGCTTATCGTTTAAAAGGAATTTGCCTGATACAACTCAAAAAACAAGAGGAGGCTTGTACCAACTTTGCCAAGGCAAAGGAACTGGGTGATACCAATGTAGATGAATTGATAAAGAAACATTGTAAATAGTTTGTGAGCTTTTGAGTTTTCATAGTAAACTCTCATATGATAACTATATGTATAGGAAGGATGTGTTAAAAACTCACCAACTCATTAACTTAAAAACTTTACAGAAATGGCGAAGCCCCTGTCCACGCAGTTGGATAGGGGCTTCTCTTTGGAGATTTTCATAAAAACACTCTCTCTCTCATCTCCTTACTTAGTCAAGCTTAGGTTTTACTTCCTTAAAGTTAGTCTTGTATTTTCTCTTGTATAACTATATAGTAAATGCGGAAGTATGCAGAATACTGCATTGATTTCTGCTTTTTTTCTTAGAATTTTTATGAGAGTCTTTTTTTCACTATCTTCGAAGCGTAAAATAACGTGGCAATGAGCTGAATACACCGGTTCACCGGTCAATTATGTGTGCTAATTGACACATTGATACATTATTAAAAATAAAATAGAGAATAGAATGAAGAAAGTAATTTGTAGTGAAAAGGCTCCGGGAGCAATTGGACCCTATAGTCAGGCTATTGAAGCCAATGGTATGGTGTTTGTGTCAGGACAGCTACCTATTGATGCTACTACCGGAGTAATGCCGGAAGGAGTGGAGGCACAGGCCCGCCAGTCTTTAGAAAATATTAAGCACATCCTGGAGACAGCCGGACTGACCATGGCAGACATTGTCAAAACGACTGTATTTCTGCAGGATATGTCTTTGTTTGCTGGTATGAATGGCGTATATGCAACTTATTTCAACGGAGACTTCCCGGCCCGTTCTGCTGTGGCTGTGAAAGCTTTGCCGAAAGATGCCTTAGTTGAGATTGAGTGCATTGCGGCTCGCTAATAAATCTGCAACAATAAAACTACTGCCTCCTACGAAGATAAAGTCTTTGGGGAGGCTCTTTTCTTGTGCTGCGCGTACGGCGCTTTCTACTGTCGGATAAGTAGTACCTTTTAGACCAAATTCATTGGCTATACTTTGTAGTTCTCTTTCCGGCAAAGCTCGTTTTACACTTGCTTTTGTGAAATAATAGGTTGCTTCCTGAGGCAACAGGCTCAGTACACCACGAATGTCTTTGTCATTTACCATACCTATCACAATGTGTAAATGGTGGTATGGAATAGATTTTATTTGTTGGGTGATATAAGTCATTCCACCGATATTGTGTCCTGTGTCGCATATTAACAGGGGAGCATCACTCAATTTCTGCCATCGTCCCATTAGCCCTGTTAATCCATTGACATGAGAAAACCCGTTACGAACACTTTGCTCTTCAATTCGGTATCCCAGAACTTTAAGCTCTTTTAAAGCATGTAGTATTGTGTTGGTGTTTTTTATCTGATAACATCCTCCAAGTTCTCCCTTCAACCGGGGGTATTCCTGGGTTTCGTATACCAACATATTATTCTGGAAATTTGTATTTAAAATCAGCTTGTCATCTTCTGCAAATACGATAGGAGCATTTACCTCTTTCGCTTTTCCAACAAATACCGGTCGGGTTTCTTCCGTCGCTTCTCCAATTATTACCGGGATTTCCTTTTTAATAATTCCCGCCTTTTCTCCTGCAATCTTTGCCAGTGTATTACCCAGAAACTGTGTATGGTCAAAGCTGATATTAGTAATGATACATAGATCCGGAGCAATGATATTGGTACAGTCGAGTCGCCCTCCCAATCCCACTTCGATGATAGCTACATCCACCTTCTCATCGGCAAAGTAACGGAAAGCCATAGCTGTAGTCAATTCGAAAAAGGAAGGACGGAGCGGTTCAAAAAAAGGTCGGTGTTGTTCTACGAAGTTTATAACGTATTCCTCAGGCATCATCTTTCCGTTGATACGGATACGTTCGCGAAAATCCACAAGATGGGGAGAGGTATAAAGCCCGACCCGGTAGCCTGCTTCTTGTAAAATAGCGGCAAGCGTATGAGAACAAGAGCCTTTGCCATTTGTTCCTCCTACATGAATGGTATGGTATTTACGATGAGGATGTCCGAAGTATTCATCTAATATTTTAGTATTTTCCAGTCCTTCTTTATATGCTCCGCTTCCTATTTGCTGGAACATAGGTACACTCTCATATAAGTACGTTAAAGTGTTCTGATAGTCCATCTTTTATAATATTTAACTGGCAAGAAATTTTTATTGCCCTTTTATTTCTTATCTTAGGTGCCACAATCCTTCATCGTAGTGACTGATTGCTTTAACGGATTGCAAATATCAACATTTTAAATCTAAGAAGAGTATGGGAACTAAGAAAAATTTTGTGCTTGACACAAATGTTATCCTTCACGACTACAATTGCTTGAAGAATTTCCAAGAGAATGATATTTATCTCCCTATCGTAGTGATTGAAGAACTGGATAAGTTCAAGAAGGGGAATGAACAGATTAATTACAATGCTCGCGAATTTGTCAGAGAACTTGATTTGATAACCGATGATAATCTCTTTAGTAGCGGTGCCTCTCTGGGAGAGGGGTTGGGCCGTTTGTTTGTCATTACGGGTGAAGTAGACTCTCCGGTGGTGCGTGACTCTTTTCCTTCACGTAAACCCGATCATCAGATTTTGGCTGTAGCAGATTATCTGGCACGCAAGCATACTAATATGAAGACCATTCTGGTGACAAAAGATGTCAATCTACGTATGAAAGCCCGTTCTATTGGTGTGATTTGCGAAGATTACATTACTGACAAGGTGGTGAACGTAGATATCTTTGAGAAATCCAATGAGGTCTTTGAAGGAATTGATCCTACGTTAATTGACCAGATCTATTCTGCCCGGGAGGGATTGGATATCAACGAGTTCGATTTTAAAAATATTATTCGTCCTAATGAATGCTTTATACTGAAGAGTGATCGTAGTAGTGTACTTGCCCGTTACAACCCTTTTACTCATACGGTTTGCCGGGTCAATAAGACGAAGAATTATGGAATTGAGCCTCGTAATGCTGAACAAAGCTTCGCTTTTGAGATATTGAATGATCCCAATGTGAAACTGGTTGCTTTGACAGGTAAGGCCGGTACTGGTAAAACTCTTTTGGCATTGGCTGCTGCCTTAGGCAATCTGATTGATTATAAACAGATTTTATTGGCGCGTCCTATTGTGGCTCTTTCTAATAAAGATCTGGGTTTTTTGCCGGGTGATGCAAAGGAGAAGGTGGCTCCTTATATGCAGCCTTTATTTGATAATCTGAACGTAATCAAACGTCAGTTTGCCGCTAATTCTACCGAAGTGAAACGCTTGGAAGATATGCAGAAAAGCGAGCAATTGGTTATTGAAGCATTGGCATTTATTCGTGGACGTAGCCTGAGTGAAACTTATTGTATCATTGATGAGGCTCAGAATCTTACTCCCCACGAAATAAAGACGATCATTACCCGTGCGGGCGAAGGTACTAAGATGGTGTTTACCGGAGATATCCAGCAAATTGACCAGCCTTATCTGGATAGCCAATCCAATGGATTGGTTTATATGATTGATCGTATGAAAGAGCAAAATATCTTTGCTCATGTCAATCTGGTGAAAGGCGAACGTAGCCAGTTGAGTGAATTGGCAAGTAATTTGATGTAATGACTCATAAATAAGAATAGGGATACTTTTTGAATGTCCCCACTTACAGATACAAGAGAGGCAACTAATTCGTAATGAATTAATTGCCTCTCTTGTATCTGTAAGAAATATCCTTAGTTTGGATCAAATGAAAAATGCTGTTGGCAGATTATCTGAACGTATAAATCCGGCTTACTTATTTTATTCCATAAAAATACGTATTTAATACCTTGTTAAAATGCATATTAACAGCGTCTTAAATACGTATTCTTATACTGTAAAAGTACGTACTTTTAAGCAATAAAAAACAAGTTTGTCAAAAGTGTTAAAAATAACACTAACAAAGATTTTTATTTGATCCCTTATTCTATTTTCATAGCAAATCCACCTCCGGGTGCGAGATGTATTTTCACTTTATCTTTATCATCCAACTTGATGTTTTCTTTTTTATAGTCCCGTCCGCTGCGATGTGCGTTTATACCATCTTTAAACAGGGTAACTGTTTTCCCTTTTTCTTTTAAGAATGATAAATCGACCTCTATATCGCGTGCATCCCAATTAGTCATTCCACCGACATACCAGGTATTGCCGTGTCTGCGGGCTGTTACTATATATTCGCCGATCTTGCCATCAAGAGTGATACTTTCGTCCCATACGGTGGGTATGTTTGCAATAAAATCCAGTGATTCCGGTTCACGCATGTAGTTGCTTGGTGCATCGCAAAGCATATTGAACGGAGATTCCAGTATGACGTACATGGCCAGTTGATGACATCTTGTACCCTGACTCATTGGTTCTGAATTGCAAGGATAATAGTTACCTTTTGCCGCATTGCGCATGGCACCTTGCGTATAATCCATAGGTCCTGCCACCTGACGGATGAAAGGAATAATGACATCATACTTCATTTGGTCTACAGCAGGGCTCCATTTCATCTGTTCCAGTCCGTGCACTCCTTCAAAGTTCAGAACATTGGGATATGTGCGGTTCATTCCGGCAGGTTTGTATGTGCCATGCAGGTCGAGTATCAGTTTGTGTTTTGCACAGGTTTCAGCGGCACGGTAGTTAAAGTCTACCATTTCCTGATCATCACGATCCATAAAGTCTACCTTGAATCCTTTCACACCGATATCGGCATAGTGTTTACAGATATTCTCCATATCCCGGTTGAATGCGTGAAAACCTGCCCATAGGATGATACCTACGTTCTTTTTCGCACCGTAATCTACCAGTTCTTTGATGTCGATCTCTTTTACAACCTGCATCAGGTCAGCTTTCAGGTTTACTGCCCAGCCCTCATCCAGAATAACATACTCAATACCATGTGCTGCTGCAAAGTCTATGTAATATTTATAAGTTGCATTGTTGATTCCGGATACGAAGTCTACTCCGTCAATGTTCCAATTATTCCACCAGTCCCATGCTACTTTACCGGGTTTGATCCATGAGATATCAGCCACTCGTGAAGCTGCTCCTAATTTGTAAGTCATGTCACTGTTTGCCAAATCTTTATCTGTAGTAGAGAGGATCGCTATGCGCCAGGGGAATGTCCGTGGCCCACTCACTTTGGCTATATAGTGCTCGCGTTGTTGTACTTGCATTTGTAGCATATTGTGCCCACCCTGTTTGGTAACTTTAGGATATTGCGCTTGCTTGCCGGTCAGGCTGTTATTACCGTTTGCGTTAGTGAGATAGAGTCCAGGATAGCTTTCCAGATCCGACTCTGTGATACAGATCTTTTTTCCGTTTCCTACTTCGACTACCAGCGGCAGAAACATCATTCTTCCTTTGTTTAGTTTTGAAAGCCGGTCGGTGGTATAAGCGTTCTCAAATGAATTCATAAACTGAGACTCATAATCTCCATCTTTTCCGGGCCTTACATAGGGCACTGTAGCCATAGCATCATCGTTAAACAGGTAATTGACCTCTTCACTTTGGATATTAAATGGCTTTTTCCGTTGATTGATAAAACGATAAGCTATTCCATCGTCGTATGCACGGAACTCCAATCCCCATTGTTTTTTGAACGTCAGTTTCAATTCGTTATATGTATCCTGGATTTTATCTTTCTTGTAGAATGGTGAAAGGATTGTTTCATTCACGCTTCGTTTGTTGCTTTTGGATAGTTTGGCATTATCACCCCATACTTCTCCATCACTTAACATTAATGAAATAGGGGAGGGGGACAGGACAGATTGTCCATCATGTGTAATGTCATAGGTGATTTTTTCGCCGATGTTAATAGTTGTACTGATACGTCCGTTGGGTGAAGTTAACGTAAATTGTTTTTGTGCATAAGCTGTGGTTATCAGAAACAGGCTGCACAGCAGAGTCATTTTTAGTTTTCTCATGGTATATAAATGTTTAATTAGACCTTGATTATTTAGGTTGCTAATATGAAATCGTGTTGTGATATATAAAGTTGTTACAAATATACAATGAAAAAATATAAAAACCTGATTTTGAGATAGATTTGATTTATAATTGAATAGATATGAGCAAAACTCACCACAGAGTAGCACAGAGTATTATTTATCTGATGAAACGCGGATTAACACAGATAAACACAGATTAAAAGACTGTATTTCTTTATCTTAGATTTGTTTCCCTTTGCGAAAATCTGCGTTCATCTGCGTTTCAATAAAGATTTAAACTCTGTGGAACTCTGTGTTACTCTGTGGTGAAATACACTCAAAGCCATACAGTAGTGAATAAAAATTCCCCCTTTACTGGCCACGCCTGGTCAGAAGGGGGAAACACAAACAAACAATAATATTAAGAAACTGGCGTGATTCACATCAGACCAACTCCCTGTTTCCCTTTCGGGAAAATACAGTACTGAGATTAAATAACAGTACTATATGCCTTCAAAAAACTATTAATTCTGTTGTTGTGTCATTTTTTTATTATTGTAGTTACTTATTCGCTAACTTCACTCCACGGATAAGGATATTTTTCGAGATTTGTCAGTGTATCTACAATCTCTTGTTCCTCCGCTGTTAACTCTTTTTTCCCCCAACTATTTATTATTGCATGAGCTTCTGTTGCCAGTTCGTCATCAAATACTTCACCATAACAGTAGGTCAGGAGCTGACATTTCAAAAGAGAAGGGGAGAGTTTTTCCAATACTTTCCATGAGCGGTCCAGAATTGTTTGCTTCCGGGCTTCTGTATCAGTGGTATAGATAATAGCGTTATATCCCATCAACAAAGCGAGGCAAAGGAGTGCTTCTTCTTCGTCCGTAGAGGCTTGAATTGTAAACAGAGCATTTGCTTTTTGCAGTACTTCTTTGTTCTGTTGGCAGAGTGAATCTGTATATATAGGTGAATCATCTACCCCCGGATATAATAGTTCGTGGGCTAAATGTTTTAATTCCTGGATTTGAGTTGTTAGCATATGATTATTGAATTTAAATTAGTAGTATTTAAAAGAGTGATTTCGTTATTTATTTCTTATTGTAGAGTATTTACTTTATTGCTTACGATGGTGATTCCTAATTTAGATAAACCTGCTGTCCATTCATCTTCATTTGAATTGAAATACTCACTGTAGTGCATTATTTTGGTATCTTCTATTCCAGAAAAAGCATATGTGTATAAGGTTCTTCTTATTAGCATTCTGCTATAATTCAGGGCATCATCACCATTGTATCCAAAGAAAGAATAGAGATTCATCATGAGCCTGCAACCTTTTTCTTTGAGCCGTACAAAGTCTTCTGTTCCCCAATAAATACTTCGTTCCGGTTGCATGATAACAGGAGTATAACCTGCATATAAGACTGAGTCGAGCACTTCCCAGAACTTATCATTTTTTAGCAAGGGATGAACATCAATGAGCAATTCTTTTTGACCATCAATGGTTAGTAGTTCTGTTGTACCCAGCGTTTTTTCAAAAGTATTATCCAGGCGATATCTGGCTGAGAGTTTTAGTTCAATGCCTCCTTTATACTGAGTTTTTAAACCATTGAATACTCTCTCAAGATTCTCTGTTGTATTCTCAGGATTTTCTTTTTTCACAGGAGGAACACATATCACTTGCTTTATTCCTATACCTTCCAGATAATTCAGAAGTTCTATTGATTGGTCCGTAGATAAGGCCCAGGCATCTGTACCTGGTAAAATGTAGGGCTGAAAGTCAGTATAAATCATTAATCTCTCTATTAATTTAGGTATAGTTTCTTCTTTTATTCAAGAACGTTGTTATTTTCTATTAATATCTTTACTAATTGTTGTTGAAAGCGCGATAATCGTATTCGTGAAAGGGCATCTGTATAAATCTCCAGGTGGTGAAGGTCGGAACCTGCAAAGTCGTAGAATCCTTCTTTTAATAAAGTTTGGGACCGTTGTAGTACTCTTTTGCCATATGTACCCGCTAATGACATCAGATTCAACTGAAACTTGCAACCATTTTTCTTAAGTGCAATCAGTTCTTCTTCGCGCATATACAAATATCGTTCCGGATGTGCTATAATAGGTTTGTAACCACTTACTTGTAACTCATAAAGCATGTGGCGAAGATCAGGAGGTGCCGAGAGATAGGAAGTCTCCACTAATACATGGCAATCACCCAGAGTCAGTAATCCCTCTTCCGTCTGTTTCTTAAATCCTGTGTCCAGCATATACTCGCCGGCCAGCCGGAGTTCAACAGGAGATTTACTCTTTTTACAAAACTCTTCGAAACGCTTTTGAAGAAAGTCGGGGTGGTTTTCAATGATATCTTCCATAATATGAGGTGTGAGAAAGATTCTTCTGACACCTATTTCATGCAGGTATTCAATGGCGGCAAGGGATTCTTCTACAGAAGCCATCCCGTCATCTACTCCGGGAAGGAGATGGGCATGAACGTCTGTCATGCCCTTTAAGAGTCCCGATTTTAAAATATTTGTTTCTGATGAAAGCCAGGAAAACATAGAGTAGCTTTTGATTATTTATTAAAAAGATTGGAGATACGTTTTTTCAAACGCTTAGTCAAACTTTTGTTTTTACTTTTTCGTCCTTCATCATTTCCATATCCATAGCCGTATCCATAACCATAACCGTATCCATATCCATAACCATAGCCTTTACGGTCATAATTGACTCCATTAAGTACGATGGCCATATTACGTAATTTATCCAGTTCGTACATTCGTTCCAGATTCGGAAGCTGGCGATGATCCATCACTCCGGCACGTACTACATAGATGGTTAGGTCTACTACTCGATTGATAATTGAAGCATCGGCTACGATGTCTACCGGTACATTGTCCAAAATAATATAGTCATAGTGTTTTTTTAACTCTGTAACCATACGGTCAAAACGTTCGCTAAGAAGGAGTTCGGCAGGATTGGGAGGAACAGGACCGGCAAAGATGATATCGAGATTTTTATATTTGTCATTTGTGATAATAATATCTTCAATCTTATCTGTTTTTCCCGATAAATAGTTGGTAAGTCCCATACGAGTCGGAATATCAGTGAAAATATTGCTCAAAGTACCTTTACGGATATCCACATCGACCAGGATAACCTTCTTATTCATTTGTGCGATGCTCATAGCCAGGTTACATGAGATGAATGTTTTCCCTGCTCCGGGATTAGAGGATGTGAGCATTACTACCTGAAGGTTTTCAGTTTTCACACGCATGAAGTCCATATTAGTCCGGATAATGCGGAATGCCTCGGATATTGGACTACGGCTATTCTCGTGAACAATGATAGGAGATTCTTTTCTGTCTTTCTCACTACATTGGGGAATATCACCCAGAATAGGTACACTTAGAGCATCTTCCAGGTCTTTACGGGTACGTACTTTAGTATCCAATGTGCTTTGTAACCAGAAGAATACCAAAGGAATGGTACCACCTATCAGAATAGCTGCAAATAAGATTATCATTGTTCTGGGAGCTACAGGCTTGCTACTACCCGATGCCGGATCGATAATACGTGCATTACTTTCTGTGATAGCCTGTGTTAAAGCATTCTCTTCACGTTTGTTCAGCAAATAGAGATAAAGCTCTTCTTTAATTTTTTGTTGGCGTTCTACCGTTAGTACATATTTTTGTTGAGCAGGCACAGCTTCAATACGTTTCTGGGTTTGCTCTTCATGTTCCCGGTTATTCTTTAATTTGATATTCAATCCAACGATTAAGTTGTCCACAGAACGGATAATCGTTTGTTTCATTGCAGCCAAAGAATTGTTCAGGTCGATAACAATGGGGTTCTTGCTACTACTGCCTGAAACCAGTTTGTCACGTTTAAGCAGCATTTCATTGTATTCACTGATTTGAGATTCTATACTATTGTCGGAGATTCCGGTATTAGCAGGGATTAAGTCTGCATTTTTCTGAGGATCTATCAGATAATCTTTAATATATCTGGCAATACTTAGTTGATTTTCGAGGCTGAGTCCTTCCTGGCGATAGAGGCTTGTGTTTGCCAGATACATACCTGTCTCTGATGTGATATCTGTCAGTTGATTTTCACGTTTGAATGCTTCAATGTTGGCATCTACCCCACCTAATTCACGTTCGATGATTATTAAACGTTCGTTAATGAAATTTGAAGTATTCACAGCTATCTGATTTTTATCATTAATTGCATCTTCGTTATAAATAGCGATTGCCATATTGATTACATCTTCTGCACGGGCTACTGAGACATCTTTTAGAGTCAGATTAATGATTGTGGCAGTTTTACTGGCAAGAGAAACTTCCATACTACTCTGATATGCATCCACAACTCTTTCCATGTTGAACTTTGTGACAGAAATAGGCTTTTCGTAAAAACTATCCGAATAATACAAAGTAGGTGCTACGATCATCATGCCTACTGGAGTCTGTATTGTATCATTCAAATTCACTTCCAGTATTTCATTTGAATTTATTTCTCCATCTCCGACGCTCATTTGCATGTCGGATAGCCGGACTTTAGTTGAATCAATAGGCGTTACTGTCACGAGTATTGATTGTCTCTCTTCTGCTTCGGGAAAAGTGAGTATTATCGGTGAATGCGTATAAAGTTCTTTATTTCTTAATCCTTCTTTTATTTTATAGCTAATGTCCAGATGTAAGCGACGTGCAACTTCTTCCATTAAATGTCGGGATTGAAATATAAGTACCTCATTGTCAACATTTCGTTTTCCTCCGAAAAGTCCTAAATCTGCAAAGGCAGAAGATTCACTTATTCCACCTCCTTTCGAGTCATCACGTATTAAAACGCTAGCTTTACGACTGTATACTTTGGATGTAGATTGCATATAGAAGAAGGCGATGCCAATACAAAGAATAATGGAAAGTGCAAACCAATAACGATTACTCCATATTAGTTGCAGAATATCGGCAATACTTATTTCTTCTTCCTGTTTAGAACTTTTGGAAGTCTTTGATTCTTTATTTATATTTTGTTCAGTACTCATCTTATATATCTTTTTATTTAAACATGGTCACTAAAAGGGAGGTGATAGAGGCAAGTACAGATACGCCTGATAACCATACACCAACGGAATTGTTGGAATTGATCCGACTTTGACCGGTTTTTGCATTGTTCGGTTCTACATATACAATGTCATTTTGTTGCAAGTAATAGCAAGGTGATTCAAAAATATCGGATGAACGTAGGTCATGATATAAAATACTACGTTTGCCATCTTTTTCGCGGATAACAGCTACACGGTCGCGACGACCATAAATAGTCAAATCACCAGCCATACTTAATGCTTCAAGTAGTGTTATTCTATCTCCGGAAATATCAAATGTTCCCGGACGTCCAACTTCACCTATAACAGAAACTTTAAAATTCAGGAACTGAACGGTTACGATAGGGTCTTTGATTAATTCTTCTTCAATTAATTTCTTTTTTATCAGTTCAGTTACTTGCATACGGGTTAACCCTTCTACATGTATTTCTCCCAGAATAGGGAAGTCAATATTGCCATCCTGATTGACAAGATAACCAACTAATCGCTGTTGACCAATATTCTGGTTGCCTATCTGATAACTTATTAATGGCATATTGAAAGGTAAGGCCAATTCAGGATCTTTACTATTCACTATAATAGCCAGTAAATCATCTTTGTGGATGATTACTTCATAATTTTTATTGATAGGTTCTTCTTTAATAAGAGAAATGTCTTGCAGATAAAGTACTTCTTTGGGTGCGGAACAGGCTACAAATAGGATAACCATACACGCTGATAAATAATTTAATATTTTAATCTTCATTTTAATAAAGGTTTATGTATATAAAAAGCATAAGTTTATTTTCCAATGCAGTAATACTCAAATCCGAGCTCCTGCAAATCTTTCTTATCATAAATATTGCGGCCATCTATAATAATGGGGCACTTCATTGTTTTTTTCAGGACTCCCCAACTGGGCAAGCGGAACTGTTTCCATTCTGTTAATAGCAATAGTGCATCGGCATTCAAGGCTGCATCGTACATATCAGTAGCATATACTACCACATCTCCAATACGACGACGGCATTCATCCATAGCAGCAGGATCATAGACTTGCACTTTACATCCGGCTTCTAACAGCAAATTGATGGTTAATAATGCTGTAGCTTCTCGCATATCGTCAGTTTCGGGTTTGAAAGCTAATCCCCAGATAGTAATCGTTTTACCTTTTAAATCACCGTTATAATATTTATTTAGTTTTTTGAAAAGAATCTCTTTTTGTACTTCATTTACTTCTTCTACAGCTTTCAATACTTGCATAGGATAATTGTTTTTTTCTGCAGTTTTTATTAATGCTTTTACATCTTTTGGGAAACAAGAACCACCATACCCACAGCCGGGATAAAGAAATTTATTGCCTATGCGACTATCTGCTCCAATACCTTTGCGTACCATATTTACGTCGGCACCTACCAGTTCGCATAAATTTGCAATATCGTTCATGAAACTGATGCGTGTAGCCAACATTGAGTTGGCTGCATACTTTATCATTTCAGCACTGGGGATGTCTGTAAAGATTACACGGAAGTTATTTAAAAGAAAAGGTCTATATAATTTAGTCATCAATTCTTTGGCTCTGTCCGATTCTACTCCTACTACAACTCTATCTGGACTCATGAAATCCTTGATGGCGGCTCCTTCTTTTAGAAATTCGGGATTGGAAGCTACGTCAAAAGGTATATCTACACCACGTTTGTTTAATTCTTCCTGAATAACTGCTTTCACTTTTCGGGCGGTACCTACCGGGACAGTTGATTTAGTGATTAATACAAGATACTTATTCATATTTCTTCCCACCGAACGTGCTACTTCCAGTACATAAGTCAAATCAGCACTACCGTCTTCATCTGGAGGCGTACCCACTGCACTGAATACTAACTCTACATCATTCAGGCATGTAGTAATATCTGTTGTAAACCGTAAACGCCCTTCCTGGCAATTACGGAGTACCATTTCATCTAAACCAGGCTCATAAATAGGTATTTGACCCTGGAGTAATGCATTTATTTTTTCTTTATTGACATCTACACATGTCACATTTACCCCCATTTCAGCAAAGCACGTTCCTGACACAAGTCCCACATATCCGGTTCCTACAATTGCAATATTCATAATTTTGTTGATGTTATAAGTTTATAATATATAGACGAATCTTTTTTAAAAAATAGCTTGGCAAAAAGCCGAAGAGGAATGCAATATATGCTCGAATAGATGAATACTTTAATATTTGTTTGTAAATAGCTATATTATATTTTACAAGAGCAAATTTATTATGAGATATAGAATTGGAATGAATTCTGTAAATTGCAAGTGGCTCTTTCATACCATACGCAATTTTACATTTTTTCATAATTTTCAGCCAGAGCCCCCAGTCTTGCCTTTTCCGAATATCCGGTAAATATATTTTTCCGAATTCAAATGAATCATAAATAGCAGTCAGGCAGCCTATCCCATCATCCCATTTTAGCGATTTGTAGTGAATCTTATGGTTGCAAACTACTATTCCGGTGGTTAAGTCATTCTCATCGCAAACCATATAAGAAGTATATGAAAGTGCGCATTGCTTTTTTATCATAAAAGCCAATTGCTTTTCTAATTTCTCCCCATACCATCTGTCATCACTGTCACAAAAAGCGATAAATCGTCCTTGGGACATCTTGATTGAATGATTACGTGCTACACCTGCACCTGAGTTTTTTTCCAGTCGAAAAAATTTAATGCGCTTGTCTTTTTGAGCATAGCTTTCAATGATTTTACAAGAATCATCAGTCGAACAATCGTCTGTAATTAATAACTCCCAGTTAGTATAAGTCTGTAGTAATATAGACTCTATCGTCTTTGCTATAAATTTTGAAGAATTATACGATGGAGTTATTATGGATACTAATCCATAATCAGTCATAGATATTAATTTTAAAAAGTATTGTGATCACAATTTCATAAGATAAATAGCTCTCTTACCGCTTCTTGGAGAATCCCAGCAAAGATATTTTCCTGAATAAGAGACACGTGGATGTAAGTCACAAGCTACATGACATTTAAAATCTTTTGTTTGATATTTTTTAGGAGAATACAGACTTGCCAACAAGTCAACTTGCCCTGTTGGGATATCAACCTTTAGTAGGTTGGCCATTCTATATCTGTTTGGATATGTATCTGTAACAAAAGTAGTATTCGTGATGAAACTTTGGTGCCCATCTGAATTTAAAATATTGGCTGAAACCGTTTGATAGTTATTGGTATCATTCATATCGAATAATACATGGCAGCTTTTACCATTAATGATGCATGATGCAATAATCTGATTGGCAGTATTCCAAACATAGTGAGAACCGGACATTTGTGAAGGGAGGATTACCAACTGATTGGTTTGAAAATCATAAATCACAATACGCGTCCAGCGCTTCATTACGTCTCCTCCTTTATCAATCCAACGATGTAAGAATGAGGCATACCGGCCATCAGGAGAAAACTCAGAATGGGTTACATAATGTAAAAATCCTGTTTTATATTCTTCAGAGACTGTTTCTGTCAATTTATTAATCGGGATTAGTAATTGCTTTGTGTTCGTTTTTAAATCTACAATGAAAAGGCCCGTTTTATCTGGTATATCCTGTTCTATATATCCTTCGTCATTGTAGGGATAACCATATCCGGGCATGCATCTTTCCAAGCGTTCATAACTGAAAGAAGTGGCTTTCATGCTCTCTGTATGTACTGCATCAATAGGGAAATTGATAATTTGTTCCTGCTTTGTAGTGATATTAATAATTTTTGATACAAGTTTATCATCTATTCCCGTGTTAAAGATGATGTTATTATTGCCTAACCATTGTAATCTGCATCCTTTATGGTAGTTCCAGGCGTAGGTTATATCCAACGAATGAAATTTTTCAATTCTTCCATCGCATAGATCAAAATAACCGACTTCTAACCCCTCATTAGGTGCAGGCATTCTCAGATCGAACGAAATATGGTTAGCCAATAACATCGTGTCGTCAATAGAGACCGGTGATATATCATGAAAACCGAAAAAGTAATTCTCTTTATAATCGTATGGATGTATTGTAAATTCTTTCTTTTGGGGTAGCATATCAAAAGTAGTCTGATATATGTTTCGAACGAATTGCTTAACTCCCGGTTTTTTTCTTACTAAGTTATAGACAAATGATTCGATATTATTCATAGAATGTTTTTCTTATATAAGTTATTGCTTCATGATTATAGCGATAATAAGCACGTTTCTTTATGCTTCCCGTAGAAGTGTGTTCTATATCCCAAATTTTGATTGAAGGTACGTATAGAACTTTCAAATTTTGTTTTTGCATTAACTCTGCAAGGTATATTTCCTCTCCGAATAGAAAAATGGGGTATTCCAATTGGCGATAATTAGAAAAGAATTTTTTGGTCAGTAATATAAATGACCCATGACCGGCATATATCGTTTTTCCCGCTGGTATGGTCGCTTGTATTTTTTTTCTTTTATAAAGTGTAGCTAAGTATATTTTATTAACAATTGGGTGTTTGTACATTATTTGAAGCATTTTTATGCGCTTCAATGAATATCTGTTCAATATTTTAGGGTTTTTATCCCGTTTTTCTAATTTTGAATAAATTGAAGGAGCAATCCATCCGGTGTCATCAGGTAGTTTTTGTTCTAATAAGCTACTAAAAAAACATTTATCTACTGCAAGATCAACATTGGAGATGGTAACAAAATCATATTGAGTTATGTCATTCATATGATTAATTATTGTGGCTGCTCCTCCCAGATATCCTAAATTATCCAATGGATATACCATTATGTTGATATCCTTATATTTGGAAAAATCAACTTTTTGTTTTTGTATAGAATGATCTGCAATATGTATTTCAACCTGCAAATTTTGTATATTACAATGCAATAATGAATTTTCAATCGAATCTATAAACCTGATTAAATGATCATAGGTATTATAGTTTACACATGTAATTAAAATTTTTTTCATTGTTTTTTGTCTAAAACTTCTTTTATAGCTTCTAAATATTCATATCCATGCTTTTCGTCTGGCTCCAAATAAGTACCTTCAGCCCATTCGTTCCATGCATTTATAAATAGATAATTTGTTTGATAAATTCGTTTTCCTATATCGATTTTTTCTGTTAAATAGTTTTTGAATTCCTGTTTAGTAGGTGAGGTAATATAAATGGCAGAGAGACCTCTTCGTGCTGTATTATCCCATCCTATGAAAACTCCCGGATAAGTACCTTTCGGTGATAGATTTTGAAGAGATTTCTTCACTTCATTTTTAAATAGTATTTTTTTGTTTTCAGGAAGTTGTAATTTGAAGAGAGAATTAATTCCTCTGATTAAATATCGTCTTATTCTATGATAATATAATTGAGAAATATTTTTTGCTCCGGTAGGTTCAAATTCTACTTTGGCAGCAAAAGGCAATTCTCTTTTTTCGGGTAACCATTTCTTTAATGTTTCAACAAAGTGGATTCCAGGGAATCCATTTTGTTTTGCCAATTCTTGCCAATATTCCATCATTTCCTGGCATTGATCAATCGAGGCACTTTTATAAATCAGAAACATGGGTTTACCGTCTTCTTTGATATACCTGTCATCCTTGAAAAAAGGTAATAAATAGTCAAAATGTAGCTTCCAGTCTTCCTTGCCTCCATATGATTGAGGCATAAGTACCTGCTTGTTTTTGCCATCCCATGTTCTGGCCCATGGTTCATTGGCCCATGAAAAACAATAGTTTAACCCTATTTCAGGATGTGCTAACAAATTTTGGGCAGGTTTTTCTAACAACAGTTTTCCTCCAAACCAATAGTGGTAAAGGCAGAAACCATATATACCATATTTATTAGCTAAGTCTGCTTGCCACTTTAGTGTTTCTATATCACTAAGATCATAGTAGTTGTTATTTAATGGGACTCTTGGCTGATATTGTCCCTTGTGGTGGGGCACTGCTTTTCTCACATTAGTCCATTCTGTAAATCCTTTCCCCCACCATTCGTCATTTTCGGGAATTGCGTGGAATTGTGGCAAATAAAATGCTACTATTTTTGTCTTTCTATCCATTGTTCAATGTACGCTTATTATTTTGAGGTTTTGTATATTGATGATTGTTTTCTGATGAGAGTGCAAATTTTATATGTTTGATATTGGAGGAAAATATTAATGTTCGGCATTCTTCAGTATTTCCTTGTAATAGTCATATACTGTTTTTGTATAATCCTCTATGGTATACAGAGCTAATACTGTTTCTTTTGCTAAATCTATAATGGGAAAATAAGATTCGATTCCATTTGTTTCTATATTTTTCATGTGATTTTCTAATTCTTTTTGTGTGTTGAATCGTAATGCTATTTCTTTTTTATGACGATTAAGACCATTATCAAATTGTTCTTTCGTACCACTTGTATTCCGCCCTATGACTAAACAACCATTAAACATGGCTTCTGCAGTGATAAAACCAAAACCTTCCCAGTATGAGGGAACAATTAATGCCATAGCATCTTTCATCAAGCTGTAGATATCTTTACGCATTCCTAAAAAAACAACTTGTGATGCAATATTCATTTTTTCAACTAACCCTATTATTTCATTATAATATGCAGTGTTTTTAGTATCTCCTGCAATCCATAATTGAATATTTGTGCCTGATTGTTGGCTAAATTTTCCATAGGCGGTTATTACATCTTTGATTCCTTTATTTTCTTCTATGCGACCTGCAAATAAAAAATATTTTTTTTTATTTTTTTTATACTGTTCTGTACTGTGTGACAATACTCCATCATAAATTACCGTACTATGTGTGGTTAGATTGTAGAAATCTTGGATTCCTTTGGTTATGCAAATGAGATGATTGATGTTAGAGTTTAATTCTTTTCTGAAGGTTTTTTTATTTGGAAAAATATGGAGATTCAAACCTGTATCTATATATTCACGTATATGCCAAACGTGAGGGATATTCATTCTTTTTGCTGTTTTGTAACCAATGTTTATGACACTTACGTTTGTGTGAATAATGTCGGGACGATATACCGTGGCAATTTTATAAAGATCTTGGCATGATTTCCAATTAGCTAATAGGAGTCTTACTAAGCGGGGGATATATAAAACTATATTTTTCAGACTGTTTAAAGAAGGATAGGCGTTCAATTTATACATTAATGCCTTTACTGGAATTTTTCTTTTTATCAATTCTTGATATATTCCCTGTTTGTTAGGGCAAATAACCATGAAATCTGTATTTACTTCTTTCAGGTATAATATAAGATTCATAAAAGATTTGGTACTTCCCGAATAAATGGAAGTATCGTGTAGTATATATAAAATTTTCATTTTCTTTATTATGATATTTATTCTTGAGTCTTGTATTTAGATTGTAGATAAGAAGTTCCTAAAATAACAGATAGAAAGACACACCACCACGTTGGATATGCATTCTGGTACAGTAATGAATATAGTATAAGCGTCAATCCGGCAGTCTCTCTTTCTCTTATATTTAAAATAGTGAAAGTATAGAATAGTAATACCAGGCATACACCGATGATTCCATGGCTGACAATATACTTTTTGTAACCGGAATTTCCACCATAGGCGTATTGATTCCATTCAATTCCTGTCCATTTATCAGGAGAGTCAATGACTTGATTATATATGTTATCAAAATGAGAGTTAGTACGGTTATCGCCGGCAATCACTCCATTTGTATATTCGAGACGATTGAGGATGGCTGTTTCAATCACATTATTTGAGAAGATAGAATTGACTAAGAATATACTTCCTGCTACTATTGTTGTGATAAATATAAATCGTTGTATTTTCTCCTTATTGATGGAGAGTGATGAAAAGGTAAAGAATAGAAAACCAAGGCACAATAATACATATCCAGCTAAAGAAAGAGTGAAGAGTTGTACCAGAATAAGTATTAATACATATTTGTTTTTTATATTATACCTGTTGATAAATGATAGAATAGCCAATCCCATTGTAAGATGTCCTGGTTCTAAAAATATACTTTGAAAACGCGTATAAGAGAAAAAACGAATTGTAGGTACAATAAATGTATAGTAATTATCAAAAATGTAACCTTCATGCAGTGCTTCTTTATAAGCGTAGAGTTCGTGATATTGAGGTATATTAAACAAAAACATAACGTAACAAAGAAATGATATACCTAATAAGATAGCAAACCATTTGGTTATGTAATTAACAAGCTCAATTTTATAGTTATCTTTTAGGCATATAAGTGAGGACATAGCTATAAATGTTAGTCCGCTATTCATTTTTCCAAAGAAATTAGAATTGAGAGATTCCCATGTTATCATCAGAAACAAGAAAAACAGAGAAACCAGATATTTACTTTTCAGGATGTAGCATTTGTTATGAAAAACAGTGTGTATTACAATTATGGCGAAAGTTACACTTGTAATAATTATAGGTTTTATGCTCCATGTAAACCAGGGATACATGGAGTATATATATAGAAAAAATATTGTAAATTTGTATATATTGTGTGTTTGTGATTTCATGAAAGCCCTAACTTTAAATATTTTTTTGAGTCACTAATTGCAAGCTGTAGTCTTTCTCTTATTGAGGAATAGTCAAGATAGGAGCTATCTAAATTGGAGCAATCTTTTAATAATCTATTTTCTATTCCGAGTATTTCTAATAATGATTTTACCCTTCCCGAATTATTCCCCATTCCTAATGCATAAAATTGTTTTTCAAATATGATAGAAAAGGCTGTTCCGTGAAATGAAGTTGTTACCACAAAATCAGCATTCTTTATCAGTGAAATAAACTCAATTGCATCAGCTGTTTGAATGTATCGTTTACCTATTTTAAGTGGATACACTTTTCCTGTGATTTCTACTATATCACAGTGTAATTCTTGTTTTAATTTATTGACTAATTTATCAGCATCTGTTGATTTTAGCAGATTGTAATACAGTATATATTTTTTTCTGTGTATAGGAGTACAAATTTTATCCCATTGTTCTTTCGATAATAAAAAGACTGGATCTAAGACTACTGCTATCTCTTTTTCTGTTAATGAAGTGATTGCATTTTTTAAATTTGATTCACGCACCGATAAGTATTTGAAATTTTGTAAAAAAGACTTTATCGTTTGTTCTTCTTTACTATTGATATCTATGACACCCATACTGGGGGCATAAGCTATCTTTTTTATTGAATGATCTACAAATTCTCCCCAATAAACAGGATCAAACCCTTTGTAATTAGGCAACTTGGAATTCCACCAAATTTGATCACTACCATAAATTATACAATCTAAGTATAGTGTTTTTAAGCTTTCAGGTGATTCATAACGTGGCAGAATAGAAATATTAAAGTAATAATAGAATAATGAATTCATTTTCTTCTTCCGCTTACTTGCTCTATAGTACCCTAATAGGCATAAGAAAGGATATATAACATTTCTTTTAAAGGAATGATTTCGCCAATTTGGATTGAATAATCTATATATGTTTTCATGAGCACGTGGCCAATAATCAATGATACTTACATCATACCCTTGTGATATTAGATGTGTCTTTAATGCGTATGCCTGCAGAAAAGCACCATAATTGATAGCTCGATGAAAGGTTAATATTCCTATATTTTCTTTATTGGTCATTTTATATAAAGTGTTATTTAGATACCTTATTTTGATTTACTTTTAATTCTATTTCTAAATTGCCATCCTCCATGTGATATACTTTTTTCATAAGAGCTATATAACTATTGAAATGTATATCTGCATTATCATCTTTCCAAATGAAACAATTCATATTATAGTCAGAAATGTATTTGCTTAACTTTTTACGTCTGTATATTATGAGAATGAGCTTTTTAGTGAATTTGTGTTTCTGATAATCTGAAGGATGATTAATTATCGTATAGATTTTTAACAGAGATCGTACAGCTAAATTTTTAGTTGATTTTCTATAGCCGGAGATTGTTCCGCAAATACTGCCTAAATTATTAAGGGGGCCTTCTTGAGTTGTATTTCTTATTTTTTTATTTTCTATAGCTTTGTCTATTAGCTGTTGTGGATGTTCTGTTTGATTACGTTTAAGAAACACTTTCAAAATCACTCCCCTTAGTTCTTTTCTCTTTAATGCAGAAGAACGTTGAGTATATTTCAAATCATTAAAAAGAATCTCCTTTATATGGCCATCTTCTTGCAAGAATGTAGCTTTAATGAAGATATCAGATATATAACTGCCGAAACAACTACTATTGTTGTATACAGCTGATGCGATTGTACCTGGTAAACCAATGAATCCTTCATATCCAATGAATCCTTGTTTTATACACTGATTGGCTAATTTCGCAACAGGAGTTCCGGGTTCACATTCTATTTCAGTGTCATGTACGATGTAATTCGTAAGACGAACCGTTGTAATTACAATAAAAGGATGATAGTCATTATAGAAATATAGGTTGGATGTATGCCCAACAATCTCAAAATGGATTTGATGTTTATAGCAGTAAATGCAAATCGAAGATAGCTTGTTTTCTGTGTTAGGGAGAACCCAAAAATTGGTAATTCCTCCACGTTTAATCCAAGTTTTCTTTTTTAAAGAAACAGATTCCTCAAAGTCTATTTGTTGTTCTAATAGATAATCTTTAAAATTTTGCAAATTATTCATTTGGGAGAAAATTGGGATTTTATTTTTTTTAAAAGAACGCTTTGTATCATTTTTTGCTCTATTTGTGTAATTCCGACAAAATATATCGAAAGAATACAAGTGATAATAGATGTGATAATGATAATAATAAAACGTAAAAGACCTGATGGAAATAAAAATGATTCTGCTATTGGTATGAGAAAAGATAGAACTGTTACTTTAGAAATTAAAGAAATAACATTTCTCAAATAACCTTTGATTGACATGTGAAATAGCTCTCTGCTGAAAAAAACTCTGAATATTTGAGAGAAAACGGCTATAATAATTGAGATAATCATAGTGACTTGAGGAGGGTATGATAGTTTTAAAAATAAATAAGAGATTGGTAAATTTAACAGCAGTAAACCTCCTGTACAGATTTGATACCATTTCATTTTTCCGGTAGCTTGGATAGCGCTCATTAATGGATAACTAACAGATTCAATAATAGCAGTAATGATGACTAAACGAGTGAATAAAATAGTATATTCAGGGATTTCCTTTAGCCATAATTTTATAATATAAGGGGTTTCTAATAATAATGGAATAGCAAAAAACAATATTAAGTAATAACAGAATCTGGACGAACGGAAAATTAATATCATAAAGTTTTCTTTTTCTCCGGTCGCATATTGTTTTGTGATTTGTGGGCGTACTGCCTGAAAAAAGTTATTTATGAATTGATTAATTGCATTATTGACTTGAAATGCAATGGCTCGGGCTGCGTTTATTGTGGGATTGAAAAATAAATTTAATAGGAGGTTGATTCCCTGGCTTCTTAATACAGCAGATAAGGCTCCAAATAAATTCCAGCCGCAATAACTGATTAATTCATAGAACATATTTTTATTCCAGTAAAAAGTAATTTTTGTTTCACTGAATTTTCTGTTACAATAAAGAATATAAAATGAAGATATAAAAAAACTAACAGAGCAGGTTAATACAGAATATAATTTCAGTTTATCAAAGGTGAATACAGTTAGTATATAAACTATGGCTAACTTTAATAAGACCTCCACGATACTGACATATGCATAGATATTCATTCGCTCTCGTGCTATTATTACAGAATTGTATGGGATTACAACCATTTGAATCATAAATGATAAAACTGAAAACTGGAAAACCCACTCGGCGGCAGACATTCGGTTTAATGGAATAACCATTTGGGTATGTAAAAACCATAAACCGATTGTTTCCGCTAAAAGTAATACGACAATTGCAATAATTAAATAGCACCAAAGAGTAAGGTTGAAATAATTATTTAATTTTTTAAAGTCCTTCTTTCCCAACTCGAATGCAAAAAAACGTTGTGAAGCACTTACCATAACTCCTGTGAGGAATGAAAACATAGTAACTACTCCTCCTACTACGTTGTTTATTCCATAATCTTCTACTCCTAAAATATTTAATACGGCCCGGACGGTGTAGAGATTTACACCCATCACAAGTAGCATTCGTATGTATAGGAATAACGTGTTTTTAGCTATTCTTTTATTGGCTGTGGAAGGCATGTTATTGTTGGTTTTCTAAATACCATTTCACCGTTTTTTCAATTCCTTCTTCAAATTGTAAACTTGGTTCCCAGCCCAATTCATTTTTTAATTTGGTAGAATCAATGGCATAACGAAGGTCATGTCCTTTGCGATCGGTAACATACGTAATCAGGTCAAGTGAATGTCCTTTTGGATTTCCCAGTAAGCGATCTACGGTTTCGATGATAACCTTGATGATATCTATGTTTTTCCACTCATTAAATCCGCCAATATTATAAGTTTCGGCAATTTTTCCTTGATGGAAAATTATATCGATAGCACGTGCATGATCTACCACATACAGCCAGTCGCGTACATTTTCACCTTTGCCATATACCGGTAATGGTTTTCTGCAACGAATGTTATTGATGAATAGTGGAATTAGTTTTTCCGGAAATTGAAACGGACCGTAATTGTTACTACAGTTGGTTACAATTGTCGGCATACCATATGTGTCGTGAAAAGCTCGTACGAAATGATCTGATGAAGCTTTTGAGGCTGAATAAGGTGAGTGTGGATCATATTTTGTTGTTTCAGTAAAGAACGTACCATCAAACTCCAATGTTCCATATACTTCATCGGTTGATATGTGATAAAAGCGCTTGTTTTGATAACCATTTTCAGAATCTTCCCACGATAATTTGGCCGCTTGTAATAAGGAGAGGGTTCCCATTACGTTGGTTCTTGCGAAAGTAAACGGATCTTTGATACTTCTGTCTACGTGACTTTCGGCTGCCAAATGAATAACTCCGTCTATCTGATATTGGTTGAACAATTCCATTATTCTGTCGAAGTCGCAGATATCTGCTTTTACGAATGTATAGTTTGGAGCATTTTCGATGTCCTTCAAATTAGCCAGATTGCCGGCGTAGGTCAGTTTGTCAAGGTTGACGATGTGATAATCTGGGTACTTATTTACGAACAAGCGTACTACATGGCTACCGATAAATCCGGCTCCACCGGTAATCATTATATTTCTTTTAAATGTCATGATGTTATACTTTTAATACGTTAATGTATTTGATAAACGGGATTGGATATCGCATGTCTGATTCTTAATGTAACTATTCCTTTGGCAAAGTCATATTTAATATAGCTCTTCGTCGTAGTTAAAGAGCTGTTCGGTATCTTTCAAACAGGGGTGGGCTTTGTCTTTTTCTGAGAGAACCACATCATTTGCCGGTATTCTCCAATTGATTCCCAGGTCGGGATCATTCCATGCCAGGGCTCCTTCACTTTGTGGTGAGTAAAAGTTGTCACATTTATATTGAAAAATCACCTCTTCGCTTAATACAGAAAACCCATGTGCAAACCCACGGGGTATAAAAAACTGTCGATGATTTTCCTCCGTCAGTTCCACAGCCACATGCTGCCCGAAGGTAGAAGAGCCTTTACGGATATCTACAGCCACATCCAGTACTGCACCTTTTATCACACGTACCAGTTTGCTTTGTGCAAAAGGAGGTTTCTGATAATGCAACCCACGCATCACACCATAACCGGATTTGGATTCATTATCCTGAACAAATGTCGTTTTGCAGACCTTTTCTTGAAACTCTCTCTGATTGAAAGATTCGAAAAAGTAGCCACGCTCATCCTTAAAAAGACGTGGCTCGATAATGACTACGCCTTCTATGGAAGTCTTTATTATATTCATAATTTGATAGGAAAAGTATATGATTTAAAATAGAAATATAAAGGTGTACATTTTTGTGTGACAAGAGTGTACATTACTACACTGCAAAAGTGTACACTCTTGTTATACCAAAATGTACACTTTTATATCAATTGATAATCAATGCTTTAACTCGCCTATTACTTTTAGTAAATATTGCCCGTATTGATTCTTCAGCATCGGCTTTGCCAGTTCCCGCATTTTGTCTGCCGTTATCCATCCCTGGCGCAGTGCAATACCTTCCAGGCAGGCAACCTTCAATCCCTGGCGCTTCTCTATCACTTCGATAAAAGTACTGGCTTCCGAAAGAGAATCATGTGTACCTGTATCCAGCCATGCAAAACCTCGGCCTAATAACTGGACTTTCAACTCTTCATCATTCAGAAATTCCTGATTCACTGTGGTTATTTCTAACTCTCCACGGGCAGATGGTTTGATGTTTTTGGCCACTTCAACCACTTTATTGGGATAAAAATAGAGTCCGACTACGGCATAATTGCTTTTGGGATGAACCGGTTTTTCTTCAATACTCAGTACATTCCCCTCCTTATCGAACTCGGCAACTCCATAACGCTCCGGATCACTGACCCAGTAGCCAAATACGGTTGCTTTCTGTTCTTCTTCGGCCAGACGGACCGATTCTTTCAACATACGGGTAAAGCTTTGCCCATAGAAAATATTATCTCCCAATACCAAACAGACAGAATCATTACCGATGAATTTCTCACCGATGATAAATGCTTGTGCCAACCCGTCCGGTGACGGTTGCTCTGCATATTCAAAGCGAACACCAAAGTCGGAACCGTCTCCTAATAAGCGCTGGAAACCCGGCAGGTCATAAGGAGTGGAGATGATTAATATTTCGCGGATACCGGCAAGCATTAATACGGATATCGGATAGTAAATCATGGGCTTGTCGAAGATAGGCAATAATTGTTTGCTCACTCCTTTAGTAATAGGATACAGGCGGGTACCTGAACCTCCGGCTAATACAATTCCTTTCATATTATTATAATGATGGTTGGTTCGTTGATAACTTCATTCTTTCCCTATTGCATTTGGTAGTTACTTTTTCTACAAATCCGGCTGGCATATCTACCTGTGCACATCCAAGCATATCCAATCGGATAGCAACTTTACTTTTTCCGTCTACCATTACCAGTTCTCCTTCCAGACCTGTTAACGGACCTTTGATCACTTTTACCAATTCTCCCGGAGCAAGTGGGGTAGTAGATAATTCTACTGTATCTTTGGAGTAGTCCAGCATGAATTTGAATTTCTCCATTTGTTTATCCGGGATAATAGCAGGAGTTGATTCTCCACGTAGCACCATATACCTGCTAACGGATGATAAGGTTAGAGGTAAAGAACGTTCCTCGGGGGATACACGAACGAAGAGGATCATTGGAATCACCACGCGTTCCACCTTTTTCCGACGGTCGCTCCATTGATGAATTTCTTCTTGAATAGGGAGGAAACATTCGATGCCCATAGCGTTGATGCGATCGCGAGTTTTTTTCTCGTGATGGAGGCGAACGTAAGCTGCAAGCCAGTACTTCATAAAGTTATATTCTGAGATTTCTGATATCGAAATGGAGGGGATGTCGTCGCTTTGTTACGAAGCGCTTGAGCACGCTACGCTGTTACCTGTCACAACTCTGTGAGGTAATCTTTGATACAATAGACCAAATCCGATGCAAAGATATATATTATTTACGAAAAAAAATAATTTGTAGATAAAAAATAATGTAATAAATGAGTTTTTTCTTTTTGATTTTTTATTTGAACTCTGCCTTTTTACTTATAGTGATTTTTTGTATACCTATTGAAAATATATTACTAATATTGCAATTGTAGTCCTTTTTGTAAAAAACGGTTTGGATCTTTTTTTAAATTCATTAATGCGTATGTTATCTTTTATACGAAAGGTATGATGATATCCATGAAATGAATGATATAATTCTTTGAATAGGTTTTTATATAAATGAATATTTTATACTTATTTTTAGATGTTATATTTTATAATATTGCTCTGGTTGTTTATGTATGAAACCTTTGTAGATCTTTTTGTTGATGTAATGTATTGATTGTTAGACTATTTATTGCGCGTGGTGTTATACGTAATTATAAAATGGATGAACTTTTTTATTTCTTATTTATTTTCTTAAATTTTTATTTTATTCAATGGCTCTTGTTTCCATTTTCTGTTTTATTAATGGATTGTGTGTGAGCAAGTAGTATTTCTTTCTTTCGTGTAGTAGAGTATGGAGAAGAATATCCGAAGATTATCTTTGGATTTATCTTATATAATTACATTTATATAAGATGAATAGTGTTTGCATTTCTTGAATATGTTAATTTTCTAACTTTTTCAAGAATGCCTATGTATGAGTTTTATGTAATTAATTATTTAATTATCTATATATCTTTATTATTTACATTATTGTTTGTCGGTCTTTTTTAATTAGTCTCGTATTCGGTGGTTGTTTTTATAGATTTCTTTTTATTCTTTATTTGTA
Source organism: Bacteroides sp. (assembly GCA_019416685.1). Lineage (GTDB taxonomy): Bacteria > Bacteroidota > Bacteroidia > Bacteroidales > Bacteroidaceae > Bacteroides. The sequence continues at coordinate 40,694 of DXWV01000020.1, forward strand.
AAGCAGTGATTAAGATTTTAATGGCAGATAAAGACTGTTGTTTTCTCCATTGAGGGGGATACGAAGTTGTGCCACCATAAAAGCCAAACACAGCTCCTATTCCGGAAATAAGATGGGTGTGTAGGAGATGCCGGTTAGCGGCAATCCATTTTTCTTGTTTGGATACTGACATCCCGATAAATAGCACATCGGGTTCGAATTCGTTTATAGCTGTTATCATTTCATTTGTTTCTTCTTCAGAGAAACTGTCACGATAAGGAGGGCTGTATGTTTTTACCCGGATATTTGGATATTCTGTGAGAATACGTTCGGTAATAAGGGCGAGAGTCCGGTCAGAGGCTCCAAGATAGAATATCGATCCCGCTACTTTATCAAGGTGTTGAAGTATGGACAGATGTAGATCGTCACGCGATACGTTGTGAATCTGCTTTCCTGTGAGCCAACGGGCAGCAAGCGTTATACCTGTTCCGTTTGGGACTAATACATCACTTTGGAGGAGCGCTTGCTTAAGTTCTTCATCTTCATTCGCCATGAGCCAGATACGTGAGTCTATGGCATGTATCACCATTTGCTGGTCGGGGATAGAGTCAAACTGGTAGTTGTTGGTGATTACGAAGTCTCCCATTGGGATTGATTCGGTTTGTTTTAAGAGTTTCTTGTTTAAGTTTTGGGCCCTTTTTCTCCTGCGTTTGTTGAGGTATACATCACATAAAATACCTGCTATAAGATCAATGGCCAGTATCAGATTGATATTGAGTAACTCATGTAAAAGGATATTGCACGCTGTGATAAAGAGTGTAGTTATGGTGAGGGTCAAAGTGATTCTGCGATGACTGAATCCCAGGTCGAGTAATTTGTGATGGATATGATTGCGATCCGGATGGAAAAGTGATTTTCTCTGGCTGGCTCGCGTATACATAACCCGGGCAGTATCAAATAGAGGAATAAACAAGACTGACCAGGCTATAATGATAGGTGGTATACTTGTTGAGATTGCCTCTGAAGAATTCCTCATACTATAATATACCGCAAGAAAGGCAAGTATGTATCCCAAGGTGAGTGATCCTGTATCACCCATGAATAATTTTCTTCGGGCTATAATATTATAATATAAAAAGGGAATTAATGTGCCGACTACGGAAAAAGTAAGAATAGGCATTGTGTAGTTCCCTGCAATTATGAAACTGATACCCAGGATGATTGCAGCCGAGATACTGAGACTTGCTGCAAGCCCGTCTACTCCGTCGATGAGATTAATAGAATTAATGATATATACGATTAGTAAAGCTGTGAAGGGTATTCCGATATAGGGTGATAATTCGTATATACCGAAAAGTCCGTATAGGTTGTTGATGTAAGTACCGGATGCCATCAGTAAAAAGGCAGACAGGATCTGAATAATGAATTTATGCGAATAGCGTGCGCCAATCAAGTCGTCTTTGACTCCCATTAATACCAAAGGAAGAACACCGCATATCATAAAAGAAAGGCGGATGAAAGACTCGGAAGAATGACTGATATTGGATGCTCCCAACCATACGGCCTGTAGTCCTGCTATAGGCAGAAAGCTAAGAAGAATAACAGGACAGAAAGTGATACCGGCCAATCTGGGGATAGGGTTGACGTGGGATTTACGCTTGTCGGGTATATCATATAGACGTTTTCTTCTGGAGATAAGAAGGACGCGTGGTAGCGTGATGAATTCTATAAAGATAGCTACAACAAATGCTGCTATGCAGCATACAATTACACTAAATATAGGATTAATTAAAATATTCATTGTCTGTTTAATATTTGTTCCATTACTTATTAGGTAAGAGAATCTCAAATATCAAAAAGTCAAAAGAAAGTCGTTTTTGTGTTAATATAGTCTAACGAAAAAGGCGATTAAGAAAGGAAAAACTGTCTGTTTTATTTAATTCTGTTTGATGTAACATTTGTAATTACATCAAACAGAATTTTCATATCAAATCTTCGTTTATTGAACAATAGGTTTAAACTGGTGTATTTATTATGTTAAATTGGTTTTTTTTGAAAAAAATATCAAGCTTTATTGTGTTAGATAGAAATTTTATCCCTAATTTTGCAGCGACAAGAAAAAATAATAGTCGTTCTCTTACCTAATAAGTAATGGAACTCTTTTTGAGTATCATTTTTTTCTTAGAGTTCACTGCTGAGATAATTTTTTTGTTTGCTTCACTCATCGTTTTGTTATCCAGTGATTCCAGATATACATATGTTACTTTTTCCGATGAATGTCCCATTCCTGTGCTAATGATGGAGACAGGAATTCCTTTTTCCCTTGCTGTACTTGCCCAAGTGTGCCTTGCTACGTATGAAGTAAGGTGAGGCGTTATCTGTATCATTTCCGATATCTGATGTAAATGCTTGTTGTACAGCCGTAATGCGCTCTTATACTGTTTGTATCCTTGTTCCCCTACAGCATTTAATATAGGTAGCAAGTAAGCCGAGCTTTTGCATTCACGTGCATAGCGTTTAATGATCTTGTGCGCACAGTTTTCAACGGTAATATACAGCTGTTGCCGGGTTTTATGGCGGCGGTAAACCAGTATATTTCCATTGACATTACTTTTACGCAGATAAGCCAGATCTACGAATGGGATTCCCTGTAAGTAAAAACTTAGTAGAAACAGGTCACGACTAAATTCCAGCTGCGGGTACCGGCTAAAGTCTGCTTCCCGTAATTGGCTGATTATAATCGGTTTGATGGCACGTTTAGCAGTCGTGTCACAGCCTACAAATACATTCTCAAAGATGTCTTTGGTGTTTATTGTAGCTACTCCGGCAGCCACTGCCTGGTTGAAGATAGAGCGCAACATGCGCATGTACAAAGAGATCGTGTTTTCATACAACCCCTTCAGAAAGAGATGCTGCTCAAACCCTTTGATGAGTTGAGGAGTAATCTCGTCAAAACGGGTAGATGAAGTACCTGTAAACAATTGTAAACTGTGCAGCGTACTTAGATAACTATCTGCGGTACTATACCTTCCAGATAGTTTTGCTTTTTCAATCAATGATTTTGTGAAGATTTGTATTTCCATTTCTATGCTTCCTTTTTAATTTGTTCAATAAACAAAGAATGAGATCGAAATGATTTTGGTTGTTTAGATAATGAGTTGGTAAAGATAGGATAAAGATATGGTAAAAAAAAGAGCGATTTGCATATTTTTTGCTATGATTTTATTTTGAATACCTGGAAAATAGAGAAATAAAAGAATCTCTAACGAGGATGATATATTATAATATTTACTGTTTTTTCGCGGTGTATTAATCATTTTAATCGAGAAAATTATGGTAATAGCTTATTTGAGAGTAAGTACAGAAAAACAGTTTTTAGCCAATCAGAAAGAAGAGATTTTAAGATTCGCAGAGAAGAACGGTTTGGCTATTGATAAATGGTACACCGAGACGGTGAGTGGGAGTGTAAGTACAAAAGAAAGAAAACTGGCACCGCTACTGCGACAGATGAAGCCGGGAGATACACTGATTGTTACAGAGATTTCAAGATTAAGCAGAACACTATTGGAGATTATGACTATTTTAAATTCATGCATTAAGAAGCAGGTAGTACTGTATAGTACTAAAGAGGGATATGTTTTTCAGAATGATATAAACAGTAAAGTGCTAGGGTTTGCATTCGGCTTAATGGCAGAAATAGAACGTAATCTTATTTCCATGCGTACGAAAGAAGCTTTGGCAAGGCGTAAGCAGGAGGGAGTTGCACTGGGTAGGAGAAAAGGGGATAATCCTAAATTGCAATTATTGTATAATAACAGAAAATATATTTTAAAACAGGCACGGGGTGGAGCCAAACATGCGAAACTGGCGCGTGAATTTGGAGTGTCCAGAACGACAATGTTCCGGTTTCTGAAAGCAGAAGGAATGACGGCAAACACCTGACGAACTTAAAAAATGTGAATTGAGAATTTGGCTGCGCTTGACATCGCATGAAAAATCTCAATTCACAAATCTTGAAATTAACAATTTGTTTTATAAGGTTTTAATTGTTCACTCTTTTATGAAGGTTCTTAAGCTCAAACGCAAGCATGAATCTGAAAAGACCGATGATAAGGAAGGTGAACGAAATCATATACACGGCATATAATGCGCCGACTGCCGGTTGCCACAGAATGAGTAAAGAGCATAAAATAGCCAGAATCCCGAATGCCATATACCAACCCCAGTCACGGGTACCATAGCGTTTCAGGTCCATAGAGTAACCTGTGGCAGAAAAGCCTCGAAACATGAGCCAGAAAGCAATAAGGAAAGGTATAACTTCCATGCTTACCATTGGATAAGCGACAAGGTAAATACCGATGATGAGATCAATAATACCTCCGGCGAGATACCATCCCCAGCTTGATACATGTTTATTGCTTATAGCAAAAAGAATTTCCAGAATACCACTTACTAACATGGAGATGCTGAAGATGATGCTTAGAGCTACATAACTACTTAGCGGAGCAAACATAAGGCATAATGCTACGCCGATATACAAAATACCTAAAAGAAGAGACATCCACCAATTTTTTACTGAATGCTGAATCTCATCGAATACTGTTTTCATACGAATGTAATTTTATTAATTGATACTATAAGTTTGTTAGGGGAGTAACAAATAGGGGGAAAAAAGGTTTGGTATGGCAACTTGATATATGAATCAGTGTATGATGAATAATATATCATATGCCCCTGATGTATTATTCTGTGATTTCTTTGTGAACCTATTGCAAACTTTAATTGTTCTATACACAAAAGAGCGAAACTTAAGACTCTTTTTTAAAATACTAAATAACTAATAATAATATATCTTATGGCAACAACAAATTTCAAAGGACAACCGGTGAAACTGATCGGTGAATTTATACAGGTAGGAAAAGTGGCTCCTGATTTTGAACTTGTAAAAACAGATTTATCTTCTTTTTCTCTGAAAGATCTCAAAGGGAAAAATGTAATTCTTAATATTTTTCCAAGTCTTGATACAAGTGTTTGTGCAACCTCTGTACGAAAGTTTAATAAAATGGCAGCTGGTCTGAAAGATACAGTAGTATTGGCCATCTCCAAAGATCTTCCTTTTGCCCATGCGCGTTTTTGCACTACTGAAGGTATTGAAAACGTAATTCCATTGTCGGATTTCCGTTATTCGGATTTTGATGAGAGCTATGGTGTACGTATGGCAGATGGTCCGCTCGCCGGATTGTTGGCACGTTCGGTGGTAGTGATTGGTAAAGATGGTAAGATTGCTTATACAGAGTTGGTACCAGAAGTTACACAAGAACCCGATTATGATAAAGCACTGGCTGCTGTGAAATAATAAATAATTAAAGAGAGAGGCCTGTGCCTTTTAAAGGCGCAGGTATTAAAGATTTTGACCTAATAGGGACTGGTTTATAGATATGGTAATATCGCCATCTCTTCAGTTCTTGTTAGGTTGTGTTTTTTTCAGAAATAAATAAAACCTAAACAGAATGAATAGAAAGCAGTTTATGTCTATCGCCTTTTTATTTATGGGCGTAGGAATGTTGTCGGCTCAAACGGAGCCTGCGAAAGAGGTTTCTCCCTGGACAAGGGAAGGATATGCCGGATTGAAATTGACCCAGGTAAGTTTAACGAACTGGGCGGCGGGTGGTGATAACTCTGTTGCCTTTGATTTGCAGGGTGCGTATCAGGCTAACTATAAAAAAGGAAAACATCTTTGGAACAATCGCCTTGAATTGGCCTATGGATTAAATAAAACAGGGGAAGACGGTGTAAGGAAAGCGAATGATAAAATCTACCTGAATTCTAATTACGGATATTCTATTGCGAAGAGCTGGTATGCCAGTGCTTTTGTTACTTTCCAGACGCAATTTTCTCCCGGATATGATTATAAGGTAAACAAAGACATCTCTGTTTCGGAGTTTATGTCTCCTGCCTATCTGACTACCGGACTCGGTTTCACTTACGAACCCAATAAGATTTTTACGGTAGTACTGTCTCCGGCTTCCTGGCGGGGTACATTTGTACTCAATGATCGTTTATCTGACGAAGGAGCTTACGGTGTAGATCCGGGTAAGCATTTGTTATCGAGCTTCGGAGCAAATCTGAAAGGAGAGGTGCGTTATGAATTTATGAAGAATATGACAGTCTATTCCCGCCTGGATCTCTATTCTGACTATCTGGATAAGCCGCAGAATGTAGATGTAAATTGGGAGGTACAGATAAATATGGCAATTAATAAATGGTTCTCAACTACATTAACCACCAATCTGATGTATGATGACGATGTGAAAATAGCCCAAAAAGACGGAACAAAAGGACCACGGGTACAATTTAAGGAAATATTGGGAGTAGGATTGCAGTTTAATTTCTGAGTTTTATTTCACCACAGAGTAACACAGCGTTTCACAGAGTACTATTTACCGGATGAAACGCAGATTAAAAGGCTGTAGTATTTTTATCTTAGATTTGTTTCTCTTTGCGGAAATTTGCGTTAATCTGCGTTTCAATAAAGATTTAAAACTCTATGTGACTCTGTGTCCTGTGATGAGATAAATACGAAGTCCTTATTTCTTCTTCAGTGCTTTGTAAACCAGGAAACCTACAATAAATACTCCTACAGCGATAAAGAAATAACCCAATTCGTGACTGTATTCACCAACACGTGCCAGCAGCTGTTCTTCGCTCTCGATACCCGGAACGGAAGCCAGATGATATCCGATAGCTGCCAGTATACTATTCCATAAGCCGGCTCCAAGAGTTGTGTATAACAAGAAAGTAGAAAGCTTCATACGGGCAAGCCCCGCAGGAATAGAGATTAACTGGCGTACGGCAGGGATCAGACGGCCTACAAAAGTAGACAGTGCACCGTGCTTATCGAAGTATTCCTCCGCATGTTGTACTTTGGCTTCGTCGATGAGGCACATATGGCCAAAACGACTGTTGGCAAACTTATAAACGATAGGACGTCCCAGCCAGTAAGCCAGGTAATAATTGATGATTGCTCCGATATTTGCTCCTATTGTGGCAAATAATACTACCAGATATACATTCATTTCATCATTTATAGCTGCTTTGTAGGCAGCAGGAGGGACAACAACCTCAGACGGAAAAGGTATAAACGAACTCTCGATGGTCATTAACAAGGTAATTGTCCAATAGTTAAGGTGATCGAGGCACCATTGAATGAAGGCTACAGATTCCATTTACTTAAATTCTGAATATTAATTTCTAATTTTAATTCTTTTCTTCATCTTCGTTATCTTTCTCAGTCTCTCCATTATTTACATCATCGAGTTCATTCATGAATGTTTTCAGATTCTGCAAGATATCTTTGTCGGTATTTTGTGACAACATTTCCTGAATCATCTCTATATTGAGTGGAGTTTCTGACATTTGATTGTATTTCTGAAATCCTTTGTGATCTCTGAGAATCATGCAGACAGAGGCCAGACGACCATTGATTCCCGGATAATCAGGATCTTGTTTCTTTGCTTCTTCAAAACAAAGGCGGGCATTTTCTACCATGCCATAGTCCAAGCTATAGTTACCTATCTGCACTAATGTTTCGGCTTCGGGTGCATATTGCAATGCCACAGCCCAGCACTTTTTGGCTTCCTCAAACTTATCCTCTTCCAGATAAAGACGTCCTTCCTGCAGATAGATTTCCACACTTTCGGGTAGCTGCTTTTTAGCCTTTTCGCTGAGCTGGTGAGCGTCTTCGTACCTACCTAACTTAGAAAGACAGAAAATCTCATTGCTGTATATATCCGAAAGAATAGGAGAGTTCTCGTCTCCGATAATTTCCATAGCCTGTTCATAACTTCTGTAAGCCAGTTCCCATTTTTCCTGATTGGCATATGCCAGTCCGATAAACATATGGGCAAAGTCGGGAGGCAGGCTTTTGTTTTGCAGGGCCAGTTGATATTCCTGAATAGCTTCGGTTTCATTCTCTAAATGAAAGAGGCTGTGTGCTCTTATGATGTGTGCTTCTCCGAAACTATCATCGGCAGCGAGGGCGAAGTCACAGGCTTCGATAGCTTTGTCAAATTCCTGCTGGCTGAAATGGCATTTGGCAAGTCCGGTCCAGTAAGAAGGATTGTACGGATTCTTATCGATCAGTTTATTGTAGAAAGAGATTGCTTTCGTGTTATGATCTCCGCTGCGATAACAATCAGCGATGGCTGCAAGGAATTCTTCGTTTTCTTTATATTCTTCCAGCGCGGGTGTGAGCCATGGCAACGCTTTCTCCGGATAGCCCATGTCCATATAAAGATACGCTACATCGATAATTGTTTCCAGTGATTTTTCTTCTTCAATAGAGTTGAGCAGGGTTTCTGCTTCGTCCAGCTTACCTTCGTTCAACAGGATTTCGGCTTTTAGCAGTTTGACCTCCGGATCGTAGTCCTCTGCGATACTGTCAACGACTGTTATGGCCTTTTGAAGTTGCATAGTATCCAAATATAGATAAGCCTGCTCTACCAGGAGGTCTGTGTGTCCCGGATGAAGTTCTAGACCATAACTGATAACTTCTTGCGCTTCGTCAAAACGGCGGTCTGTGGCATATTTATCTGCGATATCTGCAAGTTGGTCACCGTCCAGATAAAGTTGCCTATTTTCTGCTTTCGCTGCTTCGTAACTTGCGATGAGTTCATTTAATTCTTGTTCTTTATCCGTAGATGGATTTTTTCTAGCCATTTGATTGATTAAAAATTGGAAATTAAAATTAAAAATAAAATTGAAATTAAAACCGGCTGCGCTTTTCATGTATTGCATGTTTCTATATTACACACCACATTTTTTAGCATTGCGCAGCCCGTTTTAATTTCCAACTTTTAATTTTTAATTTTGAATGTATCTTTCAACCCCACGGTGCGGTTGAATATAAGTTTGTCAGGAGCTGACTCTTTATCTATATTGAAGTAGCCTATGCGTTGGAATTGCAGATAAGAGAGCGTAGGCAAGGTTGCTACATACTTTTCTACATAGCAATTATTGAGTATTTGCAAAGAGTCAGGATTAATGATCTCTTTCATGGCCTCCAGTGCTTCGCAGTTTTTAGCTTCACGGATGGCGGCCAGTTCGTCACGTGGGTTCTCTACTTTCCAAAGACGGTCATAAAGACGTACTTCTGCAGAGAGACAGTGTGCGCAACTCAACCAATGCAACGTACCTTTCACTTTGCGATTGGCATCGGGCATACCACTTTTGGTATGTGGATCATATTCGCAATATACTTCAGTAATATCGCCGTTTTCGTCCTTCTTACAGCCGGTACATTTCACGATATATGCATTCTTGAGACGTACTTCCTGTCCCGGAGTCATGCGGAAATATTTCTTCGGAGCATCTTCCATAAAGTCTTCACGTTCAATCCACAGTTCACGACTGAACTCGATTGTGTGGCTTCCTGCTTCCGGATCTTCCGGATTGTTAATTGCATCCAGTTCTTCTACTTCTCCTTCAGGGTAGTTGGTAATAATCAGTTTCACCGGATTCAATACCGCAGAAACACGAGTTGCACGGGCGTTGAGGTCTTCACGTACAGCACTTTCCAGCAAAGCAAATTCATTGAGAGCGTCGTAAGTAGTATAACCAATTTTGTCAACGAATTTGCGGATGGATTCAGGTGAATAACCGCGACGGCGGAAACCACAGATAGTCGGCATGCGAGGATCATCCCATCCATTTACCAGACCTTCTTTAACCAGCGTGAGCAGATTACGTTTACTCATCAGTGTGTAGCTGAGGTTCAATTTATTGAATTCGTACTGACGGGGACGATTGTCGTTCAAGTCAACCCCCTCTTTCAGCCAGTCGATAAAAAGATCGTATAACGGACGGTGCACGACGAACTCCAGTGTGCAGAGTGAATGAGTCACTCCTTCAAAGAAGTCACTTTGTCCGTGTGCAAAGTCATACATCGGATAGGCTTTCCATGTAGTACCTGTACGGTGATGAGGATGTTTCACTACACGGTAGATTATCGGGTCACGAAAATGCATGTTAGGATTCGCCATGTCTATTTTAGCACGGAGCACCATTGCACCTTCTTCTATTTCTCCACTATTCATTTTTTCAAATAGGGCAAGATTCTCTTCAATCGGGCGGTTACGATAAGGGCTTTCAGTTCCCGGTTGAGTCGGAGTACCTTTTTGTGCGGCAATCTGTTCGGAGGTCTGTTCATCAATGTAGGCTTTACCTTCTTTGATAAGACGCACGGCAAAGTCCCAGAGTTGTTGGAAGTAGTCCGAAGCATAGTACACATTTCCCCATTCAAAGCCGAGCCACTTGATATCTTCTTCGATGGCTTCTACGTATTCCACGTCTTCTTTGGTTGGATTGGTATCATCAAAACGAAGATTACATACACCGCCATGACGGGCAGCGAGGCCGAAATCGAGGCAAATAGCTTTGGCATGACCTATGTGAAGATAACCGTTTGGCTCAGGCGGAAAGCGCGTCTGTACCTTTCCTCTGTTTTTGCCCTCTTTTAAATCATTTTCTACAATTTGCTCAATAAAGTTGAGGCTTTTTTTTTCGCTTGTCACCTCTTCGTTCTTAATATCTGTCATAGCGTTTAATGAGTTACGAGTTATGAGCTACAAAAGTATGACATTTTTTTTGCATAACCTTATTTCACCGGAATATATCCACTCTTTTTTATAATATCCTGTCCTTCCTGAGAAAGAATGAAGTCAATAAGGGGAGTTACAGCGTCTTTGTTCTCTGCATTATAATAGTAATAAAGAGGGCGTACGATTGGATAAAGTTTGTTAGTTGCATTTTCTACATTGGGCTGTGCGTAATACTTGTCATCATAAGACACTGATAACGTTTTGATACGTGGTGATACGTAAGCGAGGCCAACATAACCGATAGCTCCTTTAGTCTGGCTCACTGATTGTATAATGGCACCGGTAGCAGGCATTGAAAGACTGCTGGACATATAATTCTTATTTTTAAGTACACTTTCTTTAAAGAATTCGTAGGTTCCTGAAGATGTTTCCCGCGAGTACACAACAATTTTACGATCTTCGCCTCCTACTTGTTTCCAGTTAGTGATTTTACCACGAAAGATATCCTCCAGTTGCTTACGGGTAAGTTGCTTCACAGGGTTGGTGGGATGCACTACTACGGCAAGGGCATCATATGCCACAATAACCTCTTCAATCTCTTTTTGGGCAGCCTTAGCTTTCATCTTTTCACCAAACTTGATAGGACGGGAAGCCATGGCAATATCAGTAGTATTATCCATTAAGGCGGAGATACCTACTCCGGTTCCACCACCTGTAACAGTGACACGCGCATCTGCGTTTCTATTCATGAAGCGTTCGGCAGTCTGCTGGGCAACCGGAAGAACTGTGTCACTACCTTTGATTCGTTGGGCCTGAATACTTGTAGTTATAAGAATCAGGCTCAGAAATAATATGCTCTTTGCATTCATAAATTCATTTATAATTGGTATTTCTGTCGCAAATTAAAAAAGAAGATGTTACATTCCTGTTATAAAATTCATAATGTTTTCTCTTGTAACACAAATGTAATACATTTGAAACATTTCCTTCAAGCGGAATTCACACCTCCTTAACATGATACTCTTTCCTTTGCATTCAGAAATCAAATAATAGGTATGAAGAAGATTTTCGAGAAGATTGTAGAGGGGATGCTTACTTGTAGTGGCTTTGTTACAAGTATAACAATTCTGCTTATCGTACTATTCTTGTTTACCGAAGCTTTCGGGTTATTCGGCAGCAAAGTGATAGAAGAAGGATATGTATTGGCTCTAAATAAAGATAATAAGGTGAGTCAACTTAGTCCGGCTCAGATAAAAGATGTGTTCGATGAAGAGATAACAAATTGGAAAGAACTCGGTGGGGAAAATCTCCCTATCCGGGTTTTTCGTTTGGAAGATATCACACAATATTATACGGAAGAAGAGTTGGGGGATGCCTATCAGTATGCCGGGGCGTGTATTATGGAATTGATTGAGAAGACTCCGGGGATTGTTGCTTTCGTCCCGCAACAGTTTATTACAACACCGGATAAGGTACATTTTATCAAGGATAATACCATTTCCGTAAAAGATGTATTTGCCGGTGCCGAATGGTTCCCGACGGCTACTCCCGCTCCGTTGTTTGGCTTTCTGCCTCTTATTACCGGTACCCTTTGGGTAAGCCTTTTCGCTATACTTATCGCTTTGCCGTTCGGTCTTTCCGTATCTATCTATATGTCCGAAGTAGCCAATCCGAAAGTGCGTGGCTGGCTGAAACCTATCATCGAATTATTGAGTGGAATCCCATCGGTAGTCTATGGCTTTTTCGGGTTGATAGTGATTGTACCGCTTATCCAAAAAGTATTCGATTTGCCGGTAGGAGAGAGTGGGCTGGCAGGAAGTATCGTATTGGCCATCATGGCACTGCCTACCATTATTACTGTGACGGAAGATGCCATGCGCAATTGTCCCCGTGCCATGCGTGAAGCCAGTTTAGCGCTGGGAGCCTCACAATGGCAGACTATTTATAAGGTAGTTATTCCCTTTTCCATCTCCGGAATCACTTCGGGAGTTGTACTTGGTATCGGGCGTGCTATTGGTGAAACGATGGCTGTACTCATGGTAACCGGAAATGCAGCGGTAATTCCTACTACGATCCTTGAACCGTTGCGTACCATCCCGGCTACTATTGCTGCCGAACTGGGTGAAGCACCTGCCGGTGGTCCTCATTATCAGGCGCTGTTTCTGCTGGGTGTAGTATTGTTCTTTATCACATTAATTATAAACTTTAGTGTAGAGTACATCTCGTCTAAAGGAGTAAAACGAAGCAAATAAAATGGAAATAGCAAGTAATAATAAGGCGAAACGTCGTTCACAAGGCATTGCTTTCGGAATCTTCCGGGCGTTAAGTTTGTGTATCGTACTGATCTTATTTGCCATATTGGGGTTTATTATATATAAAGGTATAGGAGTTATAAACTGGGATTTTATTACTTCTGCTCCTACGAATGGTATGACGGGAGGAGGTATCTGGCCCGCCATTGTAGGTACATTCTATCTGATGATAGGAAGTGCGTTTTTTGCTTTCCCGGTAGGAGTGATGAGTGGTATCTATATGAATGAGTATGCTCCGAAAGGAAAAATGGTTCGTTTTATTCGGGTGATGACAAACAATCTGAGTGGCATTCCATCCATTGTTTTCGGCTTGTTCGGTATGGCCTTGTTTGTCAATTATCTTGGTTTTGGTGACAGCATTCTGGCAGGTTCGCTAACGTTGGGGTTACTTTGTGTCCCTTTGGTGATTCGTACCACAGAAGAAGCGTTGAAGGCGATCCCTGATAACTTGCGTGAGGGTAGCAGAGCGTTGGGAGCAACAAAGTTGCAGACTATCTGGCATGTGATTTTACCAATGGGTATGCCTAATATCATTACCGGACTGATTCTTGCCTTAGGACGAGTTTCCGGTGAGACAGCTCCGATTCTTTTCACCTGTGCAGCCTATTTTCTGCCGCAGTTGCCTACCAGTATTTTTGATCAGTGTATGGCATTACCTTATCATCTTTATGTGATTTCCACCAGCGGTACGAATATGGAAGCTCAGTTGCCCTTGGCTTATGGCACTGCACTGGTGTTGATTATAATAATTCTGTTGGTAAACTTGTTGGCGAATGCCTTAAGAAAGTATTTTGAGAAAAAAGTAAAAACAAACTAAAATAATTTACTATTTGACGATTTACTATTTACGATTGATATCGCAATCCGTTTTAAGTTGCATCGCATTTCAGGTCGAGTTGCATCGCATTTTGTAAACTCATTAAATAGAAGTAATTTCAATCGTAAATTGTAAATCGTCAAATCGTCAATTGTTAAATCGTTAAATCGTCAATCGTTAAATTGTAAATAAAATGATAAGTGCTCGTGATGTGAATTTCTGGTATGGTAACTTTCATGCGTTGAAGGGTATCAGTATGGAGATTGAAGAAAAAACGGTAGTGGCGTTTATTGGTCCTTCGGGCTGTGGTAAGTCTACCTTTCTTCGTTTATTTAATCGTATGAACGATTTGATTCCTGACACTCGCCTGACAGGGGAGATTCGGATTGACAGTGAGAATATTTATGATAAAGGTGTACAGGTCGATGAACTCCGGAAGAATGTAGGAATGGTTTTCCAGCGTCCCAATCCGTTTCCTAAAAGCATTTTTGAAAATGTGGCGTATGGTTTGCGGGTCAATGGAGTTAAAGACAATGCTTTTATTCGCCAGCGTGTGGAAGAGACATTGAAAGGAGCAGCACTTTGGGACGAAGTCAAAGACAAGCTCAAAGAGTCAGCTTATGCTCTCTCCGGCGGGCAGCAACAGCGTCTTTGCATTGCACGTGCTATGGCCGTATCTCCTTCTGTATTGCTGATGGATGAACCTGCTTCCGCCCTCGATCCTATTTCTACGGCAAAGGTAGAAGAGCTGATTCATGAACTGAAGAAACAATATACGATTGTAATAGTAACACACAATATGCAGCAGGCAGCCCGCGTTAGTGATAAAACAGCCTTCTTCTATCTGGGAGAGATGGTAGAATATGACAATACAAAGAAAATCTTTACGAATCCGGAGAAAGAAGCAACACAGAACTACATTACCGGAAGGTTCGGGTAGAAGATAATTATTCAATATGCTAATGTGCCAATTGGTTGCACTTTTAATTTCTAATTATTAATTTTTAATTATTTCATATATGGTGAAGTTTATAGAATCGGAGCTCATCCTGCTACACAAAGAAGTTGATGAGATGTGGACATTAGTTTATAACCAGTTGGATAGAGCTGGAGAGGCTGTATTGACACTTGATAAAGAACTTGCCCGGCAAGTGATTGTTCGTGAGCGGAGAGTGAATGCTTCCGAGTTGAAAATAGATAGCGATGTGGAGGATGTGATTGCATTGTATAATCCTGTAGCTATCGATTTGCGTTTTGTACTTGCCATGCTTAAGATTAATACCAATCTGGAACGTTTGGGAGACTTTGCCGAGGGGATTGCCCGTTTTGTGTTGAAGTGTGAAGAACCTGTTTTGGATGCCGAATTATTGAAGCGTCTTCGTCTGGAAGAGATGTTGGGAGAAGTGCTTTCTATGCTTGAACTGGCTAAACGTGCTTTGAATGAGGAGAGTATTGAACTGGCTACCGCTGTTTTTTCCAAAGACAACCTGTTAGATGAAATCAATGCTGAAGCTACTATGGTTCTTGCCGGTTATATAAAAGAACATCCGGAAAGTGTACTTTCCTGTCTGAACCTTGTAAGTGTGTTCCGTAAATTAGAGCGCTCCGGAGATCATATCACTAATATTGCCGAAGAAATAGTGTTCTTTATTGATGCAAAAGTGTTAAAACATAGTGGGAAAACGGATGAACACTATCCGGAAAAGTCATAATATGCAACTTTTTATACAAAAATTAGTAGTACTTAAAAAAAAGTTCTATATTTGTCTGCTGTAACGGGTAGGTAGTGAGGTTACTATCTTGAAATGATAATAAATCCAAAGAAATTTCAAAAAGATGTTATAAGACATGTTTTAATATTTGGTTCATAACAAGAAAAGCGCCTATATTTGCACCGTTATCCTGAAAACAATCTTTTTACCTTAAAAAAAAAACTAATACCTATTGAAAACTGAGAAATGGAGCTTTGTGAAAAGCCCCATTTTTTTATATCTATGTCCTATTAACAATTAACACAGATTATTTGTTTACTCTATACTAATCAGTTTCAATTTTGTATCTTTGGCCCCATGATCGGAGAGGGTATCTCCAATCGTAAATCGTAAATAGTTAAATCATAAATAGTAAATATCTTTATGTTTTCCGGAATAGTAGAAGAATATGCTACTCTCGTAGCACTGGTAAAAGACCAGGAAAATATACACTTTACTTTTAAGTGTTCGTTTGTGAATGAGTTGAAAATAGACCAGAGTATTGCACACAACGGTGTATGTCTGACAGTTGTTAGCATGACCGATGATACCTATACTGTGACTGCCATGAGGGAGACGCTTGATCGTTCCAACCTTGGGCTGCTTAAAATAGGGGATAAGGTGAACGTGGAACGTAGTATGATGATGAACGGACGTCTGGACGGACATATCGTACAAGGGCACGTTGATCAGACTGCCACTTGTGTGGATATCAAAGACGCAGACGGAAGCTGGTACTTCACATTCAAATATGCATTTGATACAGAGATGGCAAAGCGGGGATATATCACTGTAGATAAAGGTTCGGTAACGGTGAACGGCGTTAGCCTCACTGTATGCAATCCTACGGATGATACCTTCCAGGTAGCTATCATACCTTATACTTATGAACATACCAACTTCCATACTTTTGTGATCGGTAGTGTGGTGAATATTGAATTCGATATTATCGGTAAGTATATCAGCCGCATGATAGTGTTATAAAGTTATAACTTTATAACACTATAACTTTATAACCTTATAACTTTTTTATGGATTTTCTGCAATTAGTTATATCACGGCAAAGTGACCGTGCTTATGATAAGGAACGTTCTATTGAACCGGATAAACTGGAACGGATACTGGAAGCTGCTCGTCTGGCACCCTCAGCTTGCAATGCACAACCGTGGAAGTTTGTGGTGGTTACGGACAGAGAACTTTCCCGGAAAGTAGGGAAGGCTGCTGCCGGGCTCGGTATGAATAAGTTTGCGAAGGATGCACCTGTACATATCCTGGTAGTGGAGGAATCTGCCAATATTACTTCTCTTTTGGGAGGTAAAGTGAAAGACAAGCATTTCCCTCTGATTGATGTAGGCATTGCTGCTGCCCATATTGTTCTTGCAGCCGAAAATGAAGGCTTGGGTTCGTGTATCCTTGGTTGGTTCGATGAAAAAGAAATTAAACAACTGACGGGCATTCCTGCTTCTAAGCGATTGTTGCTGGATATTATTGTCGGCTATCCATTGAAAGAGAAACGGAAGAAAACTCGTAAGGTGAAAGAAAAAGTGATATCTTACAATGGCTATAGGTGAAATAGCAGAGTCCTTCATTTCCCATATATAAATTTAGTATTTTAACGGTGACTTAAAATGCATATTAACAGTGTGTTAAGTACGTACTTTTGGGGTACCAAAGTACGTACTTTTTTATTGCTTGATTTCCAGTTTTTTACAGCCTGTTTTTTACTGAGATGTCCTGAGTATTTTCAGGATGTATTTCCCTGGTGCCTCAATCCTGCTCCAGTTTGTTTTTGCCAGTATTCTCCATATTTCCGTTCCCTTCC
>DXWV01000021.1 GCA_019416685.1 Bacteroides sp.
AACCTTTGTTAACCTTAAATCTAATACTATGAAAAACACATTGCAAATGTACGGGTTTTCCGGATATTAGCAAATTTAGGGGAAGAAAAAACATGTTTTATAACATTGATTAATATTTTTCTTGTTGAATTCAATTTTTATTAAGAGTTTCTGCTTATTCTTCCCACTTTTCTTTCATAAGATCTTCCAGTTTCAGCAATTCGTCACGATATTGCGCTGCTTCGATGAATTCCAGTTTCTTGGCAGCTTCCTGCATTAACTTGCGTGTACGGTCTATACTCTTTTGCATCTGAGCTTTAGTCATATATTGGATGATCGGATCAGCAGCCACATTGGGGCTTGATGGTTCTATATAGACCTGTTTTTCTTTCAGTATTTCCTCGGTGTTGTTTCCACCGAATACAGCGAGATTACGTGCTTTCTTTATTTGTTGTGGGGTGATACCATTTGCTTCATTATAAGCAAGCTGTTTTTCCCGGCGTCGGTTGGTTTCGTCAATTGTCAACTGCATACTTTCCGTCATCTTGTCTGCATACATGATTACTTTTCCGTTTACGTTTCGGGCAGCACGTCCGGCAGTTTGCGTCAGAGAACGATGGGAGCGCAGGAAGCCCTCTTTGTCTGCATCAAGGATGGCAACCAGAGAAACTTCTGGTAAGTCAAGTCCTTCGCGCAAGAGGTTTACGCCGATCAATACATCATATACACCCTGACGGAGATCATCCATGATTTTTACACGCTCAAGTGTATCTACGTCGCTGTGGATATAGTTGCATCGCACATTATTATTGAGCAAATACTCTGTCAGTTCCTCAGCCATGCGCTTGGTTAAAGTCGTCACGAGAGTACGTTCCTCTTTTTCAATACGTATCTGAATTTCTTCCATAAGATCGTCTATCTGATTGAGGCTGGGGCGTACTTCAATCACAGGGTCAAGCAGGCCGGTAGGGCGGATTACCTGTTCCACAATGATACCTTCAGATTGCACCAGTTCGTAATCGGCCGGAGTTGCACTGACATAAATAACCTGTTTGGCCATTTCCTGGAACTCTTCAAATTTAAGAGGGCGGTTATCCATCGCTGCAGGCAGGCGAAAGCCATATTCTACCAGATTGATTTTTCGGGCACGGTCACCACCATACATCGCACGTATCTGCGGGACACTAACATGGCTTTCATCTATAACGATGAGAAAGTCATCCGGGAAAAAGTCGAGTAGGCAATAGGGGCGGGTACCGGCACTACGACCATCAAAATAACGTGAATAGTTCTCAATGCCGGAACAGTGTCCCAGTTCACGAATCATTTCCATATCATACGTCACACGTTCATAAAGACGCTTGGCTTCATATTCTTTTCCGATAGATTCGAAAAAAGCTACTTGTTTGGTAAGGTCATCCTCTATTTCGTGGATAGCACGTAGAGTTGCCTCTTTGGTTGTCATGAATAAATTAGCCGGGTATATTTTGTATGATTCAAAAGGAGCAATTGTTATGCCTGAGATCGGATCTACTTCTTCAATTCCATCAATTTCATCTCCCCAAAAAGTCACTCGCAGGATATTATCGGAATAGGCCAGATAAATATCTACAGTGTCGCCTTTTACGCGGAAATTACCACGATTCAGATCCAGGTCATTGCGTACATAAAGGCTGTCTACGAGCCGACGTAGAAATACGTTACGGTCCAGCATACGTCCCCGTTCCACTTCTATTACATTTTCATAGAAGTCGGATGGATTTCCCATACCATAGATGCATGAAACAGAGGAAACTACCACTACATCTTTACGTCCTGAGAGCAGAGAAGAAGTGGCGGCAAGCCGTAGCTTATCTATTTCATCATTGATGGCAAGGTCTTTTTCGATGTACGTATCAGAACTGGGAAGATAGGCTTCCGGCTGATAATAATCGTAATATGAAACATAGTATTCCACAGCGTTGTTGGGGAAAAATCCCTTGAATTCACTGTACAGCTGGGCAGCCAGTGTTTTGTTGTGGCTCAATATCAATGTAGGTTTATTAATATTGGCTATAACGTTGGCTATAGTAAATGTTTTTCCTGAGCCTGTTACTCCCAACAGGGTCTGGGCAGGTAATCCTTGTTTTATACCTTCGGTTAATTGGGCAATAGCCTCAGGCTGGTCGCCCGTAGGCTTATAGGCGGATGTTAATTCAAAATTCATGTTTTTGTTTTAAAAGGGGGAACAATATTCGGGAAAATAGTTGAGATAAACAAATTGTTTTTCCAAATAAATCCTTTACTTTGCAACAGTTTATTATAAAACATCGCTGGAGTTGATGTGAAGTGGTTTAAAAGAAGGTTGGCGGAGAGGTAAATCAGCAAAGAAATGAAGCTCTGAATTATCTCGTGAATCGTTTTTTAATCCTTCTAAATAGATGACTGTAAAGCGCTGGTAATCAACGCTTATAAAAGTGTACACTTTGGTGGGTCAATATTGTACACTTTTGTATGGTAAGAGTGTACATTGTTGTGAGGTAAAAGTGTACACTTTATTAATTCTTGTTTGATTTAGCCGAAATTTACTCCTTATTTGTTTAATTTCATCAGCGGGTTGTATAAAGGAAAAACAGATTAATACAAATATAAATACAACGAAAAACATGATTTGGAACGAAAGTATCGAATGCATGGACCGTGAGAGTCTTCGCAAAATCCAAGGTATACGGCTCAAAAAAATTGTGGAGCACGTTTATCACAACACACCCTTTTATCGTAAAAAGATGCAGGAGTTAGGAATTACTCCGGATGATATTAATAGTATTGATGACATTGTAAAATTACCGTTTACCACCAAGTACGATTTGAGAGATAATTATCCGTTTGGACTGTGTGCGGTTCCAATGAGTCAGATTGTGCGTATTCATGCCTCTTCAGGGACAACGGGTAAACCGACTGTTGTGGGATATACACGTAAGGACTTGGCATCGTGGACGGAATGTTTATCACGTGCCTTTACTGCTTATGGAGCTACCAGCTCGGATATTTTCCAGGTATCTTATGGCTATGGTTTGTTTACCGGTGGGCTGGGGGCTCATGCCGGAGCAGAGAATATCGGAGCATCAGTTATTCCTATGTCAAGTGGTAATACTGAAAAGCAAATTACTCTGATGCATGACTTTGGCTCTACTTTATTGTGTTGTACGCCTTCTTATGCGCTTTATCTGGCGGATGCGATTAAAGATTCCGGATTTCCCCGTGAAGAGTTTAAGCTGAAAGCCGGTGCTTTCGGAGCTGAGCCGTGGACGGAGAATATGCGTCGTGAAATAGAAGAAAAACTGGGTATTAAAGCTTATGATATATATGGATTGAGTGAAATTGCCGGACCGGGGGTAGGTTATGAGTGTGAATGCCAGCATGGTACACATTTGAATGAAGACCATTATTTTCCTGAAATAATCGATCCTCATACACTGCAACCTGCTGAACCGGGACAAACCGGTGAACTTGTCTTCACTCATCTTACTAAAGAAGGAATGCCTTTATTGCGTTATCGTACAAAAGATCTTACTGCTTTACATTATGATAAATGTACTTGTGGACGTACATTAGTGCGCATGGATCGTATCCTGGGACGTAGTGATGACATGCTTATTATTCGTGGAGTCAATGTATTCCCAACTCAGATAGAGTCTGTTATCCTTGAGATGCCGGAGTTTGAACCACATTATCTGTTGATTATTGATCGTAAGAATAATACGGATACGATGGAACTGAAAGTAGAAGTTCGTGAAGACGCTTATTCTGACGAGATCAATAAAATGCTGGCATTGAAGAAGAAACTTACTTCTCGTCTGCAGAGTGTATTGGGATTGGGAGTAGATGTGAAGCTGGTTGAGCCGCGTAGTATTGAACGCAGTGTAGGCAAAGCGAAGAGGGTGATTGATAATAGAAAATTGTGAGTTGTAACTTTTTAAATTTCAAATATTATGGTAGCAAAACAACTTTCTATCTTTTTGGAAAATAAGTCTGGCCGTTTGACGGAAGTGACTGAAGTGTTGGCGAAAGAAAATATAAATCTTTCTGCTTTGTGTATAGCTGAAAATGCAGATTTTGGTATTTTGCGTGGTATAGTATCTGATCCCGACAGAGCTTATAAGGCTTTGAAAGAGAATCATTTTGCAGTGAATATAACAGAGGTAGTAGGCATTAGTTGTCCTAATGTACCGGGTGCGCTTGCCAAAGTATTGCGATTTTTATCTGATGAAGGGGTATTTATTGAATACATGTATTCGTTTGCCAATAACAATACGGCGAATGTTGTGATTCGTCCTAATGATATGGAGAATTGTATTCGTGTACTCACAGAGAAAAAAGTAGATTTGCTGGCAGCAAGTGACCTGTATAGGCTTTAGGAGTTAGAAGTTGGTAGTTAGTAGTTAGAATCTATGTAGATTAACTGTTGCTGCAAGGATTCCAACTACTAACTACTAACTTCTGATTTCTATATTCTAACTCCTATTTTATATTAAAAAACATTGATTAATTGGTTTATTCCGCATGATTCTGTAACTTTGCGCATTATTTAAAATAGGATGAAGAAAAATATTATTATAACTTTCCTTGTAGCCGCTACACTTTCCTCGTGTGGAGAGTACAATAAGTTGCTAAAAAGTACCGATTACGAATATAAGTATGAGGCAGCAAAAAACTACTTTGCAAAAGGTCAATATGGGCGTTCTGCTACATTATTGAATGAGCTGATAACCATTCTGAAAGGTACCGATAAAGCAGAAGAATCTCTTTATATGTTAGGTATGAGTTATTATAATCAGAAAGATTATTCTACTGCCGCACAGACATTTATAACCTATACCAATACTTATCCGCGTGGCACATTTGCTGAATTAGCAAGTTATCATGCCGGCAAGGCACTTTATCTGGATACTCCGGAAGCACGTCTTGATCAGTCTGGTACTTATACAGCTATTCAGCAACTACAGACATTCCTTGAATATTATCCTGCAAGTTCTAAAAAGCAAGAAGCTCAGGATATGATTTTTGCTCTTCAGGATAAGCTTGTTTTGAAAGAATTTATGTCTGCCAAATTGTATTATAATTTGGGTAATTATATGGGTAATAATTATGAGTCGTGTGTAATTACAGCTCAAAATGCACTGAAAGATTACCCTTATACTGATTATCGTGAGGATCTCTCTATTCTCATTCTTCGAGCTAAATATGAAATGGCTATTAATAGTATAGAAGAGAAAAAGATAGATCGTTATCGCGAAACTGTCGATGAATATTATGCTTTTAAGAATGAATTTCCGGAAAGTAAGTATCTGAAGGAAGCTGAAAAGATATTTAACGCATCAACCAAAGTAATTAAAGATTAAATTATAAATAGATTTATGGATTACAAAAAAACGAATGCTCCTACTAACACCGTTACGCGCGACATGATGGAATTGTGCGCTGATACAGGTAATGTTTACGAAACAGTGGCTATCATTGGTAAACGTGCCAATCAGATTAGTGTGGAAATCAAAAGTGATCTTTCCAAGAAGCTTGCAGAGTTTGCTTCTTATAATGACAACTTGGAAGAAGTATTTGAGAATCGTGAACAGATTGAGATTTCTCGCTATTATGAGAAATTGCCGAAACCTACATTGATTGCTACACAAGAGTATATCGAAGGTAAGATTTACTATAGAAATCCGGCCAAGGAAAAAGAAAAACTACAGTAAAACAAGCTGTAAAAAGAACGCAAGAAGTTAAGAATAGAATAACGTAGTAAGAATTGAGTAGTCAAGTAGTAAGTAGGAAGAGTGTTCTTATTATTACTTGGCTATTTTTTTACTGTTGGTTATTTTTTATTATTGTTATAAACTTTAAAACTACTAAGACAATATGATTCAACGTATTCAGAGTATTTATTTGTTACTTGTTACAGGCGTATTGATAGCAAGCATGTGCTTGCCTGTGGGCTCTTTGATTGATTTTAATGGGGCAGTAAATGTTTTTAAACCGCTTGGACTTACAATGGGTGATACATATCAGTCTACATGGGGGCTTTTTTGTATTTTAATGCTGGCTGCTATTGTTGCATTTGCTACTATCTTTCTTTTTAAGAATCGCATATTGCAGATCCGTATGACTATATTCAATAGTTTATTATTGGTAGGATATTATATGGCTTTCTTTGCTTTCTTCTTTGTGCTTCGCAGCGACGAAACTTCTTTTCAGTTCCATTGGGCGTTGTGCTTTCCGCTGATTGCTATTATTCTTAATTATTTAGCCATACGTGCAATTGGTCGTGATGAAGCAATGGTACATGCTGCTGATCGATTGAGATAAATCATACATATGTATACTTCATAAAAAGATGCCACACCGTCCTACAAAACGGTGTGGCATCTTTTTATAAGTAGTCTGATTGTTAAAATTTCTGATAATTTTAAAGAGTATGCATCTTTCGAGTTATTTCTTCAAATCAAACAGATAAGTCAGCTTTATTGATATGGTACTGTGAGCTGCACGGTCGAAATCATCTTTTTTACTGGTATGATAGAAATCGGATAACGCAAAGTAATATCTTCCTTCTAACAGAAAACTACCGGCTCTTTTACTTCTTATTTCAAGACCACCTCCTCCGGTTATTCCATAGTCAAACTTGTTTTCTATCTTTTTTCCATATTCTTTTGCACTGGCAATTTGTTCGGCCGTCCATCCGCTTGCATTCTCTGATTCACTTATTAAAAAGCCTACCTGTGGTCCCAGATTGATAAAAAATTGTACACCGTAATCTTTACCAAATGCCAGATGAGCTAAAAAAGGAATATCGATGTAGTTCATGTTTCTGCTATAACTCCGGCTAAGGTCTTTAGTGCCGTCTGCTAATTCAAAAGCCTCTTCCCAACCGCGTTGTGAAAAGTTCAGCTCGATCTGTGCACCACAAATCATTGCAAAATATTTCTCAGAGATATAACGGGCGGTTAGTCCGCCTGTGATTCCCATAGGCATGTTCTGCTTGATCTGTCGTTGAAAAGTCACTTTGTTAAGATTGACACCACCATTGATTCCGATGGCAAAATTGTGGCGTAGTTCGCCAATCTGTGCCATTGCCGGGAAAGTAATGCTTATTAGTAGCACTACTGTTGCTATTGTTGCTTTTATATGTGTCATCTTATTCAAAGTCAAGCTTTACTAATTCAAAGTTCTTTGTGAAATGAACAAAGAACACCTTCTTATTGATAAAACCTCCCCAATTGTTCACCCGTTGAAACTTAAATCCGGTTTGTATGGGAGTAAGATCCATTTTGGGCAGATTCTTTTCCAGTTCGGAGCCATATTTAGATAATCCTTTCAGGAAGAAGAATCCTGTGTCAAATCCCAGCATTCCATATTGGGGATAATTGATAGCCATATCTTTACTATACCATTTGTGATAAGAGTTAATAAAGTTGATAGCCGATGGAAGCATGTTGTTTGTGTAAAACGAAGAGTAAAAATAGGTATCCAGTTCAAAGAAACTGTCCAGATGATCTTTTGTATAAGTCTGCCATTCAGGGTAACCAAAAAGGTGTACGTTGGCGTCCGGATTTTCTCTAACCAGTACGGTTAGTTGCGGAATGATTTTAATGAGTGTCACATCACTACCGGATGTAGGGATAAAAATATTCTCTTTATCACTGTGTAGAGCTTCCTTCATCGTTTGTGCCGTAGCCGATTCGGGGAGTGTCTTTACCGGAATTCTTTTGTTTGCCAGTTCCTGTTTCAGTCCTTTGATAAATTCTGTTTTATCCTTATCTACTGTCGTAGCTTCCAATATGATTATATTGGCATTGGAGAACTGGCGTACAAAGTGTTCATATACCTCTGAATACAGGTAAGACTGTGGAGTATTAATCTGGTAAATAAAAGGATTGTTAAATACCTCTTCTTCTTTTGAAGAGAAAGGAATAACCATGCGAATATCATGCTTCTTGGCAAAAGCTGCCAGTGTTTTTGTGTGCTTCGATTGTGACGGGCCAAAGATAATATTCATCTTTTTCATTTCGTCTTTGGCAAGAATACTATTTAGAGAAGCGTTGTCGTCTCCACAATTATAAACATAGAGATCGATAGAAGTACCTGTACGCTTCAGACTGTCTACAGCAAGAAGAAATCCTTCGTAATATTCAACCATGCGCTTATCTTGAAGGAAAGGCAATAATAAGGCTGCTTTTATAGTACTTATTTTCTCCGGTGCTTCTTTGCTGGCGAGAAATAACTCCTTATCAGTAGGAGGAATAATATTTTTGTTTTCCTGAGGTGTTACAGGCTTTGCCGAAGGGTAGGGAATACAGAGAAACTGTCCTTTCTTCATTCCTTGTTTTAACTCCGGGTTAGCATCAATTAGTGCTTGTTCACTGATACCATACTCGCGGCTGACACTGAAAATAGTTTCACGTCGTTTTACCTTATGCATGTCTTTACATCTGGATTGAACAGGACCCTGAACAGTAGTAGTTGATGGAGAAGTTGCTGCAACATCCTGAGTCAAAGGAGCGGCAGTCGTTTGTGCTACTTCTTCGGCAGAAGGAATGCGGATTACTTGTCCGATACGGAAATTTTCAGCACTTAGTCCGGGGTTGGCTTCACAGATTGCTTTAGCCGATACGTTATATATTGTTGTTAGTTTATATAAGGTTTCTCCGGCTTCAATGGTGTGGAACTTTTCATCCTGTTTTGAAGCTTTTTGTTTCTGAGGAATCCTGATTGTTTGTCCTGCATAGATTTTCTCTTCGCATCCCGGATTCAATTGTATGATATCCGATTGACTAACTCCATACATGCTGGATATGGAATATAAACTTTGTCCCTTTTCAATGGTGTGAAGGAAGTAAGATTGATTCTCTTGAGCATGAAGGCTCATACAAGAGATGCTTATAAAAAACAGAAGAAAGAGTATTCGGTTTATTAAGGGTTTCATCAATTTTTAAACTATTAGTTCTTAAAATCAGGCAACAAAGGTACAAATTCTGATATATATCTGCCTAATAATTGAGTTAAGAAAATAATATTGTGTTTCTTTAAGACCATAATTCAAGTGGAAACATTAATTTTGCAGATGTTATGTCACTACACAGATTATCTTATATAATATTATTCTGTCTTGCCTTTCCGTTTTTAGAGGGTTGGGCACAGATAAAGTTAAATCCTGTGGCTATATTGCTACAGGAGAATGGTACTGATCCTACAGAACCTAAAACGCTTGAGGCAGGTGGAGAACCATATGTGGGGTCAGCTCCACTTAAGTTTCGCTTTGTAGCCAATATTGAGTCTCCTTCTCCAACATTGCGTTATGAATGGAATTTTGCATCTGATGAGGAATTTAATAATCCTATAAGCGGGTCGCCACGTTATGAAGAAGAAACTATTTTTGATTTTGTTACTTCGGGGACATTCTATGTCAGGTTACAGGTAAGTGATACGAAAACAGAAGATGGACCTACTTCGATATCAGATGTATTTATCATTCAGGTGCCCGAGTCGGAATTGAAAATACCTAATGCCTTTTCACCTAACGGAGACGGTATTAATGATATTTTTAAAGTGAAGTATAAATCACTTGTTAGTTTCGATGCTGTTGTATTCAATCGCTGGGGACAGAAGTTGTATCAGTGGGGATTGTCGAACATTGATAAAGGATGGGATGGAACGTCTCATGGACATCAGGTACCTGTAGGTGTGTATTTTATTGTGGTAGAGGCACGTGGTGCAGATGGAGTAGTGTATAAGCATAAAGGAGATATAAATATACTGAGGTAAACAAGAATATGCAGGAAACGGAATATATAAATGTATACGGTGCGCGTGTACATAATTTGAAAGATATTGATGCTGAAATTCCCCGTAACAGTCTGACGGTGATTACCGGACTGAGCGGAAGTGGTAAATCTTCTTTGGCATTCGATACGATATTTGCTGAGGGACAGCGACGTTATATTGAAACATTTTCAGCTTATGCCCGTAATTTTTTGGGTAATCTGGAACGCCCTGATGTAGATAAAATAACCGGATTGAGTCCGGTGATTTCAATAGAACAGAAAACAACAAATAAAAATCCTCGCTCCACGGTAGGTACAACGACAGAGATATATGACTATCTCCGTCTGCTTTATGCCCGTGCCGGAGTAGCCTATTCTTATCTTTCGGGAGAGAAAATGGTGAAATATACCGAAGAGCAGATTCTTGACCTTATTCTGGGAGATTATAGAGGAAAGAAAATTTATATGTTGGCACCGTTGGTGCGTGCTCGTAAAGGACATTATAAAGAATTGTTCGAACAAGTTCGTAAGAAGGGGTATCTTTATGTACGTGTAGATGGTGAGGTACGTGAAGTAACACATGGAATGAAGCTGGATCGCTACAAGAATCATGATATTGAAGTAGTGATTGATAAAATGATAGTGGGCGATAAGGACGATAAACGTCTGAAACAAAGTGTTGCCACGGCAATGCGTCAGGGAGACGGATTGTTAATGATTTTGGATGTTACTACCGGAGAACTCCGGCATTACAGTAAGCGGTTGATGTGTCCGGTAACCGGACTGTCATACCGGGAACCGGCTCCGCATAATTTCTCTTTTAATTCTCCGCAAGGAGCCTGTCCTAAGTGTAAGGGACTCGGGGTGGTTAATCAGATTGATATTGACAAAGTAATTCCTGACCGGAATATGTCTATCTATGAAGGTGCTATTGCCCCATTGGGAAAGTATAAGAATGCAATGATATTCTGGCAAATCGGTGCGTTGCTTGAAAAGTATGAAGATACGTTGAAAACTCCGGTTAAAGATTTGCCCGATGATGCTATGGATGAAGTGTTGTATGGCTCGGACGAACGAATTAAGATAAAGAGTTCGTTAATTGGCACTTCTTCTGATTATTTCGTAACGTATGAGGGTGTGGTGAAGTATATTCAGATGTTGCAGGAGAAAGATGCTTCGGCTACAGCTCAGAAGTGGGCAGAACAGTTTGCTCGTACTACCGTCTGTCCTGAATGTAAGGGAGCGAAACTTAATAAAGAGGCATTACATTTCCGCATTCATGATAAGAATATCAATGAACTATCTAATATGGATATCAGCGAGCTTTATGACTGGTTGCAGAAAGTGGATGAGTTCTTGTCTGATAAACAAAAGAAAATTGCGTCTGAGATATTAAAAGAAATTCGTACACGCCTGAAATTCCTATTGGATGTGGGGCTGGATTATCTGTCTCTTAATCGTAGTTCGGTGAGTCTGTCGGGGGGAGAGAGTCAACGTATTCGACTGGCTACACAGATTGGTTCGCAGTTGGTGAATGTGCTTTACATTTTGGACGAGCCGAGTATAGGACTTCATCAGCGGGATAATTTGCGTCTGATTAACTCGTTGAAAGAATTGCGTGATATGGGTAATTCTGTGATTGTGGTTGAGCATGACAAAGATATGATGCTGGCTTCTGATTATGTGATTGATATGGGACCTAAAGCAGGACGTCTGGGTGGTGAAGTTGTATTTGCCGGTAAGCCACAGGATATGTTGCAGACATCTACATTAACCTCACAGTATTTGAATGGTCAGCAGAAGATAGAAGTTCCTGCCAAACGCCGTCCTGGTAATGGAAAGTCATTGTGGCTTCGCGGTGCAAAAGGAAATAATCTGAAAAATGTGGATGTGGAATTCCCGCTGGGTAAATTGATTTGTGTGACCGGTGTATCGGGTAGTGGTAAATCTACGTTGATAAACGAAACATTGCAGCCTATTCTTTCTCAGAAGTTTTATCGTTCTCTTCAGGATCCGTTGGAATATGATTCTATTGAAGGGTTAGAGAATATTGATAAAGTGGTCAATGTAGATCAATCTCCATTGGGGCGTACACCACGTTCCAACCCGGCTACTTATACGGGCGTTTTTTCTGATATTCGCAATTTGTTTGTAGGATTGCCGGAAGCAAAGATACGTGGTTATAAGCCGGGGCGTTTCTCGTTCAATGTGTCTGGTGGACGTTGTGAAGCGTGTTCCGGGAATGGTTATAAGACAATTGAAATGAACTTTCTGCCGGATGTGTATGTGCCCTGTGAAGTATGTCATGGCAAACGTTATAACCGCGAAACACTGGAAGTACGTTTTAAAGGAAAATCCATAGCTGATGTGCTGGATATGACTATCAATCGTGCAGTTGAATTCTTTGAAAATGTACCACAAATCCTGAATAAGATAAAAGTGATACAGGACGTTGGTTTGGGATATATTAAGTTAGGGCAGTCGTCAACTACACTTTCCGGTGGTGAAAGTCAGCGTGTGAAGTTGGCTACCGAACTCTCAAAACGTGATACCGGTAAGACACTTTATATCCTTGACGAACCTACCACCGGACTGCATTTTGAAGATATCCGTGTACTGATGAATGTACTGAATAAGCTTGTAGATAAGGGAAATACGGTTATTGTGATAGAGCATAATCTGGATGTAATAAAGATGGCGGACTATATCATTGATATGGGACCGGATGGTGGTAAGGGAGGAGGAAAACTTCTTAGTTTCGGTACGCCTGAAGAGGTTGCGAAGAGCAAGAAAGGATATACGCCGAAGTTTCTTCGCGAGGAACTTTCCCTTTAGCAAGGAATATCGTTTCCGGTAGCGGATTTTACCGGACTTGCACGCCTGTTGGTGGTAAAGAAAACTAAAAATACATACCCTAAGATGAAGAGTCAATTATTTATTTTATCGTTGTTATTTGTTTGTTTCCCGGTATCTGCCAATAGTGATGCCATACTTGATAGCCTGTATATGAACCTGAAGTTAGCCAAGGTAAAGCCGGGCAACGCTTTGGCCGAAGCGTATTCTGATTTAGGCGATTATTATATGTACAAACAGCCGGATTCTGCTTACTACTATTTCCGGAAGGGGATAGATAATCTTCGTGAAAAAAACGGTCCTTGCTATTCCGGATTATTAAGTAATATGGCCACTTATTATTTCTCTGTGGGGGAGATGGACAAGTCATTGTCCTCTTTTCTTTTTGCCCGGCAAGAAGCAATGAGGCTGGGATATGACGAGATTGCTACTGTTGTGTCTTCTTCACTGGGGATAATTTATCGCAGGAAAGAGATGCCGGATTCTGCTTTATATTACTATAATGAGGCGTTGAAAACGGCAGAGCGGCAGGACGATTTTGCAACAATTGCTAATCTGTATACCAATATTGCTGTGCTGTATAGTGCTACTTCCAGGTTGGAGGAAGCCTCTTCCTACATTAAAAAGGCTGTTGAAATATCTTTGAAGGGAAATGATCCCGTTCAGATTGTTTATGCCTACTCTATATATGGTTCCCTGCTTATTAAGAATAAGGAGTGGCAAGAAGCGGCACAGATATTGAGAAAAGGAGTTGTCGAATCGAGGAAAATGAAATCTCCGCAGCTCATCGTAAAGTGTATTACTCCCCTGTTATCTGTTTTTGATCATTTGCAGCAGACTGATTCTGTAAAATATTACATGAATGTGGCCGAAAAAGAATTGTCTCAATTGGCTCCTAATGCAATAGAAGTACTTGGGTTTTATGAAACAAAAGGAGATTTGCTTGGTAAGTACGGACAATACCGTGAGAGTCTGGATGCTTTTAGAAAGATAGAAAATCTGCGTGGGAAGAATTTACATACACCATTGGATCTACTTTATTACCGGTTTGCTAATAACTATTATGGGCTGAAAGAGTATGTCTCTGCTTATGAATATATGAAAAAGGCATATTCTGCTAAAGATTCTCTGTTCGCCGGGGAAGTACAAAAGCAATTGTCTGATTTGACAGTAAAATACCAGACAAAAGAGAAGGAATTGGAAATCTCTCAACTAAAACAAAGTCAGACGGAGCAACATGCTTTGATGACAAAAAGGATCCTCTTTCTCATTTTAGGTTTATTGATTTTGATTGCTGCATTTGTCATTTTACTATATAAGAAGAGAGCATTAGAAAAAGAAACCGATTTGCGTCTGGCACGTCAGTATATTGACGGCTTGGAAAGTGAGCGTAGGCGTCTGGCTAAAGAATTACATGACGGAGTATGTAACGACTTACTGGGGATACAGTATTGTATGCAGATGTCTGATGCTGTGGGGAATGAGGCACAACAAAAGCTTTTTCCAA
Source organism: Bacteroides sp. (assembly GCA_019416685.1). Lineage (GTDB taxonomy): Bacteria > Bacteroidota > Bacteroidia > Bacteroidales > Bacteroidaceae > Bacteroides. The sequence goes on from DXWV01000021.1 coordinate 14,137, forward strand.
TGCTTGAACAGGCACGTACGGATATTCGTTTTATTTCGCATGAATTAATGCCTCCTGCCCTTCAATATACGAATCTGAATATAATGTTGGAGGATTATGTCGAACGGTTTGGACATATGCATCCGCATGTTCGTTTCCATTATTCTTCTTTTCCGGTACAAGCGGATTGGAGTGTGATTGCCGGACAAAAGGTGTATGAGCTTTACCGGATCGTACAGGAGGTATTTGCCAACTCTTTATCTCATAGTAAGGCCTCAGAAGTAGAAGTTACCTTGTTTATGTCTGATCAAGAGAAAAAGTTTGTATTGACTATCTGTGACAATGGGAAAGGGATCATCACTCCGTCGACTGAAGGAGACGGTATTGGACTACGAACGATAGAAGATCGTGTAAAATGCATAGATGGCACTTATTCACTGACTTCGGATGAAAAAGGAACTTCTTTCACTGTTGAGGTAAGATTTTCTTGATTATCAGTTGATTTTTCACGGAAAACCGTGAAGCGTTTTCTTCTGAATATTTATTTCTTTGCAGATAAAAACGGAGAAAAGTGATAATGAGTAAAGATAAGAAAAGTATATTGTTGATTGATGATCATGATTTAATTCTTCAAGGGATTAAGTATATTGTTGATCAGATACCTGAAATAAATCGATTTTGTACGGCTTCTTCCGGAGAAGAGACTGACAAATGGCTTTCCAATCAACATTTTGACCTCTATATTTTAGACCTCGAATTGCCGGATGTTTCTGGCTTTGATCTGATTGATCATATTAGAGAAAAAGATGCGAATGCCCGTATTATTGTTAATACGATGCATGATGAAATATGGAATATCAGTCGTTTGCTTCAGATGGAAGTATCTTCTGTGATTCTTAAATCTTCCAATATTCAGGAGGTGAAGCAAGCTATTCTTACTGTTCTATCTGGTCAACGGTATTTCTGTAATCATTTTGAACAATTGCAGCGTAAATTGAAAAATACAGATACCGGTGTGTTTCCGAATGATGTACTTACTACCCGTGAAATGGATGTGTTACAGGCTATTGCTGATGGACTGAGTACAAATGAAATAGCTGAGTTGCTGCATCTTTCGGACAACACAATTGAAAGTCACCGTAAGCGACTGATGTTGAAGCTTAGTGCCCGTAATGCTGTAGATCTGGTGATGATAGCTATTTCTAAAGGAATCATTTCGTTAAAGAAGCGTTGAAGTTTGTATTCTGTTATACTCATTAAAAACCAAAACATTTATGAAACAAAGTTACTTAACTATCTGGGTAAGTGCCTGTTTATGCATGTGCTTGTCATTGTGTGGAAATGTGTCTGCACAGGGTGTTACATCGTTTAATATCCAGCGGCCGGATTTTGTATCAGCTCCTGAAGATTTATACGTGATACTTCGTGATGTATCAACTTCAGGTACAGAGCCTGGTATGGAAATGTATGCCGGCTATAATCCTGAGGCGGATCGGTATGAGGTCTATGGTCTTGAGATATCCGGAAATTATCTTATTACAGTTCACTATTCCCGTAATGAAGAATATGTATATATTTTGCCCTATTCGGTGCAGCAGTACGTAGTGGCTGGGGGAACTATGACATTGGATTTACGGAATACATATCATAAATGTGGTATTACTGTGAAGGATTATTATGGGAGTCCTTTTGCCAATGCTGCTTTGTATGAATATCCTCATGGCACTTATTATTCACTCAATTATGAAGGAAAGCTGTTTTTATACATGCCCGATGGTGATTATAACTTTATGCTTTCTGCTTCCAATTACTCTTCTGTTAAGAAAAGTATCACGATGGCAGGGACCGATATAAATGTTGTGTTGGCTTTTGATAATCATAGAAAAGTCGATTTTAAAGTGAAAGATCAAAAAGGGGATGCAATGGGGCATGCCAACATAAGAATCGAAGAAAACGAAGCTTCTTATTCGGTAGTGACGGATGAGCAGGGTACAGCTACAATGTTTCTTGCTGATGGCAATTACAATGCTTGTTTATCAGTCTTTGGTTACATGGAACTGAGTAAAAAATTGGAGGTTAACTCTTCTATCGCAGTGGTCAATCTTTCTTATGAAGGTTATAAGCGTGTTTCTGCTAAAATAAAAAATGGTGCAGATACTAATGTCGGGGTAGATATGCTTTATCTTTATGCCAGTAACGGTGAACATGATCATGAGTATGGCAATAAGAGGGACTATTACTATGCTCCTCCGGGTGTTTATACTTACGAAGTCAATTTTGATGCAACGTTTTCAAAACGGGGAATGGTGAAGATTACTGATGCAGATATAGAGAAAGTATTTGATTTTAGTGATTATAAAAAAGCAATTATAGAATGTGGTCCGGACATTTATTCCATCAGAGTATATGATCCTAAAAGTGAAGACGAGGATGGATGGAGTATTTATTTTCCCGAAAGTGAAGAAGGAGGAGAGAGGACTGTACAAAATCAAAAAACAGCTGAAGTTTATTTGCCTGCCGGTGAGTATATAATCAATGGGCATGAAACACCCCAAACGGGCATGCGTATTAATCTGACACAGAGCGGACAGAAATTTATTTATAATACGGAAAGTTTGGAAACGGTAGAGGTTGAAGTGAACTTTGTAAATTCTCCGGTAGATATCGACGAATTATCTTCGTGGTATGCGGATTTCACTCCACAGGGATATACAGGTAGTATATATGTTTCTTCGTATTTGAGACAACTTCCTGCCGGTAATTATGCTTATTCTATTGGACATGACGCATATAGAGGTATTGGTTTTTCTATACAGGGAACTTGTCATATAGATGCCGGCAATAATATAATTAATGTTGATTTAAAAAATTATCGCTGTGTTAATTTCAAAGTATTGACTCCTGATGGGGAAGAGACTGAATATCCTGTCATGGAGGTATTCCGGAATGGGCAGCCTATTTTATCAGCAGAAGGTACTCATTTTCTGTTGGAGGATGGCGATTATAAGGTGTTGGCATGGGAAGAAGGTGATACGGAAGTTTATCAGAAGTGGGTGTCCTTCGCCGTATCCGGAGCGGATCAGAATATAAATGTACAATTTGAGCGGACCAATACTTCTATTGCTTTTGCCGAGGTGAGAAATGAAGATTACGAACCTGTGATCGGTACAGAAATGTTCATTGCTGGGAAAACGCCGGATTATGTACATGCACATATTTCTTTGTTTACAGATATTCCTTGTGGTGAGAATGAATATCAAATTTTAATGAAGGGATCTCAGGTACAGGCTGGTGTTGTAACTATTAAGGCGGATGAAACGAACGATCTGACATTCTTTATTGAATCAACTGCAACCGGAATGAATGATGCGGAAGAGAGTAAGCTGGCAATGATACAAAGTGGTGATAAACTGATACTTCTTTCCGAAAATGGGAAACCTTATTCTGTCTCTATTTACAATATGAATGGAAGTAAGTTGCTGGAAAGAAACATGAGTGGTGATGATGAAATTTCCATTCAATCTTTTGGGAGCGGAGTTTATATTTTGAAAATGGCCAGACAAGATGGTGTGAAAACCTTTAAGTTTATGAAAAAATAAAAAGATACTTCGTTACTATACGCAGAAGATATGCGTTTGAAGTATTATAAAGGTGTATTTCCCCCAGTAAAAACGAATCAACGTTTTTGCCGGGGGATAATTTTTTCCTATTTTTGTTCTTCGAAATCTATAAACAGAAAGAAATAAGTCATGAAAATAAATAAAACCAATGCTGCCCGTTTGTTGGATAAAGCTAAAATATCTTACGAGCTAATTCCTTACGAGGTAGACGAAGATGATTTGAGTGCTGTACATGTGGCAGCAAGTTTAGGAGAGAATATCGACCAGGTGTTTAAGACCCTTGTTCTGCACGGAGATAAGACCGGGCATTTTGTTTGTATTGTTCCCGGTGATAAAGAGGTAAACCTGAAACTTGCTGCTAAAGTATCCGGTAATAAGAGCTGTGATATGATTCCGATGAAGGAGCTTCTTCCTGTTACCGGATATATTCGTGGAGCCTGTTCGCCCATCGGGATGAAAAAGCATTTTCCTACCTATATTCATGAGACCTGCCTTGAGTTTCCGTATATTTATGTAAGTGCCGGCCAGCGCGGGTTACAGATAAAGGTGGCTCCTAGCGATTTAATTAAGGAAGTACGTGCCGAAGTTTGTACATTGTTCGCTGAATAATTCAAAAAAAAGTATATATTTGCAGAAATTATACTTGAAATGACAATTCAAATTATTAATTAAATATTTATATCTTATGTTTAGTAAACACCCTAAAGGGTTAATCCCAGCCGCATTGGCCAATCTTGGCGAACGTTTCGGCTTTTATACTATGATGGCAATCCTTGTTCTTTTCCTGCAAGCTAAGTTTGGGCTGGATGGGAAGACGGCGGGGATTATTTATTCAACGTTTTATTTCTCCATTTACATCCTTGCCTTGGTAGGGGGTATTATTGCCGATAAAACACGAAATTACAAAGGAACGATTATGGTAGGTATTGTTTTGATGGCTTTAGGTTATCTGATGCTTGCTATTCCTTCCAAAACCCCGGTTGACAATCAAGTATTGTTCTTAACTATTACTTGTATCGGGTTGTTCGTTATTGCTTTTGGTAACGGACTTTTTAAAGGAAACCTGCAGGCGCTGGTAGGACAGATGTACGACAATCCTCAGTACTCTTCTATGCGTGACTCCGGCTTCTCGCTATTCTATATGTTTATTAATATAGGTGCTATTTTTGCTCCTATGGCAGCAATCGGTGTACGTAACTGGTGGTTGTCTACTTTTGGTTATGCCTATAATGCCGATCTGCCAGCTCTGTGTCATGGACAGTTGGCTCAGACTTTAACTCCGGAAGCTATCGAAACTTATACCAGATTGGCCTCAGAGTCTTCTTCTACTCCTGTAACCGATCTTACAGTTTTTGCTGCTGATTATCTGAATGTGTTTACTACAGGTTTCCATTATGCTTTTGCTGTTGCTATTGTAGCAATGGCTGTTTCACTTCTTATCTATATGTTGAATAAGAAGAACTTCCCGGATCCAAGTAAGAAAGCTGTTGCCGATAAGAACAATACTGCTGCGACTGTGGTAGAGATGAGTGCGCAAGAAGTAAAACAGCGTATTTATGCTTTGTTTGCCGTATTTGGTGTTGTTATTTTCTTCTGGTTCTCTTTTCATCAGAATGGTCTGACGCTGACATTCTTTGCAAAAGAATACACCGATCTTAATCTCTTCGGAATGCCTATTTCTGCAGAGTTATTCCAGTCATTGAATCCGTTCTTCGTAGTATTCCTTACTCCGGTGATAATGGCTGTATTTGCCCGTCAGCGTGCCCGTGGTTGTGAACCGTCTACTCCAAAGAAGATTGCAATCGGTATGGGAATTGCAGCACTTGGATTTGTTGTAATGGCTGTTGGCTCTTATATTGCTAATTTGCCTCTGCACAAAGAAATCCTGGCTGTAGGAACTTCACCGGTGAAAGTAACTCCATTGTTATTGATGTTGACTTATCTCATTCTTACAGTTGCTGAATTATATATCTCTCCACTGGGAATTTCGTTTGTATCCAAAGTGGCTCCTCCTAAATATCAAGGTATTATGCAAGGTGGATGGCTTGGCGCTACTGCTATAGGTAATCAGTTGCTTTTCATTGGTGCTGTGTTGTATGAGTCAATTCCTATCTGGATGACATGGACAGTATTTGTGGTGGCTTGTAGTATTTCGATGATTACAATGCTCTTTATGCTGAAATGGCTGGAAAGAGTAGCTAAATAAGAAATAGCTTTATTATTATAGAATATGGCGGGGGTATCTAAAATGATTGAATAGCCCCGCCATATTATTTTAAAAAATCACTGATACAGCGCTACCTAATGTCATGATCTGTGTGCATACTTTATCAGACTTCACAGGAGTAGGCATCAGATTATAATCCAGAAAGAATCTCACTCCCAGATTTTGTTTTGCCAGAAAGGTAAAAGAAGCTCCTGTTCCCATACTAAATCCACCTCTGCTACCTATAACTGCTACGGGTAAGTTACAAGATGAGTAGTAACTATATCCTGCCAGAACCTTGCTTCCTATCAGTAGGCGTGGTGTGATCGGGTATGAAAAATAGGCTCCTGCATGCCCGGCAATAAGGTCGGTTGATTCTTCTAATGCCTCATTATTGAGTATTACTGACATGTTGACCACAGAGAATCGTCCTCCTACTCCTATATATGGATTGAAAAACCAGGCTCCTTCCAGCCCGGCAGTACTACCGGATGAAAAGTGAAATCGGTCTTTATCGGATAGAATGTAAGTACCCGGAGCAACATTGAGTCCCAGATAAATGCCAAAGAAAGAAGGATTGATTTTCCATTCAAAATCACTCGAAGCAGAAAAGGTATGGATACCTTTATCTTTGAATATAAGATCGGCCAGAAAATACCCAAGTTCTGTTGATAAAATACCAAATCCGGCTCCTGCCAATACGTCACTCAACCAGTGTTTATTATTTGCCATACGGGTAAGCCCTGTTGCTGTTGCCACTGAATAGGCACCAATACTGTACCATGGGCTACGTTCTCCATACTCTTTATGCATCATGGTAGCCGTCATAAAGGCGGTGGCTGTGTGTCCGGAGGGAAAAGAATGATTGTTGGAATTATCGGGGCGTGTTACTTTGGTCTGTGTCTTTAATCCGTTGACTATTGAAGTCATGATAATGGCAGAAAAAACATCGGATACAAGCATGCGTCCCCATGAACTACGTCCTTTTACACCACCTATTTTCATACTTAACATTGTTACAGCGGGGAGGTATTGAAGATAATCGTCATAATGTTGCTTGAAAGAGGGTAAGCGGCTGTTACGTAATCCACGAAAATGATCGTCTTCACTTTTTACAATAAGGCCACCTATTACAAGTGGTACACCTACATAAGTCATTTGATAGACTCGTGAATTGCCTATTTTATTCATTGTATACTGGAAGTGATTTGCAGGGACTGACGGAGTGAGTAATGAATCAGTCGTATTTGGCTCATTTGCAGAGTGCAAGAACGGACAGATATAGCATAGCAATAATATAAGAATCAACCTCATAATCTGGTAGTAGTTTTAAAATGGCTATAAAGATATAAGGCAATTCTGTAAGGAAACTGAATTTATACAGAAATAAAATTAATTTATCGTTTGCTATGGTAGTATGCTAATCTGTGTTATATTATTTTTTCTGATAATTTCGGTGGATTTCTCTCACATTGTAGATAAAATTAGATGATTCGTTACTTTATTTTGCTTTTTATCTGTGTTTTCTTACATATTAAATTAAATTTCGTATAACTTTGTGGCACAAGATTAAATTGTAAGGTAAACAACTAAATGAATCCTTATCATATAGAAACCGAATTACTTATTCAATTAAGGAATGGAGAACACAATGCTTTTCGCCGTTTGTTCGATCTCTATTATGCATTGATGTGTGCTATAGCCTATGAATATATAGAGGATGAATATATATGTCAGGGTATAGCCGAAGATGTATTGTTATCGGTATGGGAAAAGCGGAAACAACTGGATATTAATATTTCGTTGAAAGGATATTTAATCCGTTCGGTTCGTAATAGAAGTATTGATTATTTGCGTAGTAATGTGCAGGAAACAAAGGTTGTACGCATGAGTACTATTGATGAATATGAAACTTGTTTTATTGCCGACGAAGAGTTGTTTGATAAAATAGCTTTATTGGAGCTCGAAGATAAAATAGAAGAGATAGTGTCAACATTACCTGTTGAATGCCGGACTGTATTTCAAATGAGTCGATTTGAAGGACTTTCTAATCAGGAAATAGCAGAACGTTTAAATATCTCTATCAATACAGTTAAATATCATATTAAAAAGGCTCTATCTGTGCTGAAAGAAGGGCTTAGTGACTATCTTTTTGCTATTGTTGTTGCATTTGTTTTTTTGTTTAGACACTAATACCTGAAAATACGGCTCTTTGTGTGACTAAATTCTCCATAATTGTTTTTTCTTGAAAGATTTTTTAGAATTTCACTACCCCTGTATCTTAAAAATCTCGTCTCCCTATTAAAAGGACTTAATATGGGTGAAAATAATAATATAATTGAAGAACTTATTGATAAGCAACTTTCAGGGCTTCTGTCTTCTGAGGAGTATACTTATTTACGGCAATGGTATAATGCCAGTCCGGAAAATAAGAAACAGTATGAGGAATATTGTATCTTAAAAAAATATCTGCATGTTCTGAATAGTAAAAAGCGTTTTAGACCTTCGGTTGAATCGGCCTATAAGCGTTTTGTGGTCAGAGTAGGAACTATAAGCAGGAAGCATCGTACTCTCTCTCTGTATAGGACTTTGCGTTATGCGGCTATTTTATTACTTGTTTTTGGTTTGGGAGCTACTGCCTTTTATTTCTTTCAAAGTCACTATATGCAGACTCAGCTAACACAAACGATAGAAATTCCGTTTGGTTCTAAATCAAAAATTGTTTTACCGGATGGTACAACCGTCTGGTTAAACTCTGGGAGTATTCTTTCGTATGAAAATAATTTTGGAAAAAATAATCGTGATGTAAAACTAAGCGGTGAAGGTTATTTTGAAGTAACTAAGAACCGGAATTTGCCATTCAAAGTCTTTTCGGGCAAGATGCAGGTAGAAGTATTGGGTACCAAATTTAATTTTAAGTCCTATTCGGATGATGAAAGTGCCAAAGTGACTCTTGTTGAAGGAAGTCTGAATGTGGGAATTGAGGATAAGAAACAGGAAGTTCATCTTGTGCCTAATCAGCAGGCTATTTTCGATAAGGCCAAAAAGGATATGAAGGTGAAAAATGTGAAGGCCGATCTGTATGCCATGTGGACTTTGCCCAAAGAAGAACCTATTGATGAAAAGCAAATGAATGTAGATAAGGTCTTGACGAAAACGGAAAATCCGAATATAACTTTACGGAATACTTTATTTTTTGATGAAGAGTCTCTCATTCAGATTGTCCGTGATTTGGAAAGGGTTTTTAATGTTCAGATTGAAATAAAAGATGAAACGTTGAAACACGAGAAATTTTATGGAGATTTTAGGAATGAAGAAACATTGTATGATATTTTAAAAATGATGGCGGAAAGTAACAATTTACATTATGTTGTCGATAATAATAAAATAGTAATATCAAGAAAATAGGAGGGAATCTATGAGAAATAATATATAAAAACAAAGAGTCGGGTTCTGTTGGCGCACTCCCGACTCCGGTCTCAGCATATAAAAACATATTGTTTAATATATAAAGATGTTACAAATGTATGAAAATAAGTTGAATAGCATCCTGAAAATTAGTACTATTTTAATAGTTTTATTATGTAGTAAGAATTTATTGGCTCAGGATGTTACACTATCTCTGAATCTTAAAAATGTTACAGTCAAACAAGCACTGGAACAGTTGAAAAATGATACAAAATTTTCATTGTGGTTCAATGTTAATGATGTAGAATTATCTAAAATTGTCACTGTACAGTTGGAGAATAAAAGCATTGAAGATGCTTTGAAGATTATTTTGGACGGTCAGAGTCTGAATTTTGAAGTTAAAAATAAGCGTATACAAATTTTTAAGCATAAAACAAATGCGGAAAAGCCGAAACAGAAAGTCAAAAATATAACCGGGCAGGTTACCGATGAGAGCGGAGAGGTATTGCCGGGTGTGACAATACAGATAGAAGGAAGTACCTCTACAGGGACAATTACAGATTTTGATGGGAAGTTTCAGTTAGATGTTCCTGATAATGCCAAAAGGTTTATTGTTTCATATGTCGGAATGAAAACTCAGGAACTCAACATTGCTCCCGGTTTTACTAAAATAGTATTGCTTTCGGATTCTCAGGAACTGGATGAAGTCGTTGTTACCGGATATCAGAAGATAGATCGCAGGCTTTTTACAGGGGCTGCTGATCGTATTTCGGGTGATAAAGCAAAGGTGGACGGAGTAACCGACATCAGTAAGATGTTGCAGGGAAAGACGGCAGGAGTGCAGGTACAATCTGTATCCGGTACCTTTGGTGCCGCTCCGAAGATACGTGTCCGTGGTGCATCTTCCATATATGGCAATCAAAGTCCTTTGTGGGTGGTTGATGGGGTAGTCCTCGAGGATGTGGTAGAAGTTTCTCCGGATGATTTGTCTTCCGGAAATGCAGCTACTCTTATCAGTTCGGCCGTTGCCGGATTGAATGCTGACGATATTGAGAGTTTCCAGATATTGAAAGATGCTTCGGCTACTGCACTTTATGGAGCGCGTGCAATGAACGGGGTGATTGTTGTAACTACGAAGAGAGGTAAGAAAGGTACTGCATCCATTAGTTATACAGGAGAGTTTACTATGCGTACGCGTCCTTCGTATTCGCAATATAATATTATGAATTCAAAAGATCAGATGTCTGTCTATCTGGATATGGAGCAGAAAGGCTGGCTGGATCATGCCACAATTTCACGGGCTGAGAATGGAGGCGTATTTTTTCAGATGTATGATCTTATTAATCAATTTGACAAGACTAACGGACAGTTTGGATTGATGAATACACCTCAGTCCCGTTCGCGCTTTTTGCAGTCTGCAGAGATGCGTAATACGGATTGGTTTAGTATTTTGTTTAAACCGACTCTTCAAAGTAATCATTCACTAAGTATTTCATCGGGAAATGAACGTTCCCGTTTCTATACTTCTCTTAGTTTTTATAATGATCCGGGTTGGACAGATGCAGATAAGGTAAATCGTTATACTGCCAACATGAATGCTTCATTTGATTTGAATAAATACCTGACTTTCGGTGTAAATACCAGCGGATCGATTCGTAATCAGAGGGTTCCGGGAACAATGGACCGTGATATGGATGCTGTGAATGGAGAGTATACACGTGATTTTGACATTAATCCTTTCAGTTATGCATTGAATACAAGTAGAACAATGTCGGCTTATGCGGCTAACGGAGATCCTGAGTACTACCGGATGAACTATGCCCCTTTTAGTATTCTGAATGAAATGAATTCCAATTTCATTGATATGGATATGATGGACTTGAAGCTGCAAATGGAACTGAATTATAAGCCTTTTAAGACTTTAGAGTTGAATGCTTTGGGTGCAATAAGGTATGTTAAGTCTACACAGGAACATAAAATATATGGCAATTCTAATATGGCAATGGCCTATCGTGCAGCAGATGATGCTACCATTCGTGATAAAAACAAGTTCCTTTATAAAGACCCGGATAACCCGGACGCTCTTCCTGAAGTGGTAATGCCCGAAGGCGGTTTTTATAATACGACTAATAATACGATGCTAAGTTACTACTTTCGTGCAACGGCCAATTATAATAAAATGTTGTTCGGAAAGCACCCTTTTAATTTGATGGTTGGTCAGGAAATAAAGTCTGCTGATCGTAAAAGCGGTTTTAATAATGGTTATGGATATCAATGGGATAAGGGGGGTGTTCCTTCTGTGGATTATCGCATTTTGCAGCAGATCCTGGTAGGAGGTTTTGATTATTATGGAATGGAAGAAAATTATGATCGTTTCGTTGCCTTCTTTGGAACTGCCAGTTTTTCGTACAATGGGAAATATACTTTGAATTTAACCGGACGTTATGATGGTTCGAACCGTTTGGGCCGTGCACGTGATTCCCGTTGGTTGCCTACCTGGAATATCAGTGGATCATGGAATGCTTTGGAAGAAAATTTCATGAAGTCCCAGACTCTTTTTTCCGCATTGACATTGAGAGCTACCTATGGATTGACTGCCAGTATGGGACCGGCCAGCAATGCTTTGGCTATTTTCAGAAATCAGGTGACTTTTCGTGATACACAAGGAAATAGAGAGAATCAGGTTTTAATAAGTTCATTGCAAAATTCGGAACTTACATGGGAGAAGCAATACGAAACCAATGTCGGCATTGATATGGGATTCTTGCAAAACCGGATAAGTTTGAGTGCAGATGTTTATTTCCGGAATGGTTTCGACCTGATAGGCTATATGCGTACATCCGGAATAGGGGGAGAAGCTATGAAAGCTGCGAACTATGCAGATATGAAATCCAGGGGGGTGGAATTTACATTAAATACGAGGAACATTGTTACGAAGAATTTCAACTGGACCTCGAATTTGACTTTCTCATTCAATCATAATGAGATTACGAACTTAAAATCAATGCCCAGAGTCATCGACCTGGTGAAAGAAGAAGGAGGGCCTTTGCAAGGTTATCCTGTGAGAGGACTGTTTTCGTATCAGTTCAAAGGATTGGATAACAACGGATTTCCCACCTTCATCAATGAAGATGGAGAGTTGACTTCCACTGATATTAATTTTCAGGAAAATAATAATATCGGCCATCTGAAGTATGAAGGTTCTATTGATCCGAAAGTAACCGGTGGATTCGACAATGGTTTTACATACAAGAATTGGAAAATGAACGTGTATTTCACTTATCAGTTTGGCAATGTGATTCGTCTCTATCCGGAGTTCTCTGCTGTATATTCGGATATGAGTGCTATGCCGAAAGAGATGAAAAACAGATGGATGCAGGCAGGAAATGAGAAGTATACCGATGTACCGGGTATTCCTTCAAAAAGGCAAGTTTCTAATATAGAGAATCTCAATGTTGCTTATAATGCTTATAACTACTCAGATGCGCGGGTTGCCAACGGTGCCTTTGTTCGTTTGAAAGAAATTTCTCTTTCTTATGATTTCAAAGGAAACTGGATGAAGGTGGTCGGGATGAATAATTTGCAGTTACGTTGCGTTGCTTCCAACCTGTGGCTGATTTATTCCGATAAAAAGTTAAACGGACAAGATCCTGAATTTTTCCGTTCGGGCGGTGTGGCAATGCCTACTCCGAGACAATTTACTTTGTCTGTACGAACAAGTTTCTAACCATGATAAAATCAAGATATGAAAGTACGATATTATATATTTATCTCAGCTGCGGTTCTTTTATCCGGATGCAATGATTTCCTGGATAAAGTGCCTGATAACAGAACAGAACTGGATAATGCCAAAACTATATCCGAACTATTGGTCTCGGCATATCCTAACAGAGCTTATGTTGAATTCTGCGAGGCCATGAGTGACAATGCCGAGGATAAGGGAGTGGCCATTCAGTCGGACAGGGCTGTTGAGGAGTCTTTTAAGTGGAAAGATGTTTCGTATACATTGCAGGATTCTCCTACAGGTTATTGGAGTTCATGTTATGAAGCTATTGCTGCTGCCAATCATGCTTTGGAAGCTTTGGATAAACTGGGTGGAATGGATACACAGGCTCAGCGTGGTGAAGCTTTGGTAGCAAGAGCTTATTGTCATTTTATGTTGGTAAATATTTTTGCTCAACATTATGATCCGGAAACGGCAGATAAAGATTTAGGCGTTCCGTACGTTACTGAGCCCGAAACTGTTGTGCTGAAGGATTACAAGAGGGAGAGCGTAGCAAAAGTATACGAATTGATAGAACAGGACTTGAAAGAAGGTCTTTCTCTGATTCAGGATCACACTTATACTGTCCCTAAATATCACTTTACGAGGGCTGCTGCACATGCTTTTGCCAGCCGTTTCTACTTGTATAAAGGTGAGTGGGACAAGGTTATTGAACATGCCAATGCTGTTTTCGGTACAGGAGATGTTGCTTCTCAGCTACGTGACTGGATAACACATGGACAGCTGTCTACTTCCGTGCGTGAGAAAGAATATACTTCTACGGAACAACCTTCTATTTTGCTGTTGGCTTCTTCTTTGACAAAGATTGCCCGTTATCAGGAGTTCTATAGATATGGCTTTAATAGTTCTTTGGAATCGAAACTGTTTCGTAGTGCCAAAGTTAATGCGATTGGCTTGCCTTGGGCATATGTACTTGAGAAGTGGCAGGCAGATAAAGGTGACCCGATTACCATGCTCAAATGGAAGGAGTATTTTCAGCAGATAGGCATCAATGCAACGACTGGTTATTTGTATGCTATGGTTCCTATTCTTACTAAAGATGAAGTGCTGCTTAACCGTATAGAGGCTTATGCCATGAAGAAAAGGTATACGGAAGCTTTGGCAGACATCAATGCTTTTTATAGCAAGCGGACTTTGTCTTATGATGTTTCTAAAAACGTAAAAGCTGAAGATATAACGAAGTTCTACGCGGATTATACCCCATTGCATCCTTTCTATGAGATGGATACGGAGCAGGCAGCATTTGTACAATGTGCCGTAGAGCTTCGCCGGGTGGAGTTTGTGATGGAAGGTATGCGGTGGTTTGATGTGAAGCGGTTTGGTATAGAAATCGTTCACTACCCATATGGCATGCCCAGCCAGAAAGATGTGTTGGTCAGACGCGATCTTCGTAGAGCCGTTCAGGTACCGAGTGATGCTATTGCCTATGGTTTAACACCTAATCCCAGATAAATACGTATGATTATGAAAAGAGTATTGTTACTATTGGTTTGTGCATTGAGTATGGAACTATTCCACTCATGCTCGGAAGATTTGGGAGAATCAGGTATTGAAATTCCTGAGTTTAATCTCAAAGATTTGAGTCCTACGGATTTGTATATCTATAAAAATTATACGAAACCCTATAATGTTGAAGTGATTTATCGCTGGAAAGATAGTGAAACGGATGTTGCCAAGAATCTGGTTCCGCCGGAGGAAGAGAAGGTAGAACCTTTCCTTGAAATTTTAAAAACTGTCTGGGTTGATCCTTATGTGGAAGAAGCAGGTAGTAACTTCCTTAAAGGTTTGATACCGAAACAAATATTATTGATCGGAAGTGCAAGTTACAATCCCGACGAAACGGTAACACAAGGTACTGCAGAGGGAGGGCGTAAAATGGTATTGTACGAAATAAACAGCTTTAGTCCGCAGAATGTCACGAAGTTGAAGAGGTTTATTCATGTGATGCACCATGAATTTGCCCATATAATGCATCAGCAAGTGGCTTATAGCCGGGATTATCGTACTATAACGACCGGATATTCTTCCAGTTGGTATCTGCGTTCCAATGAATATGCTCAGGAAAGAGGGTTTATAACAAATTATGCCATGTCTGCACCTGATGAAGACTTTGTGGAAATGATAGCTACTATGCTGACAAATAATAAAAGAGACTGGGATATAATGATCAATACGATCAAAAGTGAAGATGCCCGCTCTGCTTTACGCAAAAAAGAGGCTATTGTGGTGGGATATCTAAAGGATGTATGGGACATTGATTTGTATCATTTTCAGGCGAAAATGGATGAAGTAATAAAGAATGTGGTATTAGGAGACTATTAGGAATTATGAGAAAATTGACTAAATATCTGAATAGAGGAATATGGATGCTATCTTTCATGGCTCTATTCTTCACTTCATGCAAAAATGAGGTGGATGATGTGTTTGCACAATCGGCAAGTGAAAGAATGAAGACTTTCTTAAAGCAATGCGATGATATACTGCAAACGGCTCCTAATGGCTGGCGACTGGATTACCAACCGGCTAATGCTGTTTCTTACGTTAGCTTCATCATGAAGTTTACGGGTAAGGACAGGGTTTATATGTGGTCCAACTATGAAGATGAATCTACTACCACCTATAATCTCAATTCGGGTGAGGGGCCGATGTTGTCATTTGATACGTACTCGGTGATCCATACTTATGCCGATCCTTCTACTACTCCTTTGGGTGAGGGCTATAAAGGTGACTTTGAGTTTATTATTATGGAGTTGACTCAGGATTCTCTGGTTTGCAAAGGACGTAAAAATCAGGACCGGGTGGTATTTAAGAAAGTAGGTGCGGGAGAACAACATAAGATTCGCCTTATCCGTGAAATGGATATTGCCTCGGTCTCTAATAATTCATTTTTTCATTGTCTGAAGTCTCCTACGGCAGCTACGGCAGATGTGACGCTATCAGATGATAAAAAAGAATTGGTATTTAAGGAAATGCAGGGAGAAACGGTAAAGACATCATCTGCTGCTTTCACCTTTACAGATACAGGATTTGATTTAACTGCTCCGGTGACGGTCAATAGTAAGAGTATTCAGCATTTCGTATGGAACAATGCCAAGGCCAGGTTTGTAGCCGAGAATACGGATACATTGATGACATCCAAAACTCCATTAATTGTATATCCTACTTTACAACAGGCTGCCGGAAATACCTACAGGTTGATCGGAGGAAGTTATGATGTTCAGGGTTGGGTTGAGTTATACAAATATAAATATCCGAACTATGCCGGTGCTCAACTGACTATGGATGTAGACGGTAAAACCGGTTTCTCCGTATTGCTTAGTATTGATGGTAAAGATGCACCTCAAACTGTATTGGCCAAAGAGGTAAAAAAGCAGAGAGATGACATTGCTGTCTTTGTAAGATATGGGAAGGATGAACCGGAAGGATGGATCGGAGATGAGGTGATCAATATATATGATAACATCATCGGTATTCAGATGTACTCTTACTTTTTTGATTCAACCGGACACTCTGTGGTATTGAAGGACAATAAACTCTATCTGGTAAACACTAAGAAGAACTGGGTTTGGATGGAGTTTGAGAAAGTGAACAAATAAATTACAGATATAAACTAAATGAGAATTTTATGAAAAAGGAATTTAAATGGGTAGGCGTAGTGCTGTTGTTGCTTGTCTCATTCGTTAGTTGTTCGAAGGAAGACGAGCCTTCACTGTCTGTTTCGAAAGAAACAGTAGGTTTTACGGCTCAGGCCGATGAAGAGATAATTACTGTAAGTACTAACCAGACAGCATGGAAAGCTGTGCGCCCTGAAAAAGATGACTGGTGCAGTTTAAGATTTGAAGGTGCTTTACTGATTATTGAGGTGGATGATAATTTGAAAGTTCAGCCGCGTACAACAACCGTTACCGTATATGCAGGTAATATCACAAAAAGTATTACGGTGGAACAAGCAGCTGCCAATGAAGCATTATCATTTGTGCCGGATAAAGTGGAACTGGATGCCAGTGGAGAAACTGTGAATGTAACCATAACGACGAATACAGATTCATGGACTTATAATGTTGATAAAACGTGGTGTAATGTATCTCGCAATGGGGATGTATTATCCGTTTCGGCAGATGAATATACGGATGGTGAACCCAGATCTGCTGTTATTACTGTTAAAGCCGGCTCTTTGAGCAAGGACATCACTGTAACCCAGAGCAATACGGGTATGGCATATGCTATTGATGTACCTGCTGATTTTTCGGCCAGCTACGTGCAGAAAATAATGTATGGTGATGTGCAGATTGCTGAGGTATGCAAAGAGTTTATTAAAACAGGTACTGTCTCCGAACAAATGGTTGTGGTATATCCGGTTGTTTCCGGAAAGACTGACTTGACTAAGGGGCTTGCTGTGAAAGACGGTGGCAATGTAGTGTGGGATATTGCTAAAAATAGTTGTACTTATACAGCCGGAACAGTTGGAAGCCCTTTGCAAAAAGTATATCTTGAAAAAGATAAGCTGGTAGCGACTTCTGCTTCTAAACTACAGAGAAACACGAGTGCTAAGGCAGATATATTGGTTGATTTAGATTATAACAAATATCGGGTTGTTAAAATTGGTACCCAGTATTGGATTGCAGATAATTTTAAATGCGAAAGATATAGCAATGGATCTCCGATTAATAAAATAACGAGTGGCGCGGATTGGAAGAATGATACGGAGGGAGCTTTCTGTTATGTAAATAATGATCCGACGAATTACAAAGAGGTATTTGGAGCTTTGTATAATTGGAATGCAGTTGTGAACAGTAATAAACTTGCTCCGGAAGGATGGGATATACCTACTCAGCAGGATTTCTTATCTCTGAAAACTTATATTGTTCCGGGTGCCGATCCTACTAAAGCCATCAAATGTACTTCCTATCTAAAAGCAACCGATGGGTATTGGCAGGCTTCTACAAGTGTTACACCCAATAATCTGACCGGCTTTTCTATGCAACCGGCAGGCTGGAGAACATTGGATACTTCAGACTTTACCTATTCATTTGACAGATTTGGCTATGAAGCCTACTTCTGGAGTACTACTGAATATTCGGGAGAAGATCCGTTTAGTAGAAATAGCGTCTATGTAATGAGAGCAGCTTATAATACGGATAATAGTACCCAAGGACCTTTGGGTAAAGTGTTCGGCATGTCTGTTCGTTGCATTAAAAGATAAATATACAGGGGCTCCCTTCACATTGTATGAAGGGAGCATATTAATAACTAAACTAAAATATAATGATTATGAAACAAAAGATTACTTTTATTCTTTGCCTGTTATTAATAGGTGGTTTGAGACTGAATGCTGTTGAAGTTTCTACATTTGCCGATTTTAAAACTGCAGTAGAGGCAGGGGGGGATGTTGTGGTTGCTGCTGACCTGGAAAATGCTACATTGAGTAGTATTACGTTGACTAAAGATGTGAATATATCAGCAAAAAGCGGAAGAGTCAAAATGGATAATGTATTGTTTTCCATAGAAAGTGATATTAATTTCTCTATAAAGGGGATTATTGCATTTTGTTCATCGGAAGAAAAGGCTCCTTCTAAGATATTAGTGAATATTCCGGCTAATGTTGCTAAAGTATCTTCTTTGACTGTTGAAGATTGCGAAGTTTATGATTATACAATCTGTTTCCTTAAAGCATTGGGAGAAACAGAAATTCCAACTATCTCGGTTAAGAATACTGTAGTACATGACTTGAATACCGGCAATCCTACCAATGCAGCTATAATGCTTCAGAAGGCTAAAGTTAGTAAAGCTACTTTCAATAATGTTACTTTTTACAAGTGCCAGGGTGGTGGTTATTATTCTAATGATGCAACCACTCCGATTGATTTTTCTATGGAGAAAGTTAGCTTTATAGATTGTGGTGATGCTGATGCCGGACTTGCTGGTAGTAAAGATATTATTAATTTTGCGGCAAATGCTTCTTCCAAATATACATTGAAAGATTGTCTGATTAGCGGATCATATACAAATAAGGCTTTCTCATTCAAGTCGGTTCGCCTGAGAGCTACAACCGGTAAGTTTACCATAACTAATAGTCTGAGCTATAAAGTAAATGTGTATGCTCTTGCAAGTCCGGCTACTGAGCTTTATACTATGCCGTTGACTGCAACAGCGTTAACCGTTGATTATGATAAGAAAGCAATCACTACCAATCCTGCTACCATAAAAGGTATCGGTTCTTCTTATTTTAGTTTGAATGGTGTTATTACCGGAATTACTCAGGAAAATCTGATTTCTGATTTTTATATTACCGATTCTGAAGTTGTTTCTAAAGAAATATCCGACATAACAGTTTATGCCATTTCGGGCACTCCTGTGATGGAACAAAGAGATGTGAATAATCTGTCAATAGCTTCTCTTAATAAGGGAATTTATCTGGTTAAGGTTGCTACAAAAGATGGCAAGACAAGCATAAAGAAATTCATTAAAAAATAAGCCTCTCTCAAGTTTTACTTTACGTTAGAGCAAATGCCCCTTTACATATATTGTTATCATGCATAACAAATAATGTAAAGGGGCATTTCATATCTTGTTATTGAGCGGTTAGTTCTGTTATATTTCCACTCCCATGATGTAATCATTCATATAATACCCGTTTCCAATCGGGAAATCTCCTTCACGCAGCTTTCTCATTCCCATCCGTTCATAAAATTGCAATGCTTTGTTGTTGCGGTTTACATTCAGTTCCATCAGGCAGGGGGCGGGATGTACTTCTTTAATATATTTTATCGCTTCATGGAAAAGAAAGCTACCCAAATGCTGTCCTTGAAAAGAGGGGAGCACGTATATCTTTTGTAAATGAAATATATTTTCCTCCTGAGGCTGTACCGATACGTATCCACAAGGTTCTTCTCCCTTGTAGGCTATGAAGTAGACATGTCCTTCTTCTTCCATTTGCTTGCGGATATTATCGTGAGAGTACATCCAGTCCATCATGAACTCCATTTGTTCCGCTGAAATGATCTCTTTATAAGTAGCGGGAAATACAATGGAGGCCATGTCGTGAATCAACCCGCAATCTGCTGTTGTAGCTTTTCTGATAGTAAACATATATGTATTGTATTTTGGTTTTATAAAACGCAAATATAAGAGATAAATAAGTATGATTGCAAAAGTACGTATTTAAATGTGAGTTAATATCCATTTTAAGACAGACTTAAATAGTATTTTAACAGAGACTTAAATACGTACTTTGGGATGAACGAATATATAATAAGGTGTACAACTGTTAATGGCTTAATTATTATTAATTTATAGTACTTTGCATTGCATAGTACTAAAGTAATGCATATATTTGTTTCGTCAAACTAAAAAAGAAGCTTATGAATGTAGATAATGTAAAGTCGCAGATGCGGAAAGGGATGTTGGAGTACTGCATCATGCTGTTATTGCATAAAGAGCCTGCTTATGCTTCGGACATTATTCAGAAGCTGAAGGAAGCCCGGCTGATTGTAGTGGAGGGTACATTGTATCCATTGCTTACACGGTTGAAGAATGATGATTTACTAAGTTACGAATGGATAGAATCTACACAAGGACCTCCACGCAAATATTATAAACTGACAGAGAAAGGAGAGGGATTTCTCGGAGAGCTGGAAACTTCCTGGAAAGAACTTAATGAAACTGTGAATCATATAGCTAACAGATAATCCGATTAAAAAGAAATAACAATGAAAAAGACATTGACTGTAAATTTAGGTGGAACTGTCTTCCATATAGATGAGGATGCCTACCGATTGCTGGACAACTATTTGTGCAACCTCAAACTTCACTTTCGTAAACAAGAGGGTGCCGAAGAAATAGTAGACGATATTGAGAACCGTATTTCGGAACTGTTTCTGGAAAAACTGAATACAGGTTCGCAAGTGATTACACTTACTGATGTAGAAGAGGTGATTGCCCGTGTGGGAAAGCCTGAAGACTTTGGAACTACTGAGGAAGAAGAAAAGAAAACTTCAACGGGCAATTCTGCTTCATATACTTATATCACCCGGCGCCGATTGTATCGCAATCCGGATGATAAGTTGCTGGGGGGAGTACTGAGTGGGCTGGCTGCCTATCTGGGGTGGGACCCGACATTGCTGCGCCTGCTGGCATTGGTTATTCTTATTTGTGGATATGGTACATTAATTCCTGTATATATCATTTGCTGGCTTGTTATTCCGGAAGCCCGTACTGCAGCAGAGAAGCTTAGCATGCGTGGTGAGGCAGTAACTGTTGAGAATATAGGGAAGACGGTGACCGATGGTTTTGAAAAAGTAGCCAATGGTGTGAATAGCTATATGCATTCAGATAAGCCGCGTACTTTTCTTCAGAAACTGGGAGATGCTTTTGTTGCATTGGCAGGATTCTTTTTGAAAGCCTGTCTGGTAGTACTGGCTATTGTTTTCAGTCCGGTGTTGTTTGTACTTGCTATCATATTTGTCGCATTGGTTATTGCTGCCATTGCAGCTGCCATTGGTGGAGGTGCATTTTTGTATGAAATGCTTCCTGCAGTAGACTGGTCGCCTTTGGCATCTGTCTCTCCGTTCATGACAGTGGCGGGTAGCCTGGCAGGCGTAGTGTTGATGGGCATTCCGTTGGCATGTATCGTATATACAATCCTTCGTCAGATATTCCATTGGCCTTCGATGGCTACTGGTTTGAAGTGGTCTTTACTGGTTCTCTGGATACTCGGACTGGTTATTTTCCTGGTAAATCTCTCTGCTTTGGGATGGCAATTTCCGCTTTATGGCATCCATTCAATCTAAGAGCCTGTTTAAATTTTCCTCTTAAAAGTTTTTATCAGCTTCTTTTGAGTTTATTTTTGGTCTATTTTCCCATTTTCATTCGTCAGATAGCCCGCTATCCCCTTCATTAAAATGAAAAAATATCCTCAAAAATAACTCTCAAAAGACTATACATTAGATGTAATAATAGAAGATGTTTTGAGCGAAGCTAATGCTGAGTAAAATTTAAACAGGCTCTTAGCATTTGTTAAATATTTAGTTAGTTTTATAAAATGTGCCCCGTTTTGTGTGTCCGGGGCACATTTTTTGTTTGTTCTATTTGTGAGTCAATGATTTTTATTTAAGTTTGTGATATCTTATTTGGTTTAGAGAAATATGGGTGAGCATATATGTTTCAGACGTAATGAGCGTCTGGCCACTATAAACCCCTATTGGAGGGGAAATCCAATGGTAAAAGGACGGTTCTTCAATCGGCAGCATCGTTTTCGGCCCGGAATGGGTAGTGTGTTGAAATGGCGTTTGTCTCCCAATCCGCAACGGAAAGAGAAACGTACCGTTAAGTGGGAACCGAGAGTAAACTATCTTCGTTCATTGGATGCAGTTACGGGAAACTCATTGATATGGCTTGGGCATAATTCTTTTTTTCTGCAACTGGCAGGGAAACGTATCATGTTTGATCCGGTATTCGGCAGTATTCCTTTTGTACGTCGGCGAAGTCAGTTTCCTGCCAATACGGACATTTTTACCGGAATTGATTATCTGTTGATTAGTCACGATCATTTTGATCATTTGGATAAACAGAGTGTCGGTTGTCTATTAAAGAGCAATCCTCAGATGAAATTTTTCTGCGGCTTGGGTACCGGAGAGCTGATAAAAAGCTGGTTTCCGGAGATTGAGATGGTAGAGGCCGGATGGTATCAGCAGATAATGGATGGAGGATTGAAAATCACTTTTCTGCCTGCCCAGCATTGGAGTAAACGTTCGGTTCGTGATGGCGGGCAACGTCTCTGGGGTGCATTTATGATTCAGGGAGATGGTATGTCTGTTTATTATAGTGGTGATACCGGATATTCACAACATTTTTCGGAGATACCGGAACTTTTCGGTGCTCCCGATTATGCCTTAGTGGGGATTGGTGCTTACAAGCCCCGTTGGTTTATGCGTCCCAATCATATTTCCCCTCATGAAGCATTGACGGCTTCACAAGAGATGCAGGCCGGATTGACTATCCCGATGCATTACGGAACATTCGATTTATCAGACGAGCCACTTCATGATCCTCCTCAGGTATTTGCTGCTGAGGCAAAAAAACGGAAGGTCAATGTGGTTATTCCTGCACTTGGAGAGATTGTGAAGTTGAAAAGACAGAAGTAAAGATTGTATTATTATTTTTATAAAGAACATCGCTTGTCGCACCTCCCTGTGCGGGAAGCACAAATAGCAATAGCAATGAAAAAGGTAGAAGTAAAAGAGCTTTCGGAGAATTTTTTTGAAGCCATTGGCAAAGAGTGGATGTTGGTGACAGCCGGTAACAAAGATGGTTTTAATACCATGACTGCCAGTTGGGGAGGTATTGGCTGGCTGTGGAACAAACCGGTAGCTTTTGTCTTTGTTCGCCCTGAACGATATACGTATGAGTTTATTGAGAAAGGTGATTATCTCACCCTCTCTTTTTTAGGAGAAGAAAATAAAAAGATACATGCCGTTTGCGGATCAAAATCAGGTAGAGAAGTAGATAAAGTGAAAGAAACCGGATTGAAACCGTTGTTTACAGAGCAAGGTAATGTGTTTTTTGAACAGTCCCGTCTGAGTTTAGAATGTAAAAAACTCTATGCGGATGCTATTGATCCCGGAAATTTCTTTGATAAGCAACTGATTGATAAATGGTATGGAGGTACACATGGCGGTTTTCACAAAATGTATGTGGTTGAAATAGAGAGCGTGTGGATGCGTTGATATTGGTCTGTTACTCTTCTGAGAAGGATGCGGTTGGTATAACTTTTCAACCTCATCCTTCTCAGAAGAAATGAATAATCAAATCACCTTTTTTGTATAACATTTTCCTTATTTATGGCATTTTTCTCATTTTGATTTCCTTTGGTTACTTCTTCAAAATCTGTTCCATTTCGAGCATTCTCTCTATTATATTCAATAGCTTTCCCGTTTACTAAATCTTCTGCATGTCCCAATTCATGAACAAGACCAATAATTGGAGGTCTTATGTTGTTTTTACTGGCTTGCCAGTTTTCCGAATTATAAAAAATACTACTACCTTGCTTTACTTTGGGATTATTATACTGTCGTTGCGTTGCATTTCCTTCTGTTGTTTGTTCTATATGAATAGTTTTATCACTTTTTTCTAAAGCTGTAATCGTTCTATCTAAAGTAGTAGACATTTCTTTTAATGCTGATAAATCTTTTTGAACCTGTGATTCAAAGTTGTCCGCTCCGAAAAAAGCTTTGACTCTTCCCTAAAAGCTACCGACCACTATTTCTCTTCCATCTGGATCTATCAGATGTGTAAATGGTAATGATTCTTCATTTTTAGATCTTTTCTAATCATCTTTTCCCGATAAATACATCCTATTATAAGTCACTAAAGAGTTTATATAATCATTGTCGAAATCTATTGTAACTATTTCACTTATTAAATATTTAAAGTTTTTCGTTTCCCAACAACCCTCAAAAGTCATTGCATGTAATATTAAATAACGTTTTAGAATCTTTTCTATACTTGTGATATAACACAATGTTTCGTCTTTAGGAGAAATCATACAAACACATTTTTTTTCACATATCCAATCCAAAGGGGTGCTTAACTTATTCAGACAAATTGTTAGCGGCAGACTTTGGTCTATGTATCCTTTTGCATATAATACTTTTTCTTTAAAAATAATATTACTGTCTCTGTTAACTTTCTGAATATATTTTCGTCTTATAAAAGTATAACCATCGAACAGATAATCATTGATAATTCTTTTTATTAAAATCCATTCGTCTCCTATAGATTGGATAATTCCTAAGCATGGTTCATCCCATCCTTTCATGTAAAAACTATAAAATTTATTAGAATCCATAATGTAATATTTTTATGTTGTTATTTATATCTAGTTCTTCGTTGATCATTAACATCTATTATAGCATATCCATTTTATTATGAAAAGAATAGGATAGTCATTTCAACATCTATTAACGCAATCTAATGGAGAGTCCCATTTTATAATTTTATATGCTCTCCATCCTCTTCATATATATAGCCAATTTGGATAGTTCTGATTTTGTTACGCCATACCCAAAGTGTTATTCCCAAATCAAAATCATATACATCATAATAACGCCCATTTTTTTTTGGACCTTCAGAATATAGATGCATAGTATTTGTAGATAATAATCCAAATAATTCTAAAAAGACATTATAATACATATTAATAAGTTCTTTTCCCATATAGACACATGAAGAACGTGTAGTTATGCAATCTACAGTATTTTCAGAACATACATATAAGTCAGTGTTCATATTAACGAATTCATAAACATCGTAATCATCGTAACCTTGTATATTATCATCTTTAGGATAAAATATATATTCTAAAAACAGGTAATCAGATATGTTTGCTCCCAGCTTAAATATGGACGATGACTTCCCGGGAATTAATTCCATTGGTTGTCTTTTATCTTCTAGGTTTTCTTTCATGCTCTTCTCTTTTTTCTCTATGCCAATTAATGTTCCAGTCTTGAAGGGACATTAGTGAATTCACTATACAACTGCATATCTAAAGTAATATAGACATTATTTTTTATATGATAATAAAGCAAACTGTCAAATGCACATTGGTCTACCATTTTAATATTCCATTTATCCCAAAGCTTCTGTGAAGTCAAGAAACAGAAACTTGAATCTTCATGGCATGTAATGGGAATAAGAACAGGTCCATTATTCTTTAACTTTTTGTACAAATCTGTATCCTCCATTCGGGTACAGGAAGATAGTTGTAAAGACAGCACAAACATTATAATTAAGTATTTCATTACAGATATTTATTTGGAATTAAGTCTTACAAAAGCATCACCATCTTCATCTGAGAATTCAGTATAAATCCCCTCCTGAAACAATAAATACATGATAAAATCACGTTCTTCCCAAGATAATTCATTTTTAAATGCAGCATATCCCGGACTTGCTGCTTTCGTATATCTGTTAAGTATACCTTTTATACCTTCATATTGATATACAGAATCTATTTCAGAAACTTCATGTATGGACATTGTATTCAGTTCTTTATAGAGAGAATCAGTCAACTGAATATAAGCGTTTGTTTTAATATGATTATACAAGGTTATGCAGAATGTTTCATATTCCATAACGTACATATTGAACTCTCGATAAAATTCTAATGCATCGCACATATAAAAACAGGAATCCTTTTGATTTATTCAAGCAGTGATCGTATCCACTCCATTGGAGTACCAATAAAATGATCATAGCCTACAATATGGTTATTTAAAGCAATTAATATAATGAGTGCAATAGCCACTGCAATAACAATCCATGTTGCTAATTTATCATACCATCTTTCAGGTTCAATATCAGTTCTTCTATTGAATTTTCTTATATGAGTATTTTTAGTTGTCCATTTTTTATTCTTTCTTTTTTTTCATAATTTATCATCGCTGTCTTCTTCTTTCTCTCTATGTTTTTCATCTTATTTGCTCCTTTTTATTGATTTTCCAATCTTATAATGTAACACCTTTCTTCGTCTCCCCAACTCACATAAATATCATGTTGGAACAGTAAATAGATGATATATGTTATTTGTTCGTTACTAAGTTCTTCTTTAAAGAAAGAAATTTTTTCATTAGGTGAAATCAATGTGTAGGTAGATAATATACCTTTAATCCCATCTTTAAAATAT
The DNA here is from genome assembly GCA_019416685.1 of Bacteroides sp. Taxonomy (GTDB): domain Bacteria; phylum Bacteroidota; class Bacteroidia; order Bacteroidales; family Bacteroidaceae; genus Bacteroides. The sequence continues at coordinate 40,815 of DXWV01000021.1, forward strand.
TCTTTTTTTATAGTTGGGTCTTCTATGACACAATACTTTTTTGCATAATTAAATAGTTCATTATCTACGGGTATAAATGAATTGTTTTTTACATGTAAATACAAAGCTAAATCAAATTCTTCTTTATCTACAATTTGCATATTTAATATATTCATATAAAGATTATATGAATCATCAATAATATAGATAGAATCCTCAATATTTGTTATGGGAACAACCATTTGAAAGTTTTTAATAAGATTCTTGTACAAATTATCTTGTGGTTTGTCAACTTGATTAGTACAAGATATTATCATTAATGAAAGGTAGAATAATATAATATTTTTCATACGTAAATAAATTGTGCTCTCTATTAAAAGAGAACTAATAAATTGATTGTTGTTTTATTTTATAGGATAATAATTATAAGGTCGTAAATTCAAGTTTAGAATTTTTCGTATAACATTTTCCTTATTTATGGCATTTTTCTCATTTTGATTTCCTTTGGTTACTTCTTCAAAATCTGTTCCATTTCGAGCACTCTCTCTATTATATTTAATAGCTTTCCCGTTTACTAGATCTTCTGCATGTCCTAATTCATGAGCAAGACCAACAATTGGAGGTCTTGTGTTATTTTTATTGGCTTTCCAGTTTTCTGAATTATAAAAAATACTACTACCTTGTTTTACTTTAGGGTTATTATACTGTCGTTGCGTTGCATTTCCTTCTGATGTTTGTTTTATATGAACAGTTTTATCACTTTTTTCTAAAGCTGAAATCGTTCTATCTAAAGTAGGAGACATTTCTTTTAATGCCGATAAATCTTTCTGAACCTGTGATTCAAAGTTATCCGCTCCGAAAAAGGCTTTGACTCTTCCCCAGAAACTACCGACTACTATTTTTCTTCCATCTGGGTCTATCAGATGTGTAAAATCATTCGCACAATATGCATACGGCGATAAATGATAATACTTTTCCAACAATGGATCCATTGTTGAGAATCTTGGAATGCGAGTATATTGCAATCTTGCGTCAGAATCATACATGTCAAATCCATGCATAGCCAGTTCTTCTTTACCACAGAACCTACGGCTTTGAGCATCATACCCTGTACGACGGAATATAGCTCCCGAAGGTAGGTATTCCATGCTCTGAAGAATATTACCGGTCTCACCGTCACAAGTCGCGCGAACGCTGCCTAAATAATCTGTTATATAATAATAGGGTTGTACATGACTGCGTTTCGTCGTATCATTCCTCAACGAGATATATCCGCCCGGAATACGAAGTTCGGAAAGGTAGCCGTCACGAAATAACAAATTTCCATCCTGAATCTCTTCATGGACAGATGAAGGGTCAGACAGAATTTGTACATCGTCCAGAGGTATCGTTAGGGCAGTACGATAGGTTTTTGAAGTGGTTCTTACCCGTCTTCCGTCAGACAAATAGCTCATCTGAAGGGTATTGCCGCCGGAGAAGCATATACTGTCCGGTAAGTTGAGATTATTATAACGGGCATGTAACATATTACGGGCTATATTACGGGATTCATTTCCGTTTTCATCGTAAAGATAAGCATTTGTTTCTTTACTCCAACGACAAAACATGAATTCATATTCATCGGGCCAGCGCGAGTAACTATTATCTTCTGTGGATATAATATGATTACCATCGTACGATAAAGAAAGTACATTGACATCTCCCTGGGGAGTGGTACGGTATAAATAGGTGATATTTCCCATTTTGTCGTAACCAAATTCTTCTTTAAATCGCAAGGATCCACTTCCTTCATAGTTATACATTGTTGTTCTGGAAAATCTTCCAACATCATCATAGCCATAATAAAAGCGATAACTGTTGTTACCTTGACGGGTGGAAACAGACGAAATACGTCCATTGAAGTATTGCTCATAGTAGGGATGAAAGTCTGTTTCATCATAGTAAAGTGTTTGAGAGAAGAAAGAACCGGATATCTTACCTAATTTACCATCAGCTCTATATGTAGTAGTTATTTGTTCTTTCTTATTGAATAACGTTTTATTAGCTACACGACCAAAATTGTCGTATACTAACTGTTGTAGAGGATATGTTTTTTGAATATTCTGCTTGTCGGAATGCAATGATAACTTCAACTCAGAGCTGGTTTCCCGACCGGCATGGTCATATTTATAATTAATCTCCTCAGATAAAACTTCCATAGGAGTTATATAGTTGCGAGTTGTTTTGATGGGCGCATTTACAAAGTTATAAATAGAGGAGCCCTGAGTATTTGTATGGCTAATGCTATTATAAGAATCTGTATTGATATTGCGTCCTCTTTTATCGTAATAGTTTACAGAGAGCTCGTATTCTTTCTCTATACCTAATGTTGCAATGTAACTACCTGTCTGCAATGTATTGGCAGAAAAACTACCGATAGGCTGAGCTGTTGTCAGATTGTTGAACAATGAAAGATTCAAGAAATCATAATTATCAAAATAGATCGCTTTCGTTATATGGGTTGAGGTACCTAAAATTATATTTTCAGTATATCCGTAGGGCATATCCATCTGAAAAGCCTCTTTTACCAGAATGTTACTGAATTGCCGGACAAGTGTAGTGTGAGTTTGAGGATTTATCACAGTACCTTCCAGGATTACCCGATTCAATCCGTCATATTTTTGAAAACTCCATTCATTACGTGCATGTTGATTGGGGGACTGATATAATACAGGGCGGTGGTCTCCGTCATATACTGTATAATACCAACCTGCACCGGGGGCTTTGCGGGCAATACGGTTATTGAAATTATCGTATTGATAAAAATAGGCATACTGATCCAACACATTGTCTTGAGATAAAATATATGTTGATACGTTTTGTAGTACATCGGAGGCTTCGGGTGGAAGAACACAGTATAATTGGCCAAAAGAATCATAAATATAATATGTATCGAACATTTCAAAAGTATCGGTATGTGTCCGTCTTTCTAAGATGATTTTGTCTGTGGGATCACGAAAAGTGTAAAGAGCATTACCATCTTCATCTGTCTGTTTCACACAAGTCAGGGTACTTCCTTTATATAGGCCTTTGTTCTCTAAAGATGTATCTGAAATACGGCTATAATGAAATATGGATAATTCTGTGACCAAAGAGTTGTTCATCAGATATTCCGTATGGACAGATTTTCCTTTAGAGTTACGTCCTGTTTCAGTTGTTACACGTTTGCGTATAGATGGTTCATATTCATAGTCTACATGGTAATAATCCTTATAATCGGATGATTCAAAAGAAGAAAGAGGTTTATATGAACCATCGGAATCTGTAAAGGGTAATGAGCTCCATTCACGCTGTTTACGCCCAAGACCATCGTAAACTATGCAATTGGCCATATCTTGTTGGAATGGGGTTATCCCCAGGTTTACAGTCTGTATTAATCTTCCGGCGTCATCATAATAAGATGTGGTAATCAATGAGTTCTCATTATTTAAGGTTCCTCCGGGAGAAACTTCAGTTTGAGGAATATAAACACGAACATAATTCTGTTGAGCTAAAGACAGCATACCAATAAAAGTAAAAAGCAGAAACAATGCTATTGGCTTGATATGATATTTATTATTCTTCTGTTGCATACTTGTATTCGTTTTTCTGTAACACATATTCTTTTTCTCCTGTTTCAATAGTTTCACTTAAACGGCCGAATTCATCATATGTATAACGCGTAGTTATGCCGGTAGGTCCGGTTTGAGAAACGATTCCGATTAAAGGAGCATATTGGGTGATTACCACTTTGGTTTGAGGTAATTTTGTTCTTAACGAATGTAGCAAGTTCCATTCGGCTTCGCTTGGTTCCTCTCGGTTCGCTAATGTTTCCACATCAACACCCAGGCTTTTTACTTCGGCAAGTGTGGCATTTGTTAGTTGAGCTATGATATGCTGGTGCTTATATCCCCAAAGTAATACGACTGATTGTCCCATACGGGTTTGTAAGGAGGTATTACGACTATACTTGTCATAAGAAGTGTAAGTAATGTCCGGCATACCTGGATATGCAGAAATATCTCCGTTAAATGTAGGAGGTATTGTATATTCAGGCCTATTATAGAAAACATATTCTTTCCATGGCTTTACTAAAGAATCGTTGTAATGTAGATGCCATAGGCGTTTAGTCAGTATTCCGTCCGTATAAAATGATTCTTCTATAGGAGTGGTTACCAAATTATACTTTTTTAAATATCCGTTATGATAATTGGGATAATCAATAGAGTAGCGTATGCGTGTTTCTTGATCTGGCTGCCCTGTTTGTTTTATTATAATTCTGTTTACCAGATGATTTTGAGAATTATATTCATATTGAGTATTTTTATTCTGGCAGAAATTTGTGCCTTGGATCATTTCACAGTAAGAACTTGATATCTTATCTATGTAGGTATGGTATCCTTCGACATAATAATTTTTAGAATCGGCATCAGGATGTATTTTTGCTCCTTTTATTCTTCCAATTAATCTGCTTTTATAACTATAATTATCACTTGATAGAAGTCTGTCTCCCGAAAAAACGGAGTAACTGATTAGTTTTCCATTCAAAGGTATAACTTTCCCTACACTGTTTATTGTTTCGAATATTCCACTTTTTTCGTTATGAAAATAACTTTTTTCAAGCAATTTCTCATTTTTGTTTTCATGAGATACATTAACTTGAACATATCCCATATAATTACCATTATAAGGATCTTCTAAGGGTTGAGAGGGGGCAGAGTTATATTCTATATACTGATATATCCCCCTGAATACGATATGCGATTGTGGGAAATAGTTATAAATATAAAGTTTCCCCACACTCGCATAAATAGGTTCACGATTTAATTTCCCAGAACAAATGCCTATATCTGTCAAGTAGCTGAACTTTCGGGTGGAAAGGGGAGATTTTATTTCTGCAATACGAACACCACCGACATAGGGTTCACATTGCCACTGTTTTGCTTGATAAATTTTTATTTCCACTGTTAACTTGGCTCTGACAGCTGTTTTTAGTTTTATTGAGCAGGTGTTTTTTATAAATTGTATTCTGTGTGTGAATGTGTATCTCTCATGGATAGGGCTACCTGTATTTTCCAACTCTTCGGGAAGTCCTTTTTGAATATAACGCGGGTTTTTAATTTCAATCAGATTGGTTTCTTCTTCTGCTTCGATTCCATAACCGTTTCCGTCATAAGTGCAAATAATGTCCATATATCCTTCTGAAAGTGGGATGTCAAAAGTTAGTACTGCCTCTTTTTCATCATAATCCTTTATCAATGTAATGGGAGGAATAGAATCTTCCATACGCCATTCTAATTCATCTGATAACACTTGATTACATTCATATTTAAAATTGGTTTTTCCGCCTGCAATATTAGTAAGTCCGGTTAACATCCATGTACGGGCTGCAGGACTAGAGCTTGAAGTGTTACCCCAGAAAGATTCGTGTATGGAACCTTCTTTGACTATAATACGATTCGTCATCTCAGGCATAAAATCTGTACTAATTTCCATTTTTAGAAAATTAGCTTTTGCAGTAAAAGAAGGAAAAGGGCGTTCAAACAGATCTCCGGTGTAATATCCCCATTTATCACAAGCAAAGCTATTTTTAACAGGTAGAGCATCGCTCATATCATATTCCATTTTGTATTTTTGGAGGGCTGTACTGGTCCCTTGAATAGACACAGAATCCAATTTTAAGCGGGTGGCTAGATATAGATGTTCACTATTTATATTTTCTAACTTTCCGTTATAATTTCGTCCATAAAAATAGGAATAGTAAAAAGTATGCGTTAATATTGGTTGCTTTTTATTGAAAGAATGCAGACAAATACTTTTAAGACTTTTAGGTTGGGCTTTGTAATTATCAAATTTAGGAGTACGAATATCAATGCGGGTTTCATCGCTGGAGATAAATTCTAAATAACCTTCTGACCAACTTATTTTTTTTAATTCCGGCTGTTGATACACATTTTCCATAGTTAAATAATGACTTGATTGAGGGCGCTTGTTATAAAACTCATTTAGTGTTATACCACGGTAATGACTGGCTAGTATTTCCAGACTTTTTTCTGATATAGAAATCGGACTTAGATATGCATTAAATAACAAATCATATGTAAACACAATTTGTTCTCCTGTAGGATATTCTATGCGGGATAAATACCACGAAGTTACCGTAGTAGTTCTTGAGTCAAACCAGCTGGGTTCATAAGCGGAATATTTGTTAGGAAACTCATTCGTTGGGTAATTGTCTCCTATATATCCCAATCCATGCTTTTCCTTTAGTTCCTGTGTATCAAATCTGTATTTGATATTTTGGGGAGTGGTGATAATAAAGTAACCACTATCTAGATAGCCATTATACTCAATCTTTAAATTGTCTTCAGGGTTACAAAGTAAGAATCTATTGTTAAGATTCAATGTTTTAGCTCCTTTATAAATATAAAACTTCCCGGAATATTCTCCAAAATTATAATGGAATATATCCGGTTCATAATCTTTATTTTCATCATAGGGATAGTCATGATCTGGGATAGAAAATTCATATTCTTTGGGTATTGAGTCTGTATCTGTCCAAAAGCCATCTTTAAAATCATCTTTACCACAAACTACACGGGAGATAGAGCCACCTGCATGCAAACTCCAGCCAAGTCCTACACGGCTGGCTTCTTGAGCTACTTTAATACCAGAAGCGTGATAACGCAGTGAAATGGGTAGATTATAACTTCCTACCTGGATAGTATAGATTGGTATAGTAATGTCCGGAACGCCTGTATAGAGTGAAACCGGTATCTCTGAATATTCCATTAACGAGTAAGCTTCAGGTGAAGGAGTATAGTTTTTGATGAATACATCTGTCTGTATCTGAGCTTGCAGAGACATACTATATATAAAAAGAATCCATAAAAAAAGGGTGCGTTTCATATCGTTTAATTTTGAGATTCACTTCTTTAAGATTTTCTCACTGTGAATACAACCATTCACAATGATAGACAAAAGATAATTTCCGGGAGGTAGAGACGAAATATTAAAAGATTCTCTATAAAGACCGGAAGATATTGAATCATATTGCTTTTTTTCTATGCAATATCCCGATAAAGAGCAAAGTAATAGCTCAATATTAAAGCTATTTTCCAGTAATAATTCTACTTGCAAAGTTCTACCGTTTTCATCAATGAAATAGTTGTAGGTATAGTCTTGTCTCATGGAAGAATCCTTAGAAGAATCGTGAGGTGATTGTATTGTAGGAGCCTCCTTCATAGCCAGCCTCTCGCGTATATTTATATTAACTCCATCTTTTGGAAGATACATTTGTTCTTCCAGAGGGTAATAATAGGAACGATAGAAGTGACGGGTAGGAGCGTTTGAGGTTATGATAGAAGTTTGAACGGTTTCAAATACCGGATAACGATATCCTGAAGCATACCAACGATAGGTGTCTGTTTGCCACGTAACACTATCATGAGACAATCGGTAATGGAGCGAATCGGCAGAGTAGTGGTTATTATTGCCACAGCTTAGAATATCAGAGTAGGAAGAGAGACGTTGACCTATATGGGCTGATTCACGAATACGCAACACATGGGTTAATGTGTCTCCGTCTGGTAATAAAACAGTGCCGTATGCATCGGCTCGTTGTGTGGAAATACCGTACATTGCCATATTGAGTGTGTGGCTGTATTTACCTTCTCCATAATATAAAGATGAGATGGAATCTCCATAAAGCATTGGGTAACGGCAATAAAGCTCTGGTAAAAGGTATTTGATTTGGAGTATGGAAGTTTGATAACCGATGCAAAGTAATGAATCTCCTGTCATTTTATATTCATATCTTGAACGGGGAGAAACTTTCAGAAGGATGGAATCAGGAGAACCTGTAAAATATTCCCGGTAGCCTGCATCTAAAACAGATAGTTCACTAAAGTCCCAGACAACATTACTGCCGCTACGTCCAGGGGATTTGTATTGTAATTCTTGTTTCAGAATGACGTCTCCCTCCCGGAATAAATGAGTGTTTTGTAGTAAGGTGGTTTGCCCTTGCATCATCAATCTACATCCGCAGAGGAATGAGAATAATAACAAAGTCCTGATTGTGGTATTCATGATAGTATTGTTTAAGGTTGTTTTCTTACTATTTGTTTCTAATCAGAAATAAGTAAGGCTATCTGTATATATAACATTTAACATAGACCTGATACTAAACAAATGCTGTATTCTTTTTCATAAAGTATAAAAAAGGCTCCTTTGAGAAATCAAAGGAGCCATAATTAGTAAAGTGGATTGGATTTTATTTTAACCATTTATCCAACCATTCAAAGAATGTGCGTTGCCACAAGATACCATTCTGAGGTTTTAATACCCAGTGATTTTCATCCGGATAGATAAGTAATTCTGCAGGAACGCCTCTCATTACCGCAGCATCAAATGCAGCCATTGCCTGGTTAGCGAGGATACGGTAGTCTTTTTCTCCGTGGATACAAAGGATAGGAGTATCCCATTTGTCTACAAACAGGTGTGGAGAGTTAGCAAAGGTACGTTGTGCTGTTGCGTTTTGCTTTTCCCAGTAGGCACCACCCATATCCCAGTTGGCAAACCATTTTTCTTCTGTTTCCAGATACTGCATTTCCATGTTGAAGATACCGTCGTGTGCAATAAATGCTTTAAAACGTTTATCATGATGTCCGGCAAGCCAGTACACAGAGAAGCCACCGAAGCTGGCACCTACACAGCCCAAACGGTCTTTATCAACAAACGGCTCTTTTGCCATTTCGTCAATTGCCGTAAAATAATCTTTCATACATTGACCGCCATAATCGCCGCTGATAGCTTCGTTCCATTCATTACCAAAACCGGGAAGTCCACGGCGATTCGGGGCAACGATGATATAGTCATTGGCTGCCATAATTTGGAAGTTCCAGCGATAACTCCAAAACTGACTGACGGGGCTTTGCGGACCACCTTCGCAGAAGAGTAGGGTAGGATATTTTTTGTTAGGGTCAAACTTGGGAGGATAAATTACCCAGGTCAGCATTTGCTTTCCGTCTGTAGTTTTCATCCATCGTCCTTCTACTTTACCCATTTCAAGTTGGTCGTATATTTGTTTGTTTTCTTGTGTCAGCTGAGTAGTCTTACCATCCAAAGAGATAGCATAAATCTCATCACCCATGCTTATCGAATGACGTTTGGCAATCAGCTTATCTCCGAAGAGGGCAGGGGCATCGTAATCATACATTCCTTCAGTGATTGGTTTGATGGATTCATCGGCAAGATTAAGGGCATATATCTGTACTTCTCCATGCCATACACCAGTGAAATAGATCGTTTGTGCATCTGCACTCCAGATGAAAGCATCTACGTTTGATTCAAATGTTTTACTGACAAACCGCTTTTCGCCTGTTTCGAGGTTCATTACGAAAAGGCGGTTCTGATCTGCTTCATAACCGTCGCGTTCCATACTCTGCCAGGCAATGTATTTACCATCCGGAGAATATTGTGGATTGGTATCGTACCCTTTGTTCTCTTCGGTAATATTAGTCGTTTGCTTTGTTTTCAGGTCATATACATAAATATCCGAATTGGTAGAGATGGCGTATGCCAATCCGGTTTTTTTGCGGCAGGTATAAGCTATCTTATCCGAAGTAGTATTCCATGCCAGTTGCTCCATACCACCCCAGGGCTTCATCGGACTTTCATAAGGTTCGCCATCCAGGATATCAACGATATTGGAGATTGAGTTTCCGTCAAAATCGGCTACAAACGGATGGGGGGCAGTTGTCACCCATTCGTCCCAATGCTTATACATCAGATCAGTAATAATAATACCCGATGCCTTGGGTAGGTCAGGGTATTTATCAGCTGTACTTTTTACTGTTTTGACTTGTGAGATAAAAAGAATCTTTTTTCCGTCTGGTGAAATAGAGAAGCCTTCGATATCCCCGTCATAGTTGGTAAGTTGTTTACGTCCGCTACCGTCCGGATTCATTTCATAAATCTGGCTGCTTCCGTTATCGTTGCTCAGAAAAGCTATTTTAGTTCCATCTTTAATCCAGATAGCTCCATTTTCCTGATAGGGCGTGTGAGTAATCTGTTTGTTGTCACTTCCGTCTGCCTCCATAGTGAAAAGTTCGCGGTTACTTTTGTTTTCCGGCACACTGTAATAAGCTACACTATACACAATTTTCTGGTTATCGGGTGACACGGATAATTCGCCGATACGTCCCATTGCCCATAAAGCTTCGGGTGTCATACGCATCCCTTCAATCTTGATATCCGATTTACCGATGAGTGCTTCTGTACTCTGTCCTGTATCTTTTGTTCCGCTACAGGCTGCTAACATCATTGTTGTTGACATAACTAACAGTTTGGCTTGTCTCATATTTTGTTCAATTAAATTAAGATGTGCGAAGATAATGATTATATTTTCTTTTTTTGCCAGTTTCCTCTTTTTATATACCACCAACAGAGTATTAGTGTGAGGGTGGCATACACATGTTCTGTTGTCCAGCAGATAGCCACATCTACCCGCAGGTACAGGATGATGTATGTGGTATATACAACATAAACAGCTAATACACACATCTCCATAATCAATGCAGTCCGGGTGTTACCGGTTCCGGATACGGACTGGAAGTATACAATAGACGGAATCATTATCAGGTAGCCGGAACATAGTACCCACAATGATGATATGGAGGCTTCCCGCAGTGCCGGAATATCAGTGTAGATGCTCAGTACAAGGTTGGGAAACAATGCGAAGAATATTAACAATGGCAATACAAAAGCATACGCGATGCGGATATGCTGACGAATGGTGCCTTGTACACAATGTATTTCTCCGGCTCCGATCAGGTTACTTACCAATGAACCGCAAGTGGAGGCAAAGGCCATTGTCATCATGAATGGTATGCCTGAAACATTACGAATAATATTGGTAATTGCCAGTGCCCGTTCGCCCAGATGCTCCACAAAGAGGAAAAACATAAACCAGGTAGACATTGATAACAGATTTTGTATCATAGTCCAGAAAGAAACTCCGAGTATAGCTTTCAGCGTTTTCAATTGGAAGATCGGGAGTTTGTGCAGTGCATATTTCCTGCAGTCAATCCGTTTCCAAGTGTAGATGACGAAAAACAATACCGATACCAATTCTGCCAGTGACGACCCAATGGCGGCTCCGGCAATACCTAATTTAGGAAAACCGAACTTACCAAAGATCAGGATATAGTTGAATACAACGTTTGACAACACCATTACAATGGAGTTCAAGGTTAGGGTTTTTGTTTGCGTAGTACCTACAAAATAAGCGCGGAACATCACCATTATGAACGAGAAAAAGAAACCGAATACACGCCAGTTGATGTAACTGACGGCAGCTTCATAGATGTTTGGTGAAGAAATAATATTCTTCAGTATATGCGGTGAGAAACATATCGATAGGGTGAACATGACAGCGGCTAATGCTAATAGGAAATAGATTCCCTGATAGAAGATAGGACCTATTTCGTTGTATCGTTGTTCTCCGTTACGACGTGCTATCATGATTTGCGCTCCGATACTGAAACCGAATGCCATCATAAAAATAGCCAGGTAATAGATTCCGGCAATGGCAGATGCACCCAATTCAATCTCTCCGACACGTCCTAAAAAGGCTGTGTCCGTCATTCCTATCATTTGTTCCATGATGAGGCTGATAAGAATGGGGTAGGAGATAATCCATATCTCCTTATAAGTATATTTGGTTTTCATTCTTTTGTTTATTTATAGTCGTTTTATCGCCTGGCGTACCTCCCCGTGCGGGAAACACAGCAAAAAGCCGGACAAATTACCCTTTTGGATTTGCCCGGCTTTTTACATCATACAGAATTTATATTTTTATTATTTTTTCTGTTGTTGTCTTGTTTTTGCCATTTGTTCCTGTTGCTTTTGCATAGCTTCCAGGCGAGCGGCAAAACCGGTCTTCTTCATTTGTTTCGGATCTTTTTTCTTTGCTTCAAGGATAGCCAGCAACTTATCTTCATCCGTTGTTTTGCGCAATACGATCATTGTACCTACACTAATCAATGTTGAGATGAAATAATAATAGTTCAATCCCGAAGGATAATCATTCAGTACAAAAAGGAACATAATCGGCATCAGATACATCATCCATTTCATTGCTGCCATCTGAGGCTGTGCACCGGTATCCTGTTGTTGCATAGTATACTTAGTGTTCAAAACATTGGTTACTGTCATCAGCAAACAGAACAAACTGAGGTGATTTCCCAGGAATGGGATATGGAACGGGAATGTAATGAAGGCATCATATGTAGAAAGGTCCGGTGCCCACAAGAAGCTTTGCTGACGAAGTTCAATAGCACTCGGCACAAACATAAACAATGCCATGAGGATCGGGAACTGTAATAACATCGGCAGACATCCTCCCATTGGGCTGACACCATATTGGCTATATAGGCTCATTACTTCCTGTTGTTTCTTCATTGCATCCTCTTGCTTCGGATACTTCTTATTGATTTCATCAATCTTCGGCTTCAATACACGCATCTTGGCAGATGACATATACGTTTTCCAAGTTGCCGGATATACTGCAATTTTCACCATGATAGTCAATAACAGTAACACAAGGCCCATGCTCAGTCCCCAGCCCGAGAGCCAGTCAAACACGTTGATTGTAATATACTTATTAATCCAGCGAATCAGAGGCCATCCCAAATAAACCAGATTGTCGAGCTCCCATTTGTCATCACGTCCCTTGTCAAGTGCTTTAAGCGTTTTGTAATGGTTCGGTCCGAAGTAGAAGTACATATCAGTAGCCTGTTTACCTGTCGGATCAAAGAAAGTATTCATTTCAGCAGAATAGTCTTTGATATAACCGGTTCCTTGTTTCTCCATCTTTGATTTCACTGCTACCTTGTCGAAGTCCTGATTGGCAATAAATACGGAAGAGAAGAACTGATTTTTGAAGGCAACCCAGTCTACGCGACCTTCAATCTGCTTTTCATCGTCCTTGGCAGCCGATAGGTTATCGGTTCCGTCGTTTGCTACCTTATACATCAACTCAGCCAAACGGTTTTCGTAAGTGTATCCCTTTTCAAGTTGACGGGCACGCTGTGACCATGAGATATCTACATAGTCAGTTGAAGCAAGTTTGCCAGTCATACCAGTTGCCTGGATGGTAAACCCAAGTAAATAACTGTCTGGTTTCAGAGTGTAAGCAAAATCAATATAACTGTCTTTATCAGCAGCCAGACGCATCGTAATACTACTATCGGTCTTATTTACTACTTCAAAATAGTAGTCCTTGGTTTGTACAGTCTCTTTTTTATTGTAGAAATTAAAACTCATCTCAGCATCACTGCCATTGAACAATACGATTGGTTTGCCATCTTGCCCATTGTAATCTTTCAGCATGGCAGAGTAAACGCGCCCCCCTTTATTGACAAACGTGATTTCTACCAGATTATTCTGAATGGTGGTGAAGGACTCTTTACCCTCCATGGCATCAAAGAAGAGTGAAGTTGAATCTGTACTTGCTGTTTCTTCTTTTTCATTAGCCAATGCAGCGGTAGTCTTAGCTTTCAGAGCTTCCTCCTGTTTTTGCACCACTGCAATGGAGTCGTAGTATCTTTTTTGTGCGGCAAGCTGTTCTTCACTCGGACGACTAAAGAAGCTGAAGCCTACTAATAATAGTGCTATTAATACGAGACCCGTAATGGTGTTCTTATCCATTTTAGTTTTTAATTTTTAATTATTAATTATTTATTGCCGCTTTGATGAATGATACGAACAATGGATGTGGATTCAATACCGTACTGCTATATTCCGGATGGAACTGAGTACCTACGAACCATTTTAAGGCAGGGATTTCTACAATCTCTACAAGGCCTGATTCCGGATTGATACCTGTACATTTCATACCGGCTGCTTCATATTCAGTCTTAAAGTCGTTATTGAATTCGTAGCGGTGACGGTGGCGTTCCTGAATGTGTTCTGTTTTATAAGCTTCGTAAGCTTTGCTGCCTTTTTCCAACGTACATTCATATGCACCCAAACGCATAGTTCCTCCCATATTGGTGATTGCTTTCTGTTCTTCCATGATGTCGATAACATTGTGCGGTGTTTTCTCATCCATTTCACGAGAGTTGGCGTCTTTGTATCCAAGTACGTTGCGGGCAAATTCGATAGCAATGCACTGCATACCCAGACAAATACCGAATGTAGGAATATTATGAGTACGGGTATACTTGATGGCTACAAATTTGCCATCAATGCCACGTTGACCGAATCCAGGACCAATCATTACGCCCGACATTCCCTTTAATGCTTCTTCTACATTGTCATCTGTTAGCGTTTCACTATTTACGAAATCAACCTCTACTTTACAGTCATTGTAAGTTCCGGCTTGTGAAAGCGCTTCACGGATAGATTTGTATGCGTCTTGCAAGTCGTATTTACCAACTAATGCAATATGTATAGGCTCTTTCTGTTCTGCTTTATGACGACGTTCAAGGAATGCGCGCCACGGACCTAATCCCGGAGTTTCTCCAACAGGGAGTCCCATCTTTTTCAGGATTGTTTCGTCCAATCCCTGAGCCTGCATCAACAAAGGTACTTCGTAGATAGTAGGAGCATCAATACTTTGTACTACTGCATTCTCATCTACATTACAGAATAATGCCACTTTTTTACGAAGTCCGGCAGTTAGTTCATGCTCTGTACGTAGTACCAGAATATCCGGTTGTATACCTGCACTTTGTAACTCTTTTACGGAATGCTGGGTGGGTTTGGTTTTCAGTTCACCGGCTGCAGCCAGATAAGGTACATAAGTAAGATGTACACATAACGCATCTTTGCCTAATTCCCATTTTAACTGGCGAATACTTTCCACATAAGGAAGTGATTCAATATCACCTACTGTTCCGCCAATTTCAGTGATTACAAAGTCAAATTTGTATTTATTACCTAATAGTTTGACGTTGCGTTTAATTTCGTCTGTAATATGTGGAATAACCTGAATGGTCCTGCCCAAATAGTCACCACGGCGTTCTTTGTCAATTACACTTTTGTAAATACGTCCGGTAGTAATGTTATTGGCTTTTGTTGTCTGAATTCCCAGGAAGCGTTCGTAATGTCCCAAATCGAGGTCAGCTTCGTGCCCGTCTACAGTTACGTAGCATTCTCCGTGTTCATAGGGGTTCAGTGTTCCCGGGTCAATGTTGATGTACGGGTCAAACTTCTGAATGGTTACTTTGTAACCTCTTGCTTGTAGCAATTTACCGATGGATGATGAAATAATACCTTTTCCTAATGAGGATGCTACACCACCGGTGACGAAAATATACTTTGTTTCTCCCACAGCTATAACTGTTTTAATTATTTGTTTACTAGTAGTATTCTAAAAGAATCTAACGCATTAAAAACTGCAAAATTACAAAAAAATGAGGAAGTAGTAAGTATTCGCAGAAACAAATTTATTAAAAAATGCAATTCCCTCCTTAAACCCTTACAAAAAGGTTGGTGAAAACAACTTTTTGCTTTTTCTATGTTTTCTGAAGTTTTTGATGTATTTTTGCGCTCAAATAGCATGAATTATGAAAAATAGTTATATCTCATCATTCGCATTGGCGATTATTTTTTCTTCGTCTGTTGTGGCGCAAGATGTAGTCGGGACTGTGTCGAAAAACAGGACTAATGTAATAAAAACTGATACACTGTTGTCTCTGAAACATGATACACTTTCAGAAGGACTTCAACCTTATCTTTTTTTGAAATTGAATACTGAGACCAATAAACTGGATACAGTCTCTTATTTGTATCAGAAGTATATTGGAGAGTTAGATTATTTAAATGATCCTGCTGTGCCGGAACGTTATATTCCGGTTTATCCGAAATACTACCGTCTCTTTGTGCCGCTGGCATATTATTATTCTCCTATTGCATATTATTCTAAGATTGATTGGGAGATGCCTAAACTGGATTCTGTTTCTGTTGACTATTCTAATTGGCTGCCTTATGATAAAGATCGTTTCACGACTTTAGAGCGTGCCAACAAGATTGTTGATCAGTCATTAATGGGTGTCTACTTGAATGCTCCACAGTTAGTTCGCACTACAGAAGACCGTATCAGGAGCCGGAAAGTATTTCGTGAAGATGTAAAACCTAAGGCGAAGACTGAGGTGCTTCGTTTGTTTGATAAGGAACCGATGGACATTGTGGTGGGAGAGGCTGAACTGAAAATCAGTAAACCTAACTGGTGGGTAACTGGTGGTAACGGTTCTTTGCAGATTACGCAAAACTATATTTCGGACAACTGGTATAAAGGAGGAGAAAGTAATAATGCATTGCTTGCCAATTTGAAATTGTTTGCCAATTATAATGACCGTGAGAAAGTGCAGTTTGAGAATATGTTGGAAGCTAAGTTAGGATTCAACTCTACTCCGTCAGATAAATATCACAAATATTTAGTGAATACAGATCAACTTCGTTTGTACAGTAAACTGGGTATTCAGGCTGCTCATAACTGGTATTATACTATTTCCGCTGAATTCAAGACTCAGTTTGCCAATGGTTATAAAGCCAATAGTGAAGAACTCGTTTCTGCTTTCTTCGCTCCGGCAGATTTGGCTGTTAGTGTCGGTATGGATTATAAATTGAAGAAGAAGAAATTTAACTTCTCTCTGTTTCTGGCTCCGTTGACCTATAATCTTCGTTATATAGGTAATAGTGAAGTGAACGAAACGAAATTCGGCCTGGATGAAGGCAAATGTTCTAAAAATGATTTTGGCTCACAATTCCAGCCGACTCTGACCTGGACGATCATTCCTTCTGTGACTCTTGACTCTCGTTTAAATTACCTCACCAGTTACAAATGGGTGCGTATAGAGTGGGAAAATACAGTAAACTTTGTTCTGAATCGTTATCTGTCTACTAAGCTTTATGTACATGCACGCTATGATGACAGTTCGAAACCAACTGCAGGTAGTAGCTATTTCCAAGTAAAGGAATTGCTTAGTTTTGGTATCAATTATCAATGGTAAGTTAACTTTTTGTAAGCATATTAACGAAGGGCGGCCATATAGGGCGCCCTTCGTTGGTTATTGTGTGCGGTAACAAAAAACGTAAAAATAACACTTTAACACATAGAAAAAACACCCTAACGCTTCGTAGTTCACAAATAATGCTTAAATTTGCCGCAATTTGTAATGTTCAGTTTGCAAAATGGCTAATACAATAAAGCATCAAGGTATTGTGGAAAACATAAGTGGCTCTCATCTTTCAGTGAGAATTATCCAGACATCAGCATGTTCGGCATGTAGTGTCAAAGGGCATTGTTCTTCTGCAGACAGTAAAGAGAAGGTTATCGACATTGTTGATCCTTCGGCATCTTCTTATCAAATTGGAGAACAGGTAATGGTGACTGGCGAAACCTCTATGGGGATGATGGCTGTTGCTTTGGCTTTCGTGTTTCCTTTTGTACTTTTAATATTTTCCCTTTTCTTATTTATGGCAGTGATGGACGACGAACTCTATGCGTCACTTGCATCACTTGCTCTTTTAATTCCTTATTATTATGTTTTGTGGCTGAATAAGACACGTTTAAAGCAGAAATTTTCATTTACTATAAAACCAATAAAATAACTAATTTATGAATTTGATTCTGATTGCAGTAATTTCATTGGGAGCCATTGCGCTGGTTTCAGCCGCTATTCTGTATGCCGCTTCCAAGAAATTTGCCGTGTATGAAGACCCGCGTATTGCCCAGGTGTCCGAAGTGTTACCCCAAGCCAATTGCGGTGGATGTGGTTATCCGGGATGTAGTGGATTTGCTGACGCTTGTGTGAAGGCTGGTTCGCTCGAAGGTAAATTCTGTCCTGTAGGTGGACAGGATGTTATGACGCAAGTGGCCTCTATTCTCGGACTCGATGCCGGTGAAGCCGAACCAATGGTTGCGGTGGTGAGATGTAACGGAACCTGTGCTAATCGTCCTCGTACCAATCTGTACGACGGTGCAAAGAGCTGTGCGATAGCTGCTTCTCTTTATGGTGGAGAAACAGGTTGTAGTTTTGGATGTCTGGGATGTGGCGACTGTGTGGTTGCTTGCCAGTTCGATGCTATTCGCATGAACCCGGAGACCGGGCTTCCGGAAGTAGATGAGGCAAAATGTACCGCTTGTGGTGCTTGTGTAAAAGCTTGTCCGAAAGCGATTATTGAAATCCGTCCGCAAGGTAAAAAGTCTCGTCGTGTGTATGTATCTTGTGTTAATAAAGACAAGGGTGCGGTGGCACGTAAGGCTTGTACTGTCAGTTGTATCGGTTGTGGTAAATGTGTGAAGACTTGTCCGTTCGAAGCTATCACGCTTGAGAACAATCTGGCTTACATTGATCCCAATAAGTGTAAATCATGTCGTAAGTGTGTGGAAGTTTGTCCGCAAGGAACAATTATTGAGTTAAATTTCCCACCACGTAAACCGAAGGCTGAAGGGACTCTTACAACAGAGGCTCCCAAAGCGGAGGCTCCTAAAACAGCTCCTGCAGCCGAAGCGTAAATAATAGAATAATAACAGATAAAATACAGAATTGTATGTTGAAGACATTTTCAATTGGTGGTGTTCATCCACACGAAAATAAACTGTCAGCACATCAGCCCATCATTACAGCGGGGGTTCCGTCAAAAGCGGTAATTCTGCTGGGGCAGCACATTGGTGCTCCGGCAAAGCCTGTTGTGGCTAAAGGTGACGTGGTGAAAGTGGGCACAAAGATTGCCGAGCCTGCAGGTTTTGTTTCGGCAGCTATTCATTCTTCTGTCAGCGGAAAGGTAACCAAAATCGACACGATTGTTGATGCAAGCGGTTATGCCAAACCTGCCATTTTTATTGATGTAGAAGGAGATGAATGGGAAGAAAATATCGATCGTAGTGAAACATTGGTGAAAGAGTGTGAATTAAGCTCTGAAGAGATTGTAAAAAAGATAGCCGATGCAGGTATTGTTGGTTTAGGTGGTGCCTGTTTTCCTACACAGGTAAAATTGTGTCCTCCTCCTTCATTCAAGGCAGAATGTGTTATCATTAACGCAGTGGAATGTGAACCTTATCTGACGGCCGACCATCAGTTAATGCTGGAACATGCTGAAGAAATTATGGTAGGTGTTTCTATTCTGATGAAGGCTGTAAAGGTGAATAAGGCATTTATTGGCATCGAGAATAATAAACCTGATGCTATTGAATTGATGACAAAAATAGCTTCCGGTTATGCCGGCATTGAAGTAGTAGCTTTGAAAGTGCAATATCCGCAAGGAGGTGAAAAGCAACTAATTGATGCAGTTATCAAACGCCAGGTTGGGAGTGGAGCGCTTCCTATCTCTACCGGTGCTGTTGTGCAGAATGTGGGTACTGCTTTTGCTGTTTACCAGGCTGTACAAAAAAATAAACCTTTGTTTGAGCGTGTTATTACCGTTACCGGTAAATCACTTGCCAAACCCTCTAACTTTATGGCACGTGTAGGTACGCCGATGCGTCAGTTGATTGATGCTTGTGGTGGTTTGCCCGAAGACACAGGTAAGGTAATCGGTGGTGGCCCGATGATGGGGAAAGCATTGGTTAATATTGATGTTCCTACTGCCAAAGGTAGTTCCGGTATTCTTATTATGAATCAGAAAGAAGCGAAGCGTGGCGAGATACAAAATTGTATTCGCTGTGCGAAGTGTGTAGGTGCTTGTCCGATGGGACTGGAACCTTATCTGCTTTCTGCATTGGCCGAAAACGGGGAATTTGAAAGAATGGAAACAGAAAGAATCATGGACTGTATTGAATGTGGCTCCTGTCAGTTCACTTGTCCGGCTTACCGTCCGCTGCTCGACTATTGTCGTTTAGGCAAAGGTAAAGTAGGAGCTATGATTCGTGCACGTCAAGCTAAAAAATAACGAAGTATGGAAAATAAATTTATAGTATCACTATCACCTCACGTTCATGGCGGAGACAGCATACAGAAGAATATGTATGGTGTACTAATTGCATTATTCCCTGCCTTTATCGTGTCGCTACTTTTTTTCGGGTTGGGTGCCCTTATTGTTACAGCTACTTCTGTGGCAGCCTGTGTCTTTTTTGAATGGGCTATCGGGAAGTATCTGCTGAAGAAAGAAACTACTACTATTTGTGACGGTTCGGCTATTATCACCGGTGTGTTGCTTGCTTTCAACCTTCCGTCTAATCTTCCTGTCTGGATTATCATTTTGGGTGCACTGTTTGCTATCGGTGTAGGCAAGATGTCATTCGGAGGTTTAGGTAATAACCCTTTTAATCCGGCATTGGCAGGACGTGTGTTCCTATTACTCTCATTCCCGGTGCAGATGACTACATGGCCGGTTGTAGGACAGCTTACAGCTTATGCTGACGCTACTACGGGAGCTACTCCGCTGGCTATCATGAAGGGGATTATCAATGGTGCTCCCGGTGTTTCACTGGATCAGCTTCCTGATGCTCTGACTCTTCTTATCGGTCAGAATGGCGGATGTTTGGGCGAAGTAAGTGCTGCTGCATTGCTACTCGGACTTATTTATATGTTGTGGAAGAAGATTATTACTTGGCACATTCCGGTATCCATTCTGGTTACTGTATTTGTGTTCTCCGGCATTATGCATTTGGTGAATCCGACATTGTATGTATCTCCGGTTATCCAACTGCTTACCGGTGGTTTGATGTTGGGGGCTATCTTTATGGCAACGGATTATGTTACTTCTCCGATGAGTAAGAAAGGCATGTTGATTTATGGTGTATGTATCGGTCTGCTGACTGTCATTATCCGTTTGTTTGGTGCCTATCCTGAGGGTATGTCGTTCGCTATTTTGATCATGAATGCATTTACTCCGCTGATAAATACATATTGCAAACCTAAACGCTTTGGGGAGGTAGCGAAGAAGAAATGAAAAAATTAGAATCATCATTAAAGAATATGTTGCTGGTACTTACCGGAGTTACTGCTATTTCGGTGGCGTTACTGGCTTACGTAAATGAACTTACAAAAGGACCGATAGCCGAAGCCAATGCTAAAATATTGAGCGATGCTATTAGTGTGGTTGTACCTGCATTTGATAATGACCCTACTGCAGATGCTACCAAGCAAACTATAGACGGGGTTGAATATACTATTTATCCAGCTAAAAAAGACGGTCAGTGGGTAGGTGCCGCTGTAGAATCTACTGCTATGGGCTTTGGTGGCGAACTGAAAGTTCTGGTAGGTTTTGATGCCGATGGTAAGATCTATGATTACTCTTTACTGTCTCATGTAGAAACTCCGGGATTGGGCTCTAAAGCCGCTGACTGGTTTAAGGAAGGTGGTAAAGGAAGTATTAAGGGAATGAATCCGGGTGAAGCTCCATTGAAAGTGAGTAAAGACGGTGGTCAGATAGATGCTATTACCGCTTCGACCATTACTTCACGTGCATTTCTTAATGCAGTGAATGCTGCTTATGCCGCTTACAAGGGCAATGATGACACCAATGGAACTACCGGTGCTACACAAAAAGTTGTTGAACCTGCTGAACCCATCAGTGCTAATTAAGAAAGGAGTATTAAGAAATGAATAATTTTAAAGTATTGATGAATGGGATTATCAAAGAGAATCCCATATTTGTGCTCCTGTTAGGTATGTGTCCTACCTTAGGAACTACCTCTTCTGCCATTAATGGTATGGGTATGGGACTGGCTACGATGTTTGTACTTATTTGTTCCAACGTCGTTATCTCTCTGATCAAGAATCTGATTCCGGATATGGTGCGTATTCCGTCATTTATTGTAGTTATTGCTTCCTTTGTGACTTTGTTGCAGATGGTAATGCAGGCTTATGTTCCGGGATTGTATGCCACACTGGGGCTTTTTATTCCGTTGATTGTTGTGAACTGTATTGTGTTGGGACGTGCCGAAGCTTTTGCAGCTAAGAATAATCCGATATCTTCTATGTTTGATGGTATTGGTATGGGACTTGGTTTTACCATTGCTTTGACTCTGCTGGGTGCTGTGCGTGAATTCTTAGGCACTGGTAAGGTTTTTGATTTTGCTATCTTCCCGGAAGAGTACGGTATGTTGGTATTTGTGTTGGCTCCGGGTGCTTTCATTGCATTGGGATACCTTATTGCATTGATTAACAGTTTGAAGAAAAACTAAGGAAATTAGAATTTAGTAGTTAGAATCCATTTGGCATGATAGCTAACATACTGCATAGATTCTAACTACTAACTACCAACTACTAAATTCTGATTTTTAATTTTTAATTAATTATGGAATATATATTGATCTTTATATCGGCAATCTTTGTAAACAACATCGTATTGTCACAATTTCTGGGAATTTGCCCTTTCTTAGGCGTTTCCAAAAAAGTAGAGACTGCGTTAGGTATGAGCGCCGCAGTGGCATTTGTGCTTACCATTGCTACTATCGTTACCTTTCTGATTCAGAAGTTTGTACTCGATGCTTTCGGGCTTGGTTATTTGCAGACCATTACTTTCATTCTGGTAATCGCTGCTTTGGTGCAGATGGTAGAAATTATTTTAAAGAAAGTATCTCCTGCATTGTATCAGGCATTAGGAGTATTTCTTCCCTTGATTACAACCAACTGCTGTATCTTGGGTGTTGCCATTTTGGTTATCCAGAAAGACTTTGACCTGTTGACAGGTGTTGTATATGCATTCTCTACCGCTCTTGGTTTCGGACTTGCTCTTGTGCTGTTTGCCGGTTTACGCGAACAGATGAGTCTTGTGAAGATTCCCGAAGGTATGAAAGGAACACCGATTGCTTTGATTACAGCAGGTTTGCTGGCTATGGCATTTATGGGATTCTCCGGAGTAGTGTAGTTATAAGCTATTCGTTATAAGTTACGAGCTACAGTTACGAATAATTAAGGGTCTGTGTTTTATAGCATAGTTACTTAATAATTCGTAGCTTGTAGCTCGTAACTTTTTTACTTTGTGATGATTTTTTTTGTATCAATCCTGCTTTTCTAAATTAATTTTTCTAAATTTGCAAACAGAACAAAAGGACAAAACCGAAAGAACTAACCAAGTATAAATATATGAAAGAAAGAATTTTAGTAACCGGTGGAACTGGTTATATCGGTTCTCACACTGTAGTAGAACTTCAAAACAGTGGATACGAAGTAATCATCATTGATAACCTCTCAAACTCAAATGCTGACGTAGTTGATAACATCGAGAAAGTATCTGGTATACGTCCCGTTTTTGAAAAACTTGACTGCTTAGATTTTGACGGCCTTGATGCCGTGTTTACCAAATATCCGGGTATTAAAGCAATTATTCACTTTGCTGCCAGCAAGGCAGTAGGCGAATCTGTTCAGAAACCATTGCTTTACTATCGTAATAATCTTGTTTCTTTAATCAATCTGCTTGAATTGATGCCTAAGCACAATGTAGGTGGTATTGTATTCTCATCTTCTTGTACTGTTTATGGTCAGCCTGATGAGCTTCCCGTAACAGAACAGGCTCCTATCAAGAAAGCTGAATCTCCTTATGGAAACACCAAACAGATAAACGAAGAAATCGTTCGTGATACAGTCACTTCCGGTGCACCGATCAATGCTATCCTGTTGCGTTATTTCAATCCGATAGGTGCGCATCCTACTGCATTGTTGGGTGAACTTCCTAACGGAGTGCCTCAAAACCTGATTCCTTATCTGACTCAGACTGCTATCGGTATTCGTAAAGAACTGAGTGTATTTGGTGACGATTATGATACTCCTGACGGTTCTTGTATCCGTGACTTTATCAATGTTGTAGACCTTGCCAAGGCACACGTGATTGCTATTAAGCGTATTCTTGAGCAAAAACAAAAGGAGAAAGTAGAAGTATTCAATATTGGTACAGGTCGTGGCTTGTCTGTATTGGAACTAATAAATGCTTTTGAAAAAGCTACCGGTGTGAAGTTGAACTATAAGATTGTAGGACGCCGTGCCGGTGATATCGAAAAAGTATGGGCTAACCCGGATTATGCAAATAAAGAACTGGGTTGGAAAGCTGTAGAAAGTATTGAAGATACTTTACGTTCTGCATGGAACTGGCAGCTGAAACTCCGTGAGAGAGGCATACAATAAAAGATGTTTATGTTACATTAACATACAAGAAATAAACAAATACATAAGTTATTTGTTTATATAATGCAAATCGGCCTGAAGCCATTTATGTGTATGTGAATATTCATACTCGGTACATATGCCTCCCCGGCATAGACAGGTAAGATTGCATAGTAGTTTTGTCGTGTTTTA
>DXWV01000022.1:0-38591 GCA_019416685.1 Bacteroides sp.
AGAGCGCATGATTCATAATCATGAGGTCCCCGGTTCAATCCCGGGTCCCGCTACAACAGAAAATAGCGTTTGGGAGGCTTCCACTCTTGGGCGCTTTTTTTATTCCCCCCCTCTTCCTTTTTCATTATTAATCCACACAGTTATTAACAAGGTTATCAACAGGTGTACTATAAAGTTATCAACAGGGTAACACATTTATATGCAACCAATTAACTTCATATCGTATACTTTCCGTAATTATTAATTCACAATATATAAACAACCAGCTTCAAATAGCACCGACACACAAACGAAACATATTTGTTACCACATCTTCAATATCCAGCAAAGAAAATGAAATACGATCCCCCTACTTTTGCGGCATATTATTAACGCATACTAACAAATATGAAACGACTCGTTAAATTAGCCTCATTGATTCTCTTATTTTTAAACATGAGCAGTAATACTTTCGCCGAAGAGAAAGTAAATGTAGTCAAGCAAGGAACAATCCGCGGACGGATCATAGATGCTTCCAAACAAACACTCCCCGGAGCATCTATCTATATTGAAAACTTACGCACGGGAGTAACAAGTGACGTCAATGGATATTACACATTTTCCAATCTGAATCCAGGCACCTACACCATAAAAATCAGTTACGTCGGCTACTCACCGGTAGAGATGAAAATTACGATTCCTGCCGGAAGGACTTTGGAAAAAGATGTTGTACTCAACGAAGGATTAGAGCTACAAGAGGTAGTAGTAGGAGGTGCTTTTCAAGGGCAACGCCGGGCTATTAACTCACAAAAAAACAGCCTGGGTGTCACCAACGTTGTTTCTGCCGATCAGGTAGGAAAATTCCCCGACTCAAACATCGGAGACGCACTTAAGCGCATCTCAGGTATTAATGTACAATACGATCAGGGCGAAGCTCGTTTCGGACAAGTTCGCGGAACCTCTGCTGATTTAAGTTCGGTCACTATCAACGGGAATCGTATTCCTTCTGCCGAAGGCGATACACGTAATGTACAGTTAGACCTTATCCCGGCGGATATGATACAAACCATTGAAGTAAATAAAGTAGTAACCCCGGATATGGATGGAGATGCCATTGGCGGATCGATCAACCTGGTTACCAAGAACTCTCCTTACAAACGTACAATCACTGCCACTGCCGGAAGCGGATATAACCGGATCAGTGAAAAAGCCCAACTCAACCTGGGCTTCACCTATGGCGATCGTTTTTTCAACGATAAACTGGGCGTTATGCTTTCTGCTTCCTATCAAAATGCCCCCTCAGGATCTGATGATGTAGAATTTGTTTGGGACACAGATTCAAAAGGAACAATCTGCCTGACCGATTACCAGATTCGCCAATACTACGTAACCCGTGAGCGCCAAAGTTACTCGGCAGCATTCGACTGGGATATAAATGCAAATCATAAGTTATTCTTCAAAGGAATATTCAATAACCGCAATGACTGGGAAAACCGGTATCGCCTTACTCTGAAAGACCTGAACAAAGATGTTAATAAGAAGAAAGAAGGCGCAGTTGCCGACAACAAAGCCTCTGTACGCCTACAGACAAAAGCCGGAAGTCCAAACAACCGTAACGCCCGCCTCGAGCGTCAGCGTACGATGGATTTCACTCTCGGTGGCGAACATCTTTTCGGCAAGTTATCCATGGACTGGAATGCCTCTTATGCCCGTGCCTCGGAAGAGCGTCCCAACGAACGCTACCTGGGATATGAACTAAAGAAACAGAATTTCGACATAGACCTGAACGATATAAGAAAACCCTATGCTTCGGCACAAGCCGGATCAACACTTATACTAAATAATGATTTCTCACTGCAAGAACTCACAGAGCAACAGCAGGATATTGTAGAAAAAGACCTCAAATTCTCTATGAATTTCAAGTTACCATTAGCGAAAGGATTCTATAGCAATCAGTTACGATTCGGAGCCAAAGTAGTAGATAAAAGTAAAAACAAAGACCTGGAATTTTACGACTACGAACCGATAGACGAAAAAGCTTTTAACTCAAACAGCTTTTCCAATACCAGCGAACAAAACAGGAATGGATACATACCCGGAGAAAAATACAAAGCAGGAACATTTATCAGCAAAGAATATGTGGGAGGGCTCGACCTGAACAACAGCAGCCTGTTTAATAAGATAGAAAATCCGGAAGAGTTGGCAGGCGAATACAAAGCACGTGAAACAGTTACTGCCGGCTACCTTCGTTTCGACCAGAACTTCGGTAAGAAACTTAGTGCAATGGTAGGTTTGCGTCTGGAAAATACCCATTTGAAATACAACGGACGCAAACTGACACTGAACGACGATGGCGATCCGGAATCATTGACTGTTACCCCGGATGTAAAAGACAGCTACCTGAACGTTTTACCTTCCGTCTTATTGAAGTACAACGTCAGTGAAGATTTCAAGATTCGCGGTTCATTCACCGAAACACTTTCGCGCCCCAAATACTCAGCATTGATACCGAATGTAAATATCAACAACAAAGACAACGAATTGACACTTGGTAACCCGGAATTAAAACCGACCACTTCGTTTAACTTCGATCTGAGTGCAGATTATTATTTCAAAAGTGTAGGACTTGTCAGTATTGGTATATATTACAAAGACATCAATGACTTCATCGTAACCCAAACAGTCAGAGGATATGAGTATGAAGGCAATTCTTATGATAAATTCATGCAACCCCGCAATGCAGGAGATGCCAATTTATTGGGTGTAGAAGTAGGCTACCAACGGGATTTCGGTTTCATCGCTCCCGCCTTAAAGTGTGTTGGATTCTACGGAACCTATACCTATACACATAGCAAGGTGAACAACTTCAACTTCACCGGACGTGAAAACGAAAAAGACCTGAAACTGCCCGGATCACCGGAACATACAGCCAATGCATCTCTCTACTTTGAAAAAGGAGGACTCAACGTACGCTTATCTTACAATTTCGCATCCGATTTTATTGATGAAATGGGTGAAAGCGCTTTCTACGACCGTTATTATGATAAAGTAAACTACATGGATGTAAACGCCAGTTATACTTTTGGTAAAAAACTGAGAACAACTTTTTATGCCGAGGCTAACAATCTGCTAAACCAACCTCTGCGTTATTACCAGGGAATATCAGAACGCACCATGCAATCAGAACATTATGGTGTAAAGGTAAATGCAGGAGTCAAAATCAATTTCTAAATCTCTATAAAAAGACGCAAAGCAAGTATCTATTAATAATCAATAAGAAACAATTTATAAAATGAAAACAAAAAGCCTTCTCGTTCTTCTGTTTATCACAATCTGTACAATAGGATATGCACAAAAGAGCGACTATTCCATCTTCGATAAAAAATTCAATTTCTATATTGCCAACGATCTGGGACGAAACGGATATTATGACCAAAAGCCAATTGCCGAACTAATGGGAACAATGGCAGAAGAAATCGGTCCTGAGTTCGTAGTTGCCACCGGAGATATTCACCATTTCGAAGGTGTACGCAGCGTCAATGACCCTCTATGGATGACAAATTACGAATTAATCTACTCGCATCCGGAGTTAATGATCGACTGGTTTCCTGTATTGGGAAATCATGAATATCGCGGTAATACCCAAGCCGTACTTGACTATAGTAATATAAGCCGCCGCTGGTCCATGCCTGCCCGCTACTACACCAAGGTATTCAATGAAGAAGGTACAACCGTCCGCGTCGTTTGGTTGGATACTGCCCCCATCATTAATAAATACCGCAATGAAAAAGAGACTTATCCGGATGCCTGCAAGCAAAACAGAGAAAAACAGCTCGCCTGGGTAGACTCAGTACTGACCGCAGCCAAAGAAGACTGGGTAGTTGTAGTAGGACACCATCCTATCTACGCCGAAACTCCCAAAGATACCAGTGAACGAGACGACCTGCAGAAATATCTGGATCCCATCCTGAGAAAACATCATGTAGATATGTATATCTGCGGACACATTCATAACTTCCAGCATATCCGCGTATCAGGAAGCGATATTGACTACGTTGTCAATTCAGCCGGCTCACTGGCACGTAAAGTAAAACCGATCGAAGGAACACTGTTCTGTAGTCCGGAACCAGGTTTTTCTGTCTGTTCTATTGATAAAAAAGAATTCAACCTGCGTATGATCGATAAAAAGGGGAACGTACTTCATACAATAACCCGAAAGAAATAAATTCTACTCTTATAAAAAACACACAACTCAAGGGTACTCCATTCGTGATGAAAGGAGTACTCTTTTTATTTAAACTCAATTATAGGAAATTCAAAAATAACCGTTATCTTTGCACCTCCAAACAAGAGAATCTTTCTTTTTTCTCCCTACCCCATTCTTTATCCACAAAGTTATGAACAATGTTATCAACAGGTAGACGCTAAAGTTATCAACAAGTTAATATCCTTATTATCAAACAATTGAATTCTTCACACATCATTTATCATAATTACATATTCACAAACCCACAAACAGATTCATACCACCGCCCTTTCAAATACCTGGTAATTTTAAAAGGGCTAAAAATCTTTTCCAATTGAGATATTATCAATCCAAACATAAATGCTCTTCAATATATCCCTACACATTCCAAATAAAAATAATATTAATATTTATTATTTTACTATTTTTGCAATATCATTCGATATTTAAGCAAATAAACAATATATAGCATAAACATTAATATAAAATCGTCATGTTTGGAAAAAAGAAAGATGAAAAAAATTCCCAGATACAGTCTGAGCCCCTGAAACTGACAACTATAGCTATGGGGACAGTTATAAAAGGCACAGTTGATGTAGAAGGAAGTTTAAGAGTAGATGGTACTATAGAAGGAAATGTTTCCTGTCATAAAACCATGATATTGGGTCCACAAGGAACAATCATAGGAAATGTAACCTCTGTTTCTGCAATATTACATGGTATCCTGAAAGGAGATATACATACGGAAGAAGAATTAGTGTTGAAATCAGGATGTTCAATGAAAGGAGATATTTACACTTGCAAGTTAGAAATAGAACCGAAAGCACTCTTTAACGGTGCTTGTAAAACAATGGAAGAAAATATACAGCCACAAGGACAATCACTTGAATAATCCCAGATCAATCTGACTTCATAATCATAAGATCGGCTTGCACCAGATGTAACCTTTTTCTTTCCTAAGGATAAAGTCACCGGATTAGATGTAAACGCAAATTTCCACTATGTATTTAACTTTAAAGAAGATGGCCAGGAGTTTTCCGTTTATCCCCTTGCCGGCATCGGTATGCAAAACAATTTTTATAAAAAAACAATGTTGAAATAAAAGGGAAAGAGATTGAAATAGATCGAAGCAACTCTACTAAATTTGCTTTCAATCTGGGAGGAGGAATCACTCTTCCACTTTCCGAACACAGTTATTTGAATGCCGAAGCCAAATTTATGTTTGCCAAAGATGATAACGTAGTAATCATGTTGGGTTACGGATATAAATTCTAAAAACGTAATCATGTAGTCAAAATGTAACGGGAATTATCCTAAATCCTGAATAATTCCCGTTTGGTATATAAACCACTTTACCATCGAAAAATACAATAAATCTATAAAGACATCACCGTACTTAATTATTAATTCGCAAAGTTATCAACAACGTTATCAACAGGTTATTCTAAAGTTATTAACAGCCTAAAACCTTCATTATCATATATTTGAAATCCATACACACAGTTTATCATAATTACAGATTCACAGACCTACCAACATACTCACCTCACTGCCCTTTCAGATACTTGATAGTCTTAAAAGGAATACCCTCTTTATTGCATAGCTGAAGTATATAAATCTCTTGATTAAGTTCTTTCAAATCATCCCAATTGGTTATTTGCATCATATATTTTCCTTCTTTCGTATATATGTTTATAACAGAAGCATTTACAAAATCGCTATGTATTGTTTGTATCCCTGTTATATCACTCTCCAAGGTTATAATAACCTCATCTTCGCCATACTCATTGTAAACATGAAGCCAAACCCATGCACAATCAAATGTATTAATACCACTTCGGCACACATGGGCAACAAGGGGTTCTTCAATCGTTTGTATTTCCAAGAAAGGTGAATATTCCTCTCTAACTCCAACTTCCAAAAAATCAGAACCAACATAGCGAACCGTAAAATCAATGCTGTATGCAGTATTCGTTTCATTTACCGTTTTTATGATTTCACTATAAGATATAATGTGAGGTTTCAAATCCAACATTATATTATATGAAGCTACAGACTCTTCCCCATCAATGATACAACTAAATACGATCCGCCCACTAATGCAATGATCTGCATCTATATCATAGAGATCTTTACTCTCAACTATAGGGATCGTAAATATATCATTTTGGGATGTAGCAATGATGGTCTCTCCACCACTTTTCAAAGGCAAAGTATAAGTCCACTGCGGCTCACTAATAGAATGATTCGTGTTATTCTCAATGCTAAAGTTATAACTTTCATAAGCAGAAGCAAATCCATCCTCTTCAATTCTTTCACATACAATCTTCAAGCCCGATTGTTCTTGAATCTCTCTTCCAGTAGGCGACATCTCTGAAAGCTGGCTATTAATCGGCAAAGATTCTGTATCGTTCTTTTGCGCAAAGAGAGTACAACTAAGACTAATTAACAGCAGCATGATAATTCGTGCTTTCATACACTTTCCTTTTTAAATTTAGTTATTTGAATTTTAGAATTATATCATAATAATTAAACACCAGCAAGTTTATCAGGCATTCCCCCCAACCTTATGATTACAAAGACCTTAAGCTATGATTAAATATCCGACTACCCAACTGATATAAACACAAACTTACAAACAGATTCACCTCACTACCCTTTCAGATACTTGATAGTCTTAAAAGGAATACCCTCTTTATTGCATAGCTGAAGTATATAAATCTCTTGATTAAGTTCTTTCAAATCATCCCAATTGGTTATCTGCATCATATATTTTCCTTCTTTCGTATATATTTTTATGACAGAAGCATTTACAAAATCGCTATGTATTGTTTGTACCCCTGTTATATCAGAATCACCTATCAAGTTCTTCAACGTTATAGTAATCTCATCTTCGCCATACTCATTGTAAACATGAAGCCAAACCCATGCATAATTAAAAGCATTAATACTACTTCGGTACACATGGGCAACAAGGGGTTCTTCAATCGTTTGCATTATCAAAGAAGGCGAATATTCTTCTCTAACTCCAACTCTCAAAAAATCAGAACCTACATAGCGAACCGTAAAATCAATACTGTATGCAGTATTCGTTTCATTTACCGTTTTTATGATTTCACTATAAGATATAATGTGAGGTTTCAAATCCAACATTATATTATATGAAGCTACAGACTCTTCCCCATCAATGATACAACTAAATACGATCCGCCCACTAATGCAATGATCTGCATCTATATCATAGAGATCTTTACTCTCAACTATAGGGATCGTAAATATATCATTTTGGGATGTAGCAATGATGGTCTCTCCACCACTTTTCAAAGGCAAAGTATAAGTCCACTGCGGCTCACTAATAGAATGATTCGTGTTATTCTCAATGCTAAAGTTATAACTTTCATAAGCAGAAGCAAATCCATCCTCTTCAATTCTTTCACATACAATCTTCAAGCCCGATTGTTCTTGAATCTCTCTTCCAGTAGGCGACATCTCTGAAAGCTGGCTATTAATCGGCAAAGATTCTGTATCGTTCTTTTGCGCAAAGAGAGTGCAACTAAGATTAACTAACAGCAGCATGATAATTCGTGCTTTCATACACTATTTCCTCTTTTAAAAATTTAGTACTGGAAAAAAACGGTCGATCCCCCCACATCCATTCACTTTTTGTCATCATCTTCCATGTATCACAAAAATAGTAGTTTTTCTCATTCTTTCACCTTTTTAACTCAAGACATACAGCCGTATGTACTATTCTGTCTAAAATGGCATCTGCAAACATTTAATACATTGATTGAAAACATTTATAATTAAAGAGTCACTGAAAAGAATATTCTTCTCCCAATGACTCTCCGTTCATATAAATCCTCCCTCAAGAACTTTATAAGAACTTATTTTATGAATTTCGTATTATAGGATTTACCATCTTCGTCTGCAACCTGCAAGCCGTAAACACCTTTACCTAATGAGTTAATATCAATATTATTATCAAGAACTTTACCTTCTTGTACTATCATCGAGGAATTCAAATCCAAGACTTTATAATCTGTTATCAACTTATTGATATTTCTCTTACGGCTATTTCTCAGTTCTAAAGATATAACATTTTTATCTACGCGTGAGCTTAAAGTATACGTTGCCGGCACTAATGGGGACACAAGCAATTGTTCACTAATAGTTTCTCCATTCTTGTTCATCGCACGCAATCTAAAAGTTGTACTATACTCTTTATCAACCGATGCAATGAAATAGCCAGCTCTTATATCCTCAACATAGAAAGTAAATGGCACTGGAGATCCTTCTTCCAACTGTTCTACCAAGATACTTTCAGTCCCCTCCACATTCTGAAATGCAATTTTCACATCAGCATAATATTCATCATCCGAAGCTCTGGTTTGTGGCATTACTTTAGAGAATGCCAATTGGGGCTTCTGAGGAAGATAGTCCAGAAGGAAATAACGAGCAAACGTATATATGCCGGGAGGTGTGGGAAGAGATTGGTCATAATAATAGTCTTCGTCCAGATGAGCTAACTTACAACGCAAATATCCATCACTTGACCGAATATAATCTAATGCTTTTACAGGATCTATTTCGGAAGTAGAGAACTTTATTTCAGGAAGCATCACATTTGCTGTTTTCACGATGTCCCATGTTCCATCTTTACGCAAGATAGAAATACTCCATCCCAGCAATGTATATGGGAAACTCATATTTAGTTCAGGATAGGTCATAAATTGGCGTACATAGTCATAGACTTCGTCACTAGATGATCGCTTCATCTCATTTAGATAGTTATAGGAAACTGTTGAATTTACACTTCTATTTTTCAAACTTTTATCAAAAGATAACTCTTTTCCGTATGCTTTTACTTTATCTGTAGAAGTAGAGGTTGCATTGCCCTGTCCACCACCTCCGCTTCCGACAGCAATATCAGTATACCAATCCATAGCTTTCAAAAAAGGTCTGAACCATTTACCAATATTACGTATAGAAGTTCCTCGTGGTAAATCCGGCTGCATCAATCTTGTTTCAGTATTTGCTTCATCAGCTTTGAAAAAAGACAAAGACCTTCCATTCTCAAACATAGAGGGAGAATACAAGCCATATGAATCTCCATAAGAAAATTCGATGATTGCATTACCTGATGTGGCTCGATTATATGCACCTACCAGATCATATTCTTGTGAAAATATATCAAAATCAGGCGACAAAACCAACTCATCATAACGAACAAAAGATCCTTTTTCCAATTGAATAACCTTATTTATATTATCACCACGAGGTGTGAAGCAAAATCCAAAAGTCTTACAAAGTTCACGCAACACAACCGTTACAAAATCATACTTATCTTCTACAACAGAATCCAATGAATAGGAAAAAATATCATTATCACTAAAAGTAATTACTCCATCAGGGTTGTTAAAATAACTACGTGCAACATTCATTCCCGTAAGCCCATTATCTCTAAATCTATACTTCGTTGTAGGTCTCACAACTCGCTCAATATAAGGATAACCACCTGGAGCCATATTGCAAGAATCAAAACAAAGAACTGTGTTAGCTATCACATTGTTCCCTCGTAATCTTCCAAATCGAGCATTCACTTTAAGTGGTAATGCCGTAGGCATTTGTTCCTCTAAAAGCCGACAAGCATACTCAAAAGCACTTTTTCTTTCTAAGTTTTGCTCCCATTCTTCACCTTCATACTGAACTTGAATAACCGTCCCACCCACAACTTCACGTACCATAGGCTTAGGTAAAGTTTCTCTACGGAAAAAATCAGCACCAAAACTTATAGTTTCAAATCCATCTTCTTGCGCATAAGAGAAAGTAGCCAATCCAAGCACAAATAATAATAGTAGTAATTTCTTCATAACTCGTGTTTTTATAAATTATACATCATTAATTCTTTATCATTTTGAATGTAAGTTTCTTTTCCGAAGATTGATCTTTGTATGAAACAAAATAGATACCTTCTACCAAGTTTGAAACATCAATATTGTTCATAGGTATCCCTACATACTTCACCAGCCTTCCTTTAGAATCATATATAGACACAGGAAAAATAGCATCCATGCCATCGTACACATATAATACATCCCTTACAAGATTTGGATAAAATGGAATACTTTCTACTTTAACAGCCGGTATAGATGTAGCTACTTTGGAATTCCACAAAGTATCTTTACCTGTTACTACCCCACTAAAATTGACAGCAGAAAATACAAAATAACGATCACCATCATAAAATTCTAAAAGTCCAATCCCTTTTTCAGCATCTATAACAGGCTCAAAATAAGTTATTAACGTCACATAAGTATATTTATCTTTTTCTATACTGGCAATATCTTCTGCTCTACATGAATTAACCTGTAAAGTCATACATCCATCATCATAAATATTCCATTGCTCATCATAGTTACTCCATGTAACATCCAATACTTTTACTTTGGGGATAGAAGGAAGCAGATTTATATAAAACTCCTTATCAAGTTGTATTTTTCGTCCTTGATACTCTCCCTCAAAAGTAACTTTTCCTTTGAAGTAAGTGGAGCTATCATTCTGGACTGTATATCTTCTATACTCGGGTTTGGAATTTTCATACGGTGACGAATCTATCATAATTCCATAATCTATAGAAGTAGCATTCTTCACAGTCACGTAATTTCCTTGCTTTGCTTCAACACCAAAATTCCATTTACAAACATCAGGAATTACACGCCTTCCTGTCTTATCCACCACATGAAAAGCACAACTGTCATTAAGCAATAAAGCACCATATTTATCCAAAGAGCTAACACTCGGTTTTATCACAGTTCCCGAAAGGATATACTCAGCCTGTGCATAAATATCGCAAGAATAAGTAAAAACTAATATAAGAGCAAGCAGCATTCTCATTTACATATTTTTTTTGTTATTTTTTCCCCGTTTACATACGTTATCATTATGATATACATTCCTTTCGGCAAACGTTCGACATCTTCATAATTTCGCGTTTGAAGAATAATTCTCCCTTGTATATCTCTTACTTCCACCTTCACAATATTTGGATCTGCCACTTTCTCTTTTATTTGAGTAGAATCATCTAACGAATTCAGCTGACTTGGAATTTCAACAGTATAATACGCTTTTCCTACTTCATTATTTAATACCAAATCAACCCAAACTCTTCCATCTACATGGATGTGTTCGTAGTGAAGATGAACAATATATGGTATTTCAAAAGTATGAGTATTCATAAAAACTCCAAACTCTTCAGACTGTTCTGTGTAAAGATAATCAGCCCCACTATAAATCACCGTTAAATCAAGACTATAAAATGATGATCCAGGAACCCGAGTTATAGCGTCTACTTTCACCGATATAAAAGTCGGTTTGGTAGCAAGATATATATAAAATACCTTAGACATTTTCGTCCCATTAACAGTAGCATTCAAGCTTATTTTACCCTTAATGTCACCATTAATATTTTTATAATATTTAGTCAAATCATCTACCTTATCTATACTAAACTCCGAAGAATTTCCTACTTTAATAGAATCAAACACCATCTCGTTATTCAGTAATTCATACTTCCACGAATAATCCGTAATACTCCCGGAAGTTGTTTCTGCATGAAAACTATAACCTTGAAAAGCGGAAGCCATCCCGGTAGCATTAATATCTTTTGCCATTATCTTCAAGCTGTTTTCAGGTTCTTTCCAACCAATTTCCTTAAGAACTTCCAATGTCTTTTCATCGATTTGTTGATTCTTATCTCCGATTCTTATATTATATGACATCAAATCACCTTTCGTATCAAAATAGCTCAAATAGTTATAGCCGTGGAATTCAGATGGAGCATATAGTTTAAAACTATCATTATTAGGAGTTTTATAATATACATTATCGCCCGATACATACGAAATAAGTTCCTGACTTGTGCGTCCGTTATTTGGCATCGTATTTAAACGTATATTATTAGAGTTAACAATCAGATTATCAAAAGGAGAGAAATATCTCCTTGTAGAAAAAACAACCCCCTTTGCGGGGTTATTAACAACAGAAGATCCAAATCCCAGGGACATAGCAATAGCACGCAACATTGCTGTTGTAAGATTTTTCTTATTCGTAATTTCACCGCTAAAACTATAATCCCAATCTACATCTTCGTTCACTAAAATAATAGCATCTTCCGCCAATCGTTTATTATCAGTCAAAAAGTTCATAAAAAAACTTTGAGGATATGCCTCATTCCCCCCCGGTAATAAAGTATATCTTACCTGAGCTGCGAAATCAGCAGCTTCCACTCCCATTCTTTCTTTTTCAAACTTCAGAATTATCTTTTTAGGAATATACAGTTTTTCTTCCCAAAGTTGTGCAGCAGCTTTTATAGCATACTGCATTTCTTCACTCATACCCCCTCCGAACTGCACTTCAATAACTCCTCCAAAATCACTACTCAAGCGTTCTGTACGTAATAAACAAGGTTTTATAGTCTGCGTACTTACAGGAGAAGTATCCAGAAGTCCTTCAAATACCAAAATTGTGTCTTGTTGAGCTACTACTAAACCCATGCTTTGCATAATCAGTAGGCATATTAAAATCAAAAAATGTTTTTTCATTTCATCAAGTATTAGTGGAAACTATATTTTATTATAATCCCTAACAGGAGCTATTTATTTTACTTCAAACACTCCGTAAATATATCCTCCATACGAATTTGTTAGTTCTAGCAAATAGACTCCGGGAGAGTAAGCCTCTACAGAAATGCTATATTTCTCGGGATTATTAATCAAAAGAGAATGAGAATATATAGTCTGATTAGCTTTGGAAATAACTATCGAGACATCGCCTGCTGATTCCAGAAACTCGAGAGAAATAATGGAATTTTCCAAAGATGCAGTTACAGGTATAAAAGGCATGGAACGATGACCTTTATCTTCACTATCATCACCTTTCCAATGACCAGTAAAAGAAATTTGCCCCCATGGCGAAATAAAATCATCGCCATTCTCATGTGCAACAACTGTACAACTAAGACAAACTAACAATAGTAGGACAATCCGTGCTTTCATTTTCTGTTGTTTTTATGTTTCTGTTACACAAAAGTAGAACATTGGGGTCAATGAGCAAAAAATAAGGCATGGACTAAAATTCAGGACATATATATCTACAAATCAACAAAATAGGAATCAAATAGATTAAAACAAGTGGACTATTTGAGTTTATCACTCTGACATTTGTGCAAAAAATCTTCTACAGATTCATCTTTTGCTAACTTTAAACGCTCCTTTAAGCGCATCTTAGCTTTAAATATCGTATGATTATCTTTACTATCAAAGAGAATCTTCAATTCTCTTGTAGTAAATCCTAAAAATAGAAATGTTAAAAGTTTAATATCATGCTTTGTTAATTGAGTACATTCTCTCTTCAATTTGATCAGAGAGTTGCTATAAAGACAATTCACTAAATCAAATATTTTATCCCACTCTTCAGGAGTTAGTTTTTCTACAAGTACCTCCCCACCCTTTAGCATCTTAATCAATGTACTGACATCAATTTTACTACGCAATTTCTCATTTTCTGTAGTCAATACTTTCATTTTTCGGGACAACTCTTCTATCTTGCACTGTACACTTGTCTCATTCTTCTGTTGCTTATACACTCCGATTTCATTCTGATAAGAGGCTATTTGCTTATTATTTTTTTCAATAACCTTTCTGGTTTGTATAACTTCCAATTTTGCACGCCCATATCTTGCATAGAAAAAATATACTATCCCAGAAAACAAAATCACAACAATCAGATAAAGAATATGTAAGCCCCTCTTCTCTAATTTGCTCTGCAACAATTCTGTTTCAAATTCTTCCTTTTGGTATTTAACCTGAAGCTGTACCAATGTTTCTCGCTTTCTATCATTTTCAGCTATATATAATAAGGAGTCCGATCGTCCTTTCAAAATGAGAGCTTGTTCATAATCATGATCAGCTTTAGCCAATTTTGCCAAGCACTCATAAGCTTCAGAACTAGTGAATAGATTATCACTATCCAAACAAGGTTTTAAGTACTTCTCTGCATCTTGTTTTCGCCCCATCATCTGATACAAACGTCCTAATGACATATAATGAAGCACAAACATATCTTTATCAGGCTCTTCATCGAGAATCCTCAGAAAAACCTCTTCAGCCTTTGAATATTGCTTTTCAAAACAATACATCTTTCCCAATATCTTGGAACCATTGATTTTTAACCGGACAGGATTATCGGCAAGTAATTGCAAACTTGTCATAACACATTGGTAGACACTATCCATCTCTTGCTTTAAGAAAAAAGAGGTCCCCATTGTCTGATAGGCGTAGGCCACGCCCAATGTGTCTTTCGCCTGATAATAATAGGAAATGGCTCGGTGGCAGCAGTGAATAGCTTCATCATAAAGTGATTGATCACGATAAAAAAACGACATATCTGCAAGCATCAACCCCATTATCTTATACTCTTTCGTATCCTTCAAAACTCGCCGGGCTTCCCAATAGACTTTCATTGCCCGCGCTGTTTCTCGCTTTCCGTGAAGCACGCGCCCGTAATAATATAAAGCCTTACCATATTTACTTTTGTCATTCTTCTTCCTGAAATAATCGATGGCAAAAGTAATAGAAGAGTCAGCAGACATATCCATATAATTCTTATCGCGTGCCTGAGTCAGTAACAACACATAATCTGCACGTTCCTGACCAGACAACTTATCGGGACAAGATATTTTCCTTAATAGATTTAATGCACTATCAGGATGTGCTTCCATACACTGCTCCGCTTGCCGAAGAGTTACTATGACCTCTTCTGACGTAGAGGAACAAGCAACAAAAGCCGCAATGAGAAAAGACAAAAAGAAAATGCGATTATATTTCATTCGTAAAAATGATTAAAAGTGAAGGTTTTACGGGCAGATCTTCTTCGTTACTACTTTTCCATCTGAATAGGTAATTGTCACGATATACACTCCCCTCGATAGATGATTAACAGCCTCATAATTTTCTGTTTGAAGGAGAAGCCTTCCTTGTATATCCCTTACTTCAACTTGTGAAATGCTTGATTCTGCTGTAACCTCTGTGATCGGATCGGGATTCATCTGACTCGGTATTTCTACCGTATAATATGCTTTTCCCACCTTGTTTTTTAATTCTATCTCAACCCAAGCCATTCCTATCATATAAACACCTTCAAAATGTAATTTAGTAAGATAAGGTTCATAGACATAAGCACTTTCTCCAAAACTACTATTTTCCTCTGTTTTAAAAGCATAAAGAAAATCAGTACCTGTATATATTAGCGCTATATCAAGATTATAAAATCTTTTTTGGGGAATTGGAGTTATAGCTACTTTCACCGATACAAAAGTAGGTTCGGTAGCAAAATACACATAGAATGTTTCAGACTTCTTTTTCCCATCGGCAGTAGTAGCAGTCAAACTGATCTTACCCTTAATATCTGCATTGATATTCTTATTATACTTCGTTACATCATCTATCTCATCTATACTGAAATCAGAAGAATCTCCTGTTTTGATAGTAACAAACTCCATTTCGTTATCCAGCAATTCATACTTCCATGAATAATTCGTTATACTCCCTGAAGTGGTTTCGGCATGAAAATTATAGCTTTGAGAAGAAGAAGCAATACCCGTATCATCAATGCCTTCTGCTATTATCCTTAAATTACTTTCAGGTTCCTCCCAGCCAATTGTTCTGAGAACTCCCAATACTATCTCATCTATTTGCTGAATTTTATCTCCTGTCCTGGTATTGTATGACATCAAGTCACCATCAAAATATAGATAATTCAAGTAATTATAACCTTGGAACCTGCGAGAAGTATACAACCTGAAGCTTTCATTAGCAGACGTTTTACAATAAACACGCTCTTCCGACACAAATGAAGAAAGTTCCTGGCTTGCAACTCCATTATTCGGCATTTCATTCAGACGGACATTATTGGAGTCAACAATCAGATTATCAAAAGGAGAGAAACATCCCTCTATAGAAAAGATAATGCCATGTGACACATCATTTACAACCGATGAACCAAAGCCTAACGAGATGGCAATGGCACGTAACATGGCTGTTGTGAAATTCTTCTTATCCACAGCCTTTCCGTTAAAACTATACTCCCAATCCGTATCTTCATTAATCAGGATAATAGCATCCTCGTCATATACACGTTCGTCATCAGTTAAGAAATTCTGATAGTAACTATTGGGATATGTGGTTTTCGCATCGGGGAATGAAGTATATCTCACCTGAGCCTGAAAATCGGCAGCTTCTGCTCCCAACTCTTTTTTCTCAAACTTCAGAACTACATTTTCAGGAATATATAGCTTTTCTTCCCAGAGTAGTGCGGCGGCCTTTATACAATGCTGCATTTCATCATCTATTCCGGCTCCACATACTACTTTAATCACTCCTCCAAAATCACTACTCAAACGTTCTGTTCGAGGCAAACAAGGTTTCATTATTTGCGATCCCCATGGAGTAGTATTCATATGTCCTTCGAATACTAAAATTGTATCTTGCTGAGCCATAGTTAAACCTATGCCCTGCAGTGTCAACAAACAAACCAAAACTAATAAACATTTTTTCATAGCTTTAAATATTAGAAAAAACAAACAATATTCAATACCAGAACAATAAATGTCCTCATTGACAGATCTTTCTCGTTACTACTTTTCCATCCGAATAGGTAATCGACACGATATACATTCCTCTCGATAGACGATTAATATCCTCATAATTCTCTGTTTGAAGAACAAGCCTTCCTTGTATATCCCTTACTTCAACCTGTGAAATGCTTGATTCCATTGTTACTTCTTCTATGGAATCAGGCTTCATCTGGCTGGGAATTTCAACTGTATAAGACGTTGTTCCCACATTGTTCTTCAATTCTAAAACGACCCAGACTCTTCCACCCTTGTAAATATTTTCAAAGTGAAGATGAACGATGTACGGTTCTTGATAAGAACGCGATCTAATTACAATGCTGAACTCTTCATAGAGTTCTGCATAAAGAGATTCAGCACCACGAAATTCGGCTGTTAGGTCAAGATTATAAAAATTTGATCCGGGAATTGGAGTGATGGCATCTACAGTCACGGAGATAAAGACTGGTTTATCTGTCTCTTCCAAAGCAGTTGACCGAAATTCCTCTAATGTATTTAAATCACCTTTCATGTCACGGGACATCACAAAGCTTGTGCCCTGTAGTGTCAACAAACAAACCAAAATCAATAAATATTTTTTCATAGCTTTAAATATTAGTAAATAAGGAAACTCTATCACAACGATAACAGAAGCAGTTTGCTTCACTCCCAGACATCAATCATAAGTATATTCTCCTAATATTCCTATGATACAGAATAGCATAACATGAAAGTTACAACATAAGGCAATCTATAATTATGCCTCACTTGTAACTAAGTAAAATATCAAACTTTACAAAAGTAATAAAAATTAAAGGGAACGAGTCTTTTATCTTTGAATAATATGTAACTTTTTAAGTCAGGACAAACAGAATAGTATAAGTTTCAAAGAGTATCATGCTTTCAACCGAATTATAAACCGGCTACCTTTGCCCAACTCACTCTCTACAGTCAACGTGCCGCCATGTGCTTCTACGAAATCTTTAGAGATGGAGAGTCCCAGGCCACTACCTTGCACTTTAGTACCGGGCACACGGAAATAGCGGTCAAAAATGCTCTGATGATAACGAGGATCGATGCCTTTGCCAAAATCCTGTACATAAAGCTCTATCTGGTCACCTTCTTGCTGAGCACCAATAACCACACGTCCGTTCTCTCTTGAATAACGAATGGCATTACTTAGCAGATTGGTAAGTACCCAGGCTATTTTTTCACTATCTACAAACAATTTGCCAATCTTCTCTTCCGGATATTCCACTTCAATCTGTATATTGAACTTATCGGCCTGAACCTGATTGGCCTTGATAGCATATTCGATCAGTTCAATGGGTTTCGTGATTTTTGGCATCATCTGGAGTTTCCCGGCTTCTACCTGTGTCATATTCAGTAGTTCGCCGGTAATCTCCAACAGGCGCTGGCTACTGTCTTTAATGCTCTTAGATAGTTGCTCCTGCTCTTCATTCAACATACCCACACGCTTATCTTCCAGTAGTTGAAGGCTCATCATGATAGCAGAAATAGGAGTTTTCAACTCATGGGAAATGGTAGAGATAAATGTGGTTTTAGCAGAATCCAGTTCTTTAAACTCAGTAATATTCTTCAAAAGGATAACATCTCCCAACTTATGAGGTTCGTCTTTATCGGCATTGGTATTGTTAATAGGGATATAGGCAGCCTTGAAATAGCTCTCTTTATTATCTGCATAAATTTTCAATGGTTCTTTCTTATCGCCGGGGCTAACGAGTTCGCGAATCAAACGACGAAGAAGGTCATTTTTCAAAGAGAGCTCTTCGGCAGATTGGCGGATCACGTTTTCTCTTTTCAAATTGAGCACATTCAGTGCCTCGTTGTTGATGAAAAGGATTTCACGCTCGGTATTCAATCCGATAATAGGCTCATTGATACTATTGACAATGGCTTCCAGAAACTTTTTAGCTGAAAGGATATCGGCAAGCGTACTGGCCCGGTACTCGGTGAGGCGTTCTGCCATACGATTAAAACTATCAGCAACTTCCCTGAATTCTTCGCTGCTTTTCATATCAAGGCGCTTTTCGTAGTTATGATTGGCTATTTCAAGAATACCTTGTTTAAGCTCCAGAATAGGCCTACTAATGGAGCGCGGTAACCAAAAAAGCAGAACCAGACCTGTGAGTACACAAATACCTCCCGTAACAGAAATCCATAATAAAGCCCGTTCGAGGGCAGGCATGGCAGCCGGGCTGTCCGGTTCCGTAGCAGTCAGTAGCTGTAGGTTGACAACAGATAGAGTCACCAATAAAATAATCATTCCGGCCAGTATCCCGATTCCGAAAAGTAATTTCG
Organism: Bacteroides sp.; assembly: GCA_019416685.1. Lineage (GTDB taxonomy): Bacteria > Bacteroidota > Bacteroidia > Bacteroidales > Bacteroidaceae > Bacteroides. The sequence goes on from DXWV01000022.1 coordinate 19,218, forward strand.
TTTTTATATTCATGATTTATAGAAGTTTTTTAGTTTGTGAGTTCGTGAGTTTACTTACAAACTCATTCCACTGCAAGTATAATCAAATCTACGTTTGCTTGTGCCAGATTTGCCAAAAACTTTTTATAGGCGAACACTGCACAAAAGGCATTCGAGACACGTAAGCGGGGACTTCCCATACAAATAGTTGTTATCTGCCTCTCACGACACGTCCGGACAATGCTTCCAAGCACATCCTTCGATTGTACCTGAACAACTTCTCCCCCCAACTCAGCTACCAATTTAAAATGATTTAATAAATGACGCTGACTGGCAAGATCTATCCGGTCCATACTCTCACGGGGTGTCTGCACATAAAGGGCAACAAAAGTGGTATTGTAACGGGTAGCCAGACGGGCTGCTTTACGGATAATACGCCGGGGCGTCTTTTCATGGCTGCTAATACAAGCCATAAACTTTTCATGCCGGACACCCATACTCATTACGACTTCGTTCTCTACTTTTTTTTCTACACGCAACGCTACCTCTTTCAGAGCGAGTTCGCGTAACTGAAGGATATTCTCCGTTTTAAAGAAGTTATTCAAAGCTACCTGAATTTTATCCGGACGATATATCTTTCCGGCTTTCAAACGGGTTATCAGTTCCTCGGCGGTAAGGTCTATATTCACCACTTCATCTGCCTCTTGTAACACACTATCGGGAACACGCTCTTTTATTTCGATGCCGCAAATGTCCTGCACTTCTTCGTTTACACTCTCGATATGCTGGATGTTGATGGCAGAGATTACATTAATACCCTCATCGAGCAGTGTCAGTACATCCTGCCAACGTTTCTCGTTCAAACTACCTTCAACATTGGTATGTGCCAACTCATCTACAATCACGATTTCCGGATGGACACGGATGATGGTTTCAAGGTCCATCTCTTCCAGTTCTTTCCCTTTATAGAAAATCTTCCGCCGCGGAATCAGCGGCAAGCCCTCTATGAGTGCCTCTGTCCCGGCACGCCCATGTGTTTCGATGTATCCTATCTGCACATCTACCCCGTTATCGAGTAAATCATGTGCTTCCTGAAGCATACGATAGCTCTTACCCACACCGGCAATCATCCCGATATAGACTTTAAATTTTCCCCGGCGTGACTTCTTTATCAGATCCAGGAAATGCTGCACACTCTCTTCTCTATCCATACTTCTATCTATTTTTCAACCCCATAAAGCAGTGTCAAAAGTCTAAAAAAGCTATCAAGCTGCAATTCAATAACGCGGATTAACGCAAATTATCGCAGATTTAATTTAATCTTTGCGTTAATCAGCGTTAATTTGCGTTTTAATAATAACGAGTTTTACTTTTTACACATCCTCAAGATACTAATTAGTTATGCCAGAGTTTAGTTAGGGTTTCAAAGTAATGCCGAAAACCAAATGGGCATCTTCCATACGCGGATTCCAGATGGCTTGTGCAAAAACCGGCAGGGAAAACCGATCACTAAACCGAATGGCAGTTGTTCCTTTCAAAGCAATATTGGTCACTGCAAAACCATTGCAATTGTACTGAGGAGCAGTGTAGGGAACAATGCCACACGTCACATTCAGATCTACTGTCTTCACACTGAACGGATAGTTGAATTCCATATAAGAGGAATAATTCTGTTTCATTTCTCCCCGGTCATTCTCCTTTTTATCCTGTCCGGCAAACATCATGTACCAGACAATTGAAAGCGGAAACTTTTCAACCGGCAGCGTATAAGCCAATCCTGCTTCAAAGTGATGTGCTGTTTCATGGCTTTTGAATTTAAAATAATTACCCGTCCCTTGTCCGGGCCACCAAAGGTCTGCCACTGAAAGGATCAGTCCTGTACTTCCAAAAGTGTAGGTGGCGGTCAGGTCTATTTCTTTATTCGCTCTTCCTTCTGAGGCCTGACAACCATCGAAATCGGTTGATCCCCAGGCCGTCAATGAAAAGCCACCGATAATAAAGCCTAAGGTTGGCTGGATACTGGCTCCGGTCTGATAGATTCCACGCCATACATATGAGCTGACTAAGTCGCCCTGTACGGTAAATTCCTGTGCCTGTGTGTTGGGGGTTGCCATTAGGCAACTAACTACAGCTACCAATGGGCCTAAAAATACTTTCTTACTAAAAACCTTCATATACTACAATGTTTATTTTGCTTTCTCCAAAGCAATGTTCAGTTTCAATACATTCACTTTCTCTGTTCCAAAAAGTCCTAATAAGGGCTTTTCTATCGTTTTGTCGACAATCTCTTTTACCTGTTCCTCATGCATTCCACGTGCCTGTGCCACTCTTTTCACCTGTACATAAGCACAGGCGGGAGTGATATCCGGATCGAGTCCCGATCCACTGGCGGTTACCATCTCGGCAGGAACCTCACTACGGTTCAGGTAGGGATGATGAACGAGGAAGGTATCAATACGGGCTTCCAGTTCTGCCAGATATTCGGGATTCGTAGGGCCTTTGTTACTGCCGGAAGAGCTCGTAGCGTCATAGCCATCTCCGGCACAGGAAGGACGACCCCAGAAATAAATATCTTTTGTGAAATTCTGTCCCACATTGGCGGCACCTACTACCTTACCATTCAATGTTACCACTTCGGCATTTCCTTTATTCGGTCCTGCCACCTGTGCAAAAAGCCACAGAATAAGGACATAAAACACTGCAAAGAATACGCAGAACGCAAGCGTTATTTTAAATGATTTCAATAAAGTCTTCATCGTCATATTATTTAAAAGAATAAACTTACTACCAAATCGATCAACTTAATCCCGATGAAAGGTACAATTACCCCTCCCAATCCGTATATCAGCAGATTACGGCGAAGCAGTGCACTGGCACCTATCGGTTTGTACTGTACCCCCTTCAAAGCAAGTGGAATCAGGATCGGAATAATGATAGCATTGAAAATTACAGCCGACAGAATAGCACTCTCCGGACTATGCAAGCCCATGATATTGAGCGCTGCCAACTCGGGGATAGCCACCATAAACAAAGCAGGTACAATTGCAAAGTATTTGGCTACGTCGTTGGCTATCGAGAATGTAGTCAGTGTACCGCGTGTCATCAGTAGCTGTTTGCCGATCTCTACAATCTCAATCAGCTTGGTAGGGTCATTGTCAAGGTCTACCATATTACCGGCTTCTTTGGCCGCCTGTGTGCCACTATTCATTGCTACGCCCACATTGGCTTGTGCCAGTGCAGGAGCGTCATTCGTTCCGTCGCCCATCATCGCCACCAGTTTGCCGGCTTCCTGTTCTCTCCGGATGTATTCCATTTTATCCTCCGGTTTGGCTTCGGCTATGAAATCGTCTACTCCCGCCTTTTCTGCAATATATTTGGCAGTCAACGGATTGTCTCCAGTCACCATAACGGTTTTCACTCCCATCTTACGCAGGCGTTCAAAACGCTCCTGAATGCCCGGTTTGATGATGTCCTGCAACTCTATCACCCCGGTAACCCGCTGATTGACGCATACCACCAGCGGTGTCCCCCCATTGCCGGAAATAGCTGCAATAGTCTCTTCCACTTCCTTCGGAAAGGTGTTCCCGGCCTTTTCTGCAATCCGGCGGATAGCATCAAATGCCCCTTTGCGAATCTGGGTACCATCGGACAGATCAACGCCCGAACATTTCGTTTCGGCAGTAAACTTAATCATGCGTGCACCGGTCGTGTTCAGGTTCCGCATTCGCATCCCCGACTCACGTCCTAATTCTACAATCGATTTACCTTCGGGGGTTTCATCGGACAGAGAGGCCAGCAAACAGGCTTCCACAAACGCACGCTCGTCTCCCCCCGGTGCCGTATGAAATTTAGTCGCTTTACGGTTACCAATGGTTATCGTACCTGTTTTATCCAATAGCAGCGTATCAATGTCTCCGGCTGTCTCAACGGCTTTACCGGATTTAGTAATCACGTTGGCACGCAACGCACGGTCCATACCGGCAATGCCAATGACAGAAAGTAATCCTCCGATAGTAGTCGGAATGAGGCAGACAAATAGTGAAAGAATGGCAGCAATAGAAATGGTTGTGCCCGGATGATCAATGTTAGTATAATCGGCAAAAGGAATCAGTGTGATACAAACAATCACAAATACCAGCGTAAAACCTGCCAGCAAGATAGTCAGGGCAATTTCATTCGGCGTTTTCTTTCGGCTGGCACCTTCTACGAGGGCAATCATCTTATCAAGAAAACTCTCACCCGGTTGCTGAGTCACCAATACTTTAATGTTATCCGAGAGTACCTTCGTTCCGCCCGTCACCGAGCTTTTGTCTCCTCCGGCTTCTCTGATAACGGGTGCTGATTCTCCCGTTATAGCACTCTCGTCGATGGAAGCTAATCCTTCAATGATCTCACCGTCGGCAGGAATCGTATCTCCGGCTTCACAAACAAAGACATCTCCTTTCTTTAGCTTTGAACTGCTCACGGTCTGAAGTTTCTCACCTGTCATCAATTTTGCAGGAGTCTCTTCACGCGTCTTACGCAAACTATCTGCCTGTGCTTTGCCCCGTGCTTCGGCAATGGCCTCGGCAAAATTGGCAAACAACAAAGTGGCAAACAGAATAACGAATACCAGCAGATTGTATCCGAATGAACCGTAATGATCTCTACTCAGGGAGAGGATGGTAACCACCAGCATAATAACCGTTACTATCTCCACTGTAAACGTAATCGGATTCATCATCATCGTTCGTGGATTCAACTTCACGAATGATTGCTTTAAACTCTCTATGACTTGCTCCTTTTGAAATAAAGAAGCCGATTTATTCTTTTTCATACTCTTTACTTATAGACTAAAATGTTCAGCAATCGTACTCAAGGCGTGTACCGGGAAGAATGACAAAGCAGCGACGATAAAAATAACTGCAAACGTCATGACGCCAAAAGTAGCTGTATCAGTTTTTAATGTGCCGGCACTTTCAGGGATAAACTTCTTCTGAGCCAGCAAACCCGCAATAGCTACTTGTCCGATGATAGGAATGAAGCGACTGAGAATAAGTACAATACCGCAGGAATAGTTCCAGAAATAAGTATTATCACCCAAGCCTTCAAAACCGGAACCGTTGTTAGCAGCCGAAGAGGTAAACTCATAAAGTTGTTCACTCAATCCATGGAAACTGGGATTATTGAGCCAGCCTCCTTCACTTGCCACAAAATCGGGATGATGTGCATATAGATAGCTGGACAAAGCTGTGCCAACAAGAATCACAAACGGATGGAGCAGCGCCACAATCGTAGCGATCTTCATTTCACGGGCCTCGACCTTCTTTCCCAAAAATTCCGGTGTACGTCCCACCATTAATCCGCTGATAAATACGGCTATTATAATAAAGGTGTAATAGTTCATCCATCCCACACCAACACCACCAAACCAGGTGTTTATCTGCATGTTCAGCATCTCAATCAACCCACTAAGCGGCATAGTAGAATCGTGCATACTATTTACCGATCCGTTGGAAGTCACCGTAGTTGTCACACTCCACAGAGCACCAGAGGCTGAGCCAATACGTACTTCTTTCCCTTCCATAGCTCCACCGGACTGGGCAATTCCCATTTCGTCGATACGCGGATTACCACCCATTTCCTGGCTTACGTTGATAAAGACTCCTACCAGATAGGCTGCCAGCATAACTCCAAATATGCTATATGCCAGTTTCTTACGTTTAATGTAGAATCCAAAGGCAAAGACCATTGCCATAGGAATAATCAGGATAGACCAGCATTCTACCACATTGCTCAGGAAAGTAGGATTCTCCAGGGGATGTGAAGAGTTGACTCCAAAATACCCTCCACCATTTGTACCCAGCTGCTTGATCGGTACGATAGCTGCCGTAGGCCCTTGCGAAACCATTTGCTCCTGTCCTTCCAGTGTGGTTACTTTCATCTTACCGTCAAATCCCATCGGCGTACCTTGTAAGATAAGAATAAAGCCCACAATCAATGAAAGCGGCAACAGGATACGTGTACAACTCACTACCAGCAGTTGCCAGAAGTTACCAATTGTTTTCGTGGTTTTAGCAGCCATCGCCTTCATCATACCCGCCATAGCAGCCATACCGGTTGCAGCAGTTATAAACTGGAAGAGCATAATTACGAACAACTGCGTAAAGTAAGTCAGCCCGCTTTCGCCGCTATAGTGCTGCAAGTTGCAGTTGACCATAAAGCTAATACAGGTATTGAATGCCTGATCGGGTGTTTGCGGTCCGTTCCCATCAGGGTTTAAAGGAAGCCATCCCTGAGAAATCAAAAGCACCATTCCCCAGAAGAACCAGAATGCATTCAGAATCAATAATGATTTGAGGAATTGTTTCCAGTTCATCTCTTCCTGCGGACGGATGCCGCATACTTTATAAATTATTCTCTCAACAGGAGCCATGAAGTCCGACCAGCTCTTCTCTCCTTTATAAACCTTAGCGATGTACTTTCCTAACGGATAGGCAAGTACCACCATCAGGATCACCTGTAAAACTACACCTAAAATTTCTGTATTCATTGCTTCATTAAAATTTTTCCGGTTTGATGAGTACGTACATCAGATAACCGAAGATTGCGATACCTATCACAAATAGTATTGTATACATAAATCTAATTCTCCCTTTCTTTAAATCTTCTCAAACCAATCCACACATTTCCAAAAGAGCCAGAAGCAGGCAAAGCCGCTCAAGAGGCAGAAAATAAATGATACTGTAATTCCCATGTTTTTACCTTGTTTAAATTGTTATTAATAGTTTTTACCTGATTTACTGTATGCCAATAGCGTGCCAAAAGCAAGAAGAAATCAATAAAACAATAATTATCAGCTAATTACCTGAGAAGGGATTCAAAAGAAGAAACAGCACCACCCTTCCATTTTGAAAAGGATGGCACTGTTTTGAAAGAATAGAAAGCATTGTTCCATTAAAGGGTTCGTCAGGGATGTCGTAGACAAACATATCAAAGCTCGTAGAGGAGTATTGTTTTACATGTACATGTTTCGCAGCTTTACATGTACATGTTTCACTGTTTTAGATGTACATGTTTCACTGCTTTACATGTACATGTAAAACAAGGCTCCTCTACGAGATAAGGAAAGTATTCCGGTGAGTAAACACACGAAGGAAGGTGAGAATGGCATGCCATGCCAACGTAGCCCAATTGGCACATTGGCACATTAGCATATTGCCACATTATTATAATTTATATTCCTCGATTTTACGATACAACGTGGTAAGTCCTATTTTAAGCAGACGGGCCGCTTCTGTTTTGTTCCCTTTGGTATACTCCAACACACGGGCAATATGCCGGCGCTCCATGGCAGATAATTCAAAACCCCCCGGTACAGCCTCGTCAGACTGCTCATAATGGCAATTCTGTATTTCCAGTGGAAGATCGCATACATCCAGGCACTCTCCATCGCATACAATAAGGCTACGCTCTATCACGTTACGCAGTTCGCGTATATTTCCCTTCCACATTTGCTGGCAGAGTGCTGCAAGATATGCCGGAGACATCCCGGTCACCGGATGGGAGAGCTTTTCGGAGAAACTACGCACAAAAGCCTCAGCAAGAATTCTGATATCTCCCGCTCTTTCGCGGAGGGATGGCAAGTGTACCTGGAAAACCGAAAGACGATAGAATAAATCTTCCCGGAAGCGTCCGGCAGCAATTTCCTCCGGTAAATTCCGGTTAGTGGCAGCAATGATCCGGACATTCACCCGGGTGGGTTTCGTATCACCTATCTTTATATATTCGCCGGTTTCGAGAATACGGAGTAACTTAGCCTGTAATTCAAAAGCCATCTCCCCCATTTCATCCAAAAAAATAGTTCCGTTGTTTGCCTCTTCAAAAAGCCCTTTCTTATCTTTCAATGCCCCGGTGAATGATCCGGCCCTATGACCAAACATTTCACTTTCCAGCAAATCTTTGCTGAACGAAGAACAATTGACGGCCACGAAGTTCTGCTTGCCACGCTTACTGTTATAGTGTATAGCTTGTGCAAAAACCTCTTTACCTGTTCCTGTTTCTCCGGTCAATAACACCGGCACATCAGTCACAGAAACCTTCCGGGCCAACTGAACAGCCTCTTTCAACGGTTTCGATTCACCCAGAATAGACTCGAAGGAGTACATCTGCCCCACCTTCTTTTCCAGTTTTTCAAGGCGAACATTCATGCGTGCTTTCTCTACAGCCCTGCTGATAAGAGGGATAATCTTATTGTTATCATCTCCTTTGGTGATATAATCGAATGCACCATTCTTGATGGCCTGTACGCCATCCGGGATATTTCCATGAGCTGTCAACAAGATTACCTCCGTATTGGGAGCCGCCTTTTTGATAGTTACTACCAAGTCTACACCATTCCCATCGGGAAGAAATACATCACACAAAGCTACATCGGGGGAGTGAAGCTCCAGTTGTTTTAAAGCCGATTTGCAGTCTCCGGCCTGGCACACTTCATAACCTTCTAATTCCATCATTCGCGCCAACAGGCTGCGAATCTGGGTTTCATCATCGATAATAAGAATCTTACTCATGATTTCATAAGAGCGGTAAAAACAGGGTGCGCAAATATACAGCTTTTCAACAGACTGCCAAAGATTTTGGTATACCATTTGATTTCCACTTTCCTTTCATTTTGAAAGAAACCTCCATCGTTTCGAATGATAAACCAAAAGCCCTCAATGATGTATTATTCGCCCCCGGATACCTAAAATAGACTTTTTTTCCAACCATCGGTGAACTTTATCTATTTCTTTTGCGTTATTATTTCCAAAGGAAACTATTTACAATAAAAAGAAATATGAAGATTATCATCATCGGAGGTGTAGCAGGAGGAGCAACCACTGCCGCCCGAATCAGAAGAATGGACGAGACAGCAGAGATTATTCTCCTTGAAAAAGGAAAGTACATATCCTATGCCAACTGTGGGCTACCCTATTATATAGGAGGGGTAATCGCCGAACGGGAGAAACTCTTTGTGCAAACCCCGGAGGCTTTTTCCGTACGTTTTCGTGTAGACGTACGTACAGAGAACGAGGTCATTTTCATTGACCGGAAAAGAAAGACCGTAACCGTGCGTCTCAGCAGTGAAGACACGTACGAAGAGAGTTACGACAAGCTATTGATCTCTACCGGAGCTACTCCCGTTAAACCTCCATTGCCGGGCATTGACTCTGAGGGAATTTTCACGCTACGCAATGTGAAAGATACGGACCGGATAAAAGAGTATGCCAACCAGCACGCTCCCCGGAGAGCCGTAGTAATCGGTGCCGGATTCATCGGACTGGAAATGGCAGAGAACCTGCATGCACTGGGAGCCAAAGTATCTATTGTAGAGATGGCCAACCAGGTGATGACTCCCATAGACTTCTCTATGGCATCGCTCGTACATCAACACCTGATGGATAAAGGGGTAAACTTGTATCTGGAACAGGCAGTAGCTTCTTTTGAGAAGACAGGCAGAGAGATAAAGGTTGTTTTCAAAGACGGACAATCCATACCCGCAGATATTGTAATACTCTCCATCGGAGTACGCCCGGAAACAACGCTGGCACGTGCTGCCGGACTGGTTATCGGAGAAGCCGGAGGTATCTCGGTCAATGACTACCTGCAAACTTCGGACGAATCGATTTATGCGATCGGAGATGCCATTGAATATCGCCACCCGATAACCGGAAAACCCTGGTTGAACTATCTCGCCGGTCCTGCCAACAGACAGGGACGTATTGTTGCTGACAATATACTGGGAGCTAAAATCAGTTATGAGGGTGCTATCGGTACTTCTATCGCCAAAGTTTTCGATCTGACCGTAGCTACTACCGGCTTACCGGGCAAACGGCTGAGGCAAGCTGAAATAGCCTATGCTTCTTCTACTACCCACTCGTCTTCGCATGCAAGTTATTATCCGGACGCTACGCAGATGAGTATCAAGATTACATTCGATAAGGAAACAGGAAAACTATACGGTGCACAGATTGTGGGTTATGACGGGGTGGACAAACGCATCGATGAATTTGCCCTGGTCATCAAGCATCAAGGCACCATCTACGACCTGATGAAACTGGAACAGGCCTATGCTCCTCCTTTCTCATCCGCCAAAGATCCGGTAGCCATTGCCGGTTATGTGGCAGAAGATATCCTGACAGGAACCGTAAAACCGGTTTACTGGCGCGACTTGCGTGACATTCGCCTGGAACATGAGTTTCTGCTGGATGTACGCACACCAGATGAATTCTCTCTGGGTTCATTGCCGGGAGCCATCAACATCCCACTGGACGAGATACGCGACCGCATAGATGAAATACCCAAAGATAAGCCGGTCTATGTGTTCTGCGCTGTAGGACTGAGAGGTTATCTCGCCTATCGCATACTCGTTCAGCACGGATACGATAAAGTCCGCAATCTGTCCGGCGGATTGAAAATATACAAAGCGGCCACTGCCCCGATCATCAGGAATGAGGGGGGTGATACTCCTGCCAGTAGGAAAGAGAGTGCGACACCCGTGTCCATTCAGGAAGAACCTGCCGTTCCTTCACGCACCGTTCAGGTAGACGCCTGTGGTATGCAATGCCCCGGCCCTATTCTGAAAATGAAAAAGACAATGGATACGCTTGTACCGGGTGAGCGCGTACAAATAACCTCCACTGATCCCGGCTTTGCCCGTGATGCAGCCGCCTGGTGTAACTCCACCGGAAACAAGCTGATATCCAAAGAGAGTGCTGCCGGAAAATCAATCATCGTTATCGAGAAAGAAGAACCCAAGGCTTGTAGTATAGTGACATCCTGTGAAGGTAAAGGAAAAACATTTATCATGTTCAGTGACGATCTTGATAAGGCATTAGCTACCTTTGTACTGGCGAACGGTGCGGCAGCAACCGGACAGAAGGTAACTATATTCTTCACTTTCTGGGGACTGAACGTCATCAAGCGTCTCAGTAAGCCTAAAGTAGAAAAAGATATCTTCGGAAAGATGTTTGGCATGATGCTGCCTTCGAGTTCCCTGAAGCTGAAACTGTCTAAAATGAGCATGGGTGGCATAGGTGGCAAAATGATGCGCTACATTATGCACAGCAAAGGGATCGACTCGCTGGAATCTCTTCGTCGTCAGGCATTGGAAAATGGTGTGGAGTTTATTGCCTGCCAGATGTCAATGGATGTAATGGGCGTGAAGAAAGAAGAGTTGCTGGATGAAGTTACAATTGGCGGCGTAGCCACCTACATGGAGCGTGCAGACAATGCTAACATCAACTTGTTTATATAAGTAAGAACATAAGAGTATGAAAACAATATGCATGATGCGCGATCTTTATAAAGCCTTAGCGGAGTTTGAAGCGCAATTCGAAAAAGAATATGCCCTGTCACTCAATGAAGCAATGATACTATGTGCCTTACAGGAGGCAAAGGAAGAAATGACTTCTACTGCCCTCTCTGCCCGTACAGGTATGGCTGCTTCACACACATCCAAAGTTATCAGAGCAGTGGAAGAGAAGGAATTGATAAAAAGAGCCTTAGGAAAGACAGACAAAAGGCAAATGTATTTCAGCCTGACCCCGGAAGGGAAAGAACGGCTGAAAGAACTCAACCTTGAAAAGGTAGAGGTGCCGGAGAGGCTGAAGGTAGTGATTAGTGAGTAGCGGTTTAGTGATTAGTAAGCTGCGCTATCATTCTGCATAGTCAACTGTCAATTGTCAACTGTCAATTGTCAACTAAATAAGCGCAGCTTACTAATCACTACTCACTAAACCGCTAATCACTAATCACTAATCCACTCCTCTATCTGCGCTATCGCCCGAACCCTCATCGCTTCGGGTAATGTACTGATACGTGCCAGGTGGCTTCCGCCGGACTGCACAAATACATGGATATTCTTTTTCCCTTTCAGCCAGGTGACACCGGCTGCCGTCCATGGGTCATTCTGACCATAGATAAATATCATCTTCGGATCATTCTGTTTCAAGAACTTCACAATCTTCCGTCCCAGACGCTTATCAAATTTCATGTCTCCCAATTCCTCCGGAAGCATCAACCGGTGCAGGTAGTTCTTACTGCTTTTGATAGAAAGATATTTCTCAAACGGCTTTATATCATAGCCATAATAGCCCAACTCACGTGCAGCCTGCACAAAGAAGGATACGTTAGGACTGTCCTTTGTGAAATAAGAAGGTTCACTGATCTCCAGAAAATGCCGGAACACTTCATCGTCCGTATCCGTTACGGAAGGAATAGTACTCACTTCTGTCCCCCACTGCCACAACGCAAAGGAATATTCGAGCACACAATAATCATAAATCTCCTCCAACGGTGCACGGAAAACGTATCCCTTTTCAGCACAATACTTCTCAAAACGAGGCAGCAACGTACTTTTACGCTTCAACACTTCCAACTGGAAGTCTTCTATCGTCTTTCTCTCTTCTGCCGTAGATACCTGCCGTAAAAACGGTTCATGCCTTCCGTCTTCCACCCCATAACAAAGCGGAGCGACATAGGGTACCGAAACGTCTACATCATCGGGGAAGAATGCACGATACAACAACGATGTCTGCCCTCCTTTGCTGATACCGGTACTTATCCACTTCCCTGGATACAACGTTTTAAAAGCGGTAGTCACTGCATGCAAATCTTCTGCAGAGTTCTCAGCAGTCAGATATTTCCAGTCCCGGGGTTGCGGGGTAGACTCCAGAAAATAGCGGTGTTCCACAAATATCATATTGGCATTGAACAGCCGTGATAACTCCTCACGATACCCCGGACGCAACGCATAAGCAGCACCATACCCTTCGGTAACAATCACCGTTGGACGATCAAACCCGACATGTGCCACAATGACACGTTGATCGAACGAACCTTTTTCGGGACGACGATGATCCAGTGGCTGTGAGAAATACGCGACATATTTTTCAACAAATTCAGTAGTTTCCAATGGCTTCACACTATCCACGGAAGTTATGTTTTCTACTTTTCTTTGTAACTCTGTCTGTGCCGATAAATGGGTGGACAGGACAAAAAGTAAGAAAGCCAAAAGTGCTGCGTAGCAGCGGGGTAACGGTCTCATATGTATTCAGTTTTTAATTTCGTACAAAGATAGCCTCTCTAACAAAAAAGTCGGCCTATACTTTAACATTTTAACATTCACCTTTGCGAACCTTTTATAAAAGAAGTTGTTGTTTCTATCAAAAGCCTAAGGTACCAGGGCAGGATTTTTTTATTTAACCTAAACATTATAAAAGATATGAAGAGATTAATTCCTATTTTATTAGCGGTCTTTGCATTCGCTGCTTGCGAAAAAGACCCTGACATGGACAAATTGGACAATGATTATTTGGTGTATACCAACTACGACAAGAAGGCTAACTTCAAAGAGTTCACCACTTACTATTTGCCGGACAAAATTCTTGTAATCAGTGACAAAGAAGAACCAGAATATCTGGAAGGTGAAGCTGCACAAGAAATTCTTGCTGCTTATAAGAGCAATATGGATAACAGAGGCTACACGATGGCTGCTTCTAAAGAAGATGCTGACCTGGGTGTACAGGTAAGTTATATTAAGAGTACCTATTTCTTTACCGATTACGGACAACCAGAATGGTGGTGGGGATATCCAGGATACTGGGGCTCAGGCTACTGGGGTAACTGGGGTGGCGGATGGTATTATCCGTATGCTATAAACTATAGCTACAGTACCAACTCGTTCATTTCTGAAATTGTAAATCTGAATGCACCGGAAGGACCGAAAGAAAAGATTCCTGTCCTGTGGACAAGTTACATGACCGGACTGGTATATTCCAGCAGTATGAACAAGGCACTTGCCGTAAAAGGTGTTAACCAGGCATTTGCACAATCACCCTATCTTACTAACAAATAATAAATAATCAGAACCGTTATGAAGACAATAAAATATATTTCATTGAGAGTGCTGGCTATAGCAGCTTTGGCTCTCGTCTTTGCCATGCCGGCAAAGGCACAATTATCAGATAATGGATACGCTAATATCGACTGGCAGTTCAATGTGCCATTGAGCAATGGATTTGCCGATGATGCCAGCGGTTGGGGTATGAACTTTGAAGGTGGTTATTTTGTAACTCCCAATCTGGGTCTCGGACTCTTCCTCAACTATCATAGCAACCATGAATATGTAGGTCGCGAAACTTTCCCGGTAAACGGTGGCAGTATGACCAGCGATCAGCAACATACTATTTTCCAGATGCCTTTTGGTGCCGCTGCACGTTATCAGTTCAACCGTGGTGGAGCATGGCAACCTTACGTTGGTGTGAAATTAGGTACTGAATATGCAAAAGTACGTTCTAACTATAATGTCTTTGAATCCAGAGATGAAAACTGGGGATTCTACGTTTCACCGGAAGTCGGATTAAACGTTTACCCATGGGCTTACGGTCCGGGCTTACACCTTGCACTGTATTATAGTTACGGAACAAACAAAGCTGATAAGGTATTGACTTATAGCGTTGACAAACTGAACAACTTCGGTTTTCGCGTCGGTCTTTCCTTCTAAAATAGTGATTAGTGATTAATGATTAGTGATTAGTGGCATGCGCTGTGAGTGCGCAGCCTGCTAATCACTTATCATTAATCACTAATCATTTATCACTAATCACTTATCATTTTTTTAACGCCTCATACATCGCTTCCTGTATTTGTCCACGTATATCCAATTGCATCAGCTTACGGTTTGTGGCATCAAGATACGTACGATTACTGAGAAAGACATATACTAAATCATTTTCCGGATCCACCCAGGCACATGTTCCTGTAAATCCGGTATGACCGTAAACAGAGGCAGGAGCCGATTCGGAACAAGGACTCTTATCGGGTGATTTTGCATCCGGCTTGTCAAACCCTAATCCACGACGGCTGATTTTGGATACTTCCGTAGTAAACAACTGACACGTCTCGTTACTCAGATAACGACGTCCGTTCAACTCTCCTCCATTCAACAGCATCTGATAGATAGAAGCTACTTCACGGGCATTTGAAAACAATCCTGCATTTCCGGAAACACCTCCCTGGAAAGCTGCTGATTCATCGTGCACAAATCCTTGCAACACACATTTACGAAGGAATTTATCATTGGCAGAAGGCACAATCTGAGCTTTCGGGATACGCTGTAAAGGAAGATATAAAGTACGCTCCAATCCCATCGGTTCATAAAACTCACGTGCCAGGTATTCATCCATCGGCATACCAGCCAACTGTTCGGCCAGGAAACGAAGAAAAATAAACCCAACATCACTGTAACGGTACTGCTTCGCCCCCAAAGGAGCTTCAATAATCTTCTCTTGTACCACTTTTATAAACGACTTATTGAGCCAGAGGCTATCGCATATCTGCAAAGTGTAATTGACATTCCGGGTTCGGGACAGTGTCTCCGGCTTGAAATGAAAGTTCGGATTGGCCCAGGTGGTAGCTCCCAATCGTAACGGATGCAACGCATCTTTACGGGCGGAGAACAGACGACCTTTATAACTCTCCTTATCAATAGCCTCCGGATAGAGTACAATTCCGGCAGGCAGCCCGGACTGATGTAACAACAACTCACGAATCGTTATATCTTTCTTATTCGTACGTTGCAACCACGGCAGGTAGTCAGATAGTTTATCGGAAAGGTTAAAACGTCCCCTATCATACAATTTCATTAAAGCCAGCAGTGTTCCGGTCGTTTTAGAAAGAGAAGCCAGATCGTACAAATCTGTAGGCCGTACTAATGCACTTCCTTTGCCTGCATGGGTTCCAAAAGAGTGGTCGTACATCGTCTTTCCGTCTTTCAGAATCACAATCTGACATCCGGGATAAGCTCCTTCCTGAATGCCCCGTTTAGCGATGGAATCAATACGCCTCAAGGCAACGGAAGACATTCCATACTCTTCCGGATTGAAATGCGTCGGCGTATGCGGAGTTATTGTAACTCCGGCACCGGTTGGAAACAGCCCTCCTAAGCTGGCAGAAAGTCGTCCATCGGCAGAAGCACGGGCGAAGAGTACATCAGCAACCTGTTGCTGTACATCGTGACCGGCAGAATGTGCCAACACTACGGACTGGGCGGCTGACACGGCACGATGTATCTGTAGCATCATCTTTCCGGGAGTGAAAAAGATATAGATTGCCGGAGCCGCTTTTTTATCAGCTGCCAAGGCAGCAAAAAAAGGTTGAAAAGGTGCCAGCCGCTGTTCGGCAACAGCCACAATAACACGGCGGTACTTCGAGAGAGAATCTCTCAGAACCTTTCCCTGTGCCTCCGTCATCTCTTTGTGAAGACGAAAACGCACAAGGGATGTATGTTTCTCCAACTGTTTGGCAAGAACATCCGTCTCTCCCGCATCGCCTACCTCCAGCAGAGCCATAGGTGACATTTCTTTGTCGGAATGAAGAGGAAGAATATTACCTTTGTTATTCAGCACTGTTATAGCAGCCAGATTCAAACGCCGAATAAGGTCACGCGTCTGAGGGGTATTGATACGACTCCCCAATCCGGAGAGTTGAATGGCCGGTTTTCTCTTTAAACCAAGTACGTATTTATAAGTAAGTACCTTCCGGCATTTACGATCTATATCTTCACGGGATAACTCACCACGATCTACAGCCTCAACGACTGCTGCAACCTCTGTTTTCAGATTCCTCGGAGCAAGTACCATATCATTACCTGCCTTCAATGCCTGCAAACTGACGCTGGCATTACCGGACACCCCTCTCATGGCAAGCGCATCGGTAAAGATAAGACCTTTGAAGGCCAACTCTTCCGTCAGCAAACCGTACACCACATTGCGCGAAAGAGAAGAAGGCAACCCTCCCAAAGGCTCGATAACAGGAACCTGGAGATGCCCTACCATCATCCCGCTCAATCCGGCACGTATGGCTTCTTTGAAAGGATACAATTCCACACTGTCCAACCGTTCGCGAGTGAAGGGCAGTACAGGCAATGCCTTATGAGAATCGACGTCCGTATCTCCATGCCCCGGGAAGTGTTTACAAACAGAAAGCACTCCTCCTCCTTCCAGTCCGGTGGCATAAGCAATCACTTTATCAGCCACACGTACGGGATCTTCACCAAAAGAACGATTGTTGATAACCGGATTTTTAGGGTTGACATTCACATCGGCCACAGGAGCAAAGTTAACCTGCACTCCCAGTTCATGGCATTGACGAGCCATCTCACGACCGTATTCATAAATAAGGCGATTGTCTTGTATGCACCCTAATACCATATTGCGTGGGAAAAGCGGCGTACCGCGAAGGCGCATCGCAAGTCCCCATTCACCATCAAAAGTAATCATCAACGGTAAGCGTGCCATTCGTTGCGCCTGATTGGTGAGGATGGCCTGTGTCTGCATCTTACCACCGGAAAACAAAAGTCCTCCTACTTTATAAGTATCCACAGCATCACGCAGTAACGCCTGGTTGTGTTTTGTATCGACCGGAGCAATGGTATAGATAAAAAGCTGACCGATCTTCTCTTTCAGGCTCAGACGGTTCATCACCGAATCGACCCATTGCCGGCAACGCGCATCTTGTTCCGCTTTATAAAGCAGGAGAGGTTGTACATCGTTCTGCCGAAAAAAAACTTGTTGTGCCATCAGAGGCGCTACCGCTACCAACCACACAACAAGTATACATATCATTTTCCTCATCTTTCAAATGTCAAATCTATCTTCCCCACAAAAATACCGTTTTTACCTGTATGAGATACAGGCACACTCTCTCCGTCCAGATTCACAAAAAAAGCCGGTTCCTGCATGAAAGTATGTGAATGCCCCCCCAGTACCACATCAATATTGCGGGTTTGATGCACCAACATTTCATCTTCTTTTATTCCCATATGCGAAAGACAGACAACGGCATCACATCCTTCTACTTCTTTCAACTTGGCAGCAATTTCATTGGCTACGGCCACAGGATCCCGAAAGGTTACTCCTTCGTATTTATCCGCCTGCACCAGTCCTTCCATTTTTGCACCAAGGCCAAATACACCTATCTTCAAACCATCACGTTCCAATATAACATATGGTTTTACAAGCCCTTCAAGCACTGTTCCTTCCACACCATAATTGGTACATACTATCGGGAATTCTGCCATTTTGAACAAACGCGCCATATTCTCCAACCCAAAGTCGAACTCATGATTGCCAATGGTGACAGCGTCGTACTTCATGAGATTCAGCATTTCGACTTCTATTTCACCTTTAAAAAGATTGTAATAAGGAGTACCCTGCGAAAAGTCTCCACAGTCGAACACCAATACATTCGGATTGTCTTTACGAAACTGGTCAAGCATGGTGGCACGACGTACAAATCCACCCATTCCGGCATATTTATCGGCTGCATGTATATCTATCGGCTCTATGCGACTGTGGGTATCACTGGTTTGCAACAAAGTGAGTATTTTAGTCTGTTGCGCAAATCCCGGAAGAAGCACACACAGGAAAAACAATATAGTGACTGATATCTGATATCTTTTCATCTTCTCATAATTTGGTAGTTCGTTATTCATAATTATTTCACCGTAATTCTTCCTTCTATACGTGAAGTGATCTTTTTACCGGCTTTAGTCTGCTGCTCTACATAGTTCATAAACAGCCCGCGTAGAGTAGCACCGGGAGGACAGTCTCTTTTTTCAGCCTTTGCCAACGGTCCCATTCCGTCATTCCCATCTGCCAGATAGTCAATAGTAGCTACCGTATACAGTTTATTATCATCGATTGGCTTACCACCAATAGTACCATCAAGTAATTTACCGTCTTTAGTGATTTCAAGACGTACTCCACTTACTCCTTCACCTTTACAGGCCGCTATGGCAGCAAACAATTCTTTCAATACGCTTCCCTTTAGCGTCACTACACACAACGAATTCTCAAAAGGCAATATCTCATAAATATTTCCACAGGTTATCTCTCCTTCAGAAAGTATATTCCGCAAACCACCCATATTCATCAGTCCCATATCGGCAGGTTTACCCAAAACTTGGGTAGCAGCCCCTTTCAGCACATCCGCTACCAGATTGGATAGCAAACTTTCCGGTCCTCCCTTTTCCATTGTCATTTCGCTTGTACCTACTACACGATACATCATGCTGTCTACCGATGCCTTGTAAGGGGCTAACAGCGCCACAGCCTCTGCATCAGGATGGGTATCCCAGACCGAATCAATTGTAATCATACTTCCTTCGGTATTCACCAATTTATAAGGTGACTGACATGAAGAAAGCATCAGGAGTGCCATCAGAGCCACTCCGGAAAAGAGCTTTTCATAAGTTTGTTTCATATCTTGTTTTTTTAATCGTGCTACAAATATAGATAAAAATGTTGGTAGTGTGCTAAATAATTCGTTACTTTGCACCGCTTTCGCGCAATCGCTGTCAGGAGAGAGTTG
>DXWV01000022.1:38601-85842 GCA_019416685.1 Bacteroides sp.
TATCGAAGGTAACAAAGAACGTGTACAGTTGTACCGTGGTGTTGTTATCAAAATCTCCGGTCACGGAGACAAGAAACGTTTTACAGTACGTAAAATGTCAGGAACTATAGGTGTAGAAAGAATTTTCCCGATTGAGTCACCGGCTATCGATAGCATTGAAGTGAACAAGATAGGTAAAGTTCGTCGCGCTAAACTGTATTATCTGCGTGCACTTACCGGTAAAAAAGCAAGAATCAAAGAAAAAAGAGTTAACGGTTAATTCCGTAACCTTTCGATTCGAGATAAAAAAGAGAGAATTCTACAAGGAATTTTCTCTTTTTTATTGTAGCATTTATCAGGAAATATCCAAATGAACCGATTCTAAATCAGATAGAGATTTTTGTTTGCATTATTATTAACATTCCTGACGAACCTATTTAAAACATAGTAAAAGTACGTATTTTTAAGCAACAAAAATACGTACTTAACACACTGTTAATATGCATATTAACGATGCATTAAATACGTACTTTAAATTGGTATATATACGGTTGAAAGGACTATTACTCAATATATGAATCTTTCAAAAATAATGTAGCTTATCTTTTAATAAACTTCACTGTTTTGACCATATTCCCGATAGATACTTTTGCCAGATAATAACCATCTGCCAGGCCCGAAATATTTGTTTCCGGTACAGCCGAGGTTCTAACGTAATTTCCGGTAATATCGTAAATATCAAGTTTATCTCCTGCATTCATTCCATCAACATAAAGCATACCTGATTCGTAACGAACAACAATTGCTTCTATTGAAGTACCGTTAATAGAAGTGGGCTTAGCAAAGGATACTGTAATAACCATATCTTCAGTTACAGTATAAGTACTTCCCGTAAGTGGTGTATCGTTTACCTTCAGATAAGCCAGCACATATCCAGAAGCCGGAGTAGCCGTAATGGTAAGTTCCGTTCCTTCTTCAATTTGGTTTGCGCCACTCACTAATGGCGTACTTCCATTCATTACAGTCAATGTTCCGTTGGCTACTTCCGCCGGTAGTGTAACAGTATGTTTTATAGTAGCAGCCGGACGTCCTTCCACAAAAGTCACAGCAGTTGTAGCTGCATTTACAGAAGTATACCATCCCCGGTTCGTAACAGTTAGTTCCGAGTATTCTGCATTACATGCTCCACCAGTT
This sequence comes from Bacteroides sp., assembly GCA_019416685.1. GTDB lineage: Bacteria > Bacteroidota > Bacteroidia > Bacteroidales > Bacteroidaceae > Bacteroides. The sequence goes on from DXWV01000022.1 coordinate 39,775, forward strand.
CCTTTATTACTAAAAACGCCATTGGCTTCTGTTCCGTCAAAACTGTAACGACAAATCAAGTCATCTGGAGTATTGCTTTGCTCCATAGAACTTTTAATTTCTTCAGCCGAAAGAACTTTATTCCAAAGTTGAATTTCACTTACTGCACCTTCGAATCCCTGATTTCCAATAAAAAACACAGAAGCATCGGGTAATAATCCGGCTCCCTGATTGCCTTTAAATTTATCTTCTGCAACTAAAATTCCGTTTTTGTACAAGGATATTTTATTATTAATATTACTAATAACTATAGTTACAAATGCCCATTCGCCAACAGAAATAGTTTCGTCCGTCACTTTTGTAATAGCATCTTCGTCAGGGAAACCGCCATCATTCTTTGTTCTGCTAAAAAGCTCGAGCTTTCCGTCCTTGAATCTGACGCAGAAGCTGGGCGCCGGTGTCCAGTGTTCAGCTTGAACGAGTCCCATAATATGCCCACTCTGATTAATTGGTTTTACCCATGCAGACATAGTAAATTCACGCGTACGGTTATCGTTGTCTGAAGAACCGACTACATGTTCTCCCAAAAGTTTATCATCAAAGCGAATTGCATAAGAAGTACCGGAACCATTAGACAAACTTGTAGGTTCTATTTTAACTGCATTTTCACTTGCTCCCATTTGTAGGAAAGGAAAGCACATCGCCAATAAAAAGAATAGAAAATGTTTTCTCATAATAACTAATTTTTTAAAATTAAACAAAATACTGCTTGTATCTATAAAGCAGATAAAAAGAAAGTATCCCTAGTAAAAAAGTTTTTTTTCATTCTTCTATTTTAAGCTTAAAATCATAAAAGTCTATCTAAAGTCAAACATTTAAGCAAATTCTTAATTAAGATTATATCCACAATTACAATAGCTCGTTAAATTCAAAGATTAACAGATAATAAATAAGAGCAATCGCTACGCAACGTATTTCTCATGCTGAACCAAGGATATACTCGTGTAAGCTCAGAAAGTACAGGGAAAACAATATCAGCATTGGGCCATGAATTGCAACGAACAGGTGACTGCAAAAAAGAGATTTAAAGTCAAAAAAAATAAAGAGTAAAATCTATTTTAAAATAGATCTTACCCTTTATCTTCACGAGAAAGAAAAGTACTTACCAAACACCACTATATAAAATCAGATAAATCTCTGAATAACTTTTTTTATAAGAGCATTAAAGTTACTTCTTTTACGTTTTCATCTATATTATTTCTTAACAAGCTTAAGAGTTCTATACAACTTTCCGTCTTTCATAACCTGAAGTAAGTACATTCCCTGACCTCCTTCTACAGATACATTGACTATTTCTCCTTCATTCGCTTTCAGAACAATAGATTTGATCTGGTTCCCCTTTACATCCAGAATATTAACAGAATATTCACCACTTTCAAGGAACTTCATATTTACCGATTCTACAAACGGATTAGGATAAACAGACAAGCCGAGTTCTGCATCAAACTTATCGATTCCTGTTCCTCCCTGCACAATTGTGATATATTCAGCCAAGTTTTCAGAATCTTTTCCCCACAAGTTAGAAATCATTAGTCCAGCATTGAATGTACCAGCTGTTTTATAGGTAACTTTCAACTCTTTTCCATTTGTTTCTGCTGGTAAGGTAGCTCCTGCAAGATTCCATTCTGGGGCAGTCTTTATTTCAAGAGATCCCGGAATACCCGGATAACCGATATGCTGATTGTCCGCTGCTTTTTGAACATAAGAAGCACTGGACGTACCTTCGCCGCCACTACCTTCCATCACAACGACTTTTCCTTTTAGATCTCCACCTTTTCCAAGATTTGCAAAAGTTTCATCTTCCGCTTTATTTTCGAAAGTATAATAAGCTATCAAACCCTCAGGAGCATCTTCATAACCATTCATACAGGCAAGCACCTCTTCATCTGTCAAAGCTTTGTTCCACACCTGTACTTCATCGATCCAGCCATTAAACCCTGATTTGTAAACGCCACCACCACCGAAGAATATATTCGCAACTGCAGTTTTATCGATACGGCTGTCAGATGAGTTCTCACGACGAGTAGATGCATTGAAAGTGGTTTCAGCCAGTTTTTTTCCGTTCAGATACATCTTTTGCAATTTATTTTCCTGTGTCACAACCAAATGGTTCCATACATTAGGCGTAATACTATAGCCGGTGGACATCATATCCTCATTCGGGCTGTCATGAGCAGTCCATCCCATAGTATTGAATGAAACTTCATTTGCAGCATGCTTTCCCCATTCCGGGCGTATAGTCACCCAAAGATCTCCCCAATTGCTATGGGGCCAGCTATCGGCAATCGTATTTTTATTGATCAGATTTGTTCCCTGCTTGTCATGCGAATACGACTCTACTTTAAACCATACGGCATAAGAATAAGTCATTGTGGTCTGTGCTTCTCCCGGTACCATAAACATGTTGGGATCTACGATTTTCAATCCACGTGAAACCCGTCCTTCTCCGTCTTTCGAAGTATAACTGAATTTTACTTCTTTGTCTGTTTCGGCTTTCTGTATATCAGAAGCAAATGTAAGGATCTGCGGCATAGCTCCTGTAGATTCGGGCGTAATTTGCACGAACCCTCTGGTAATGGATTCATCTCCTTCGCTATTAGTAATATACAAATCATACAATCCTACTTTCGCAATGGATAGTTCCAATTCGGATGCATTGGAAACACTACCCATACTTGTGCCGGTCAACGGGTCTTTAACTTCCCACTTCTGAGCCGGTTTTTGCATGGTATCTTCAAATTTGATAACAAATGATTCATTCGGCTTGATGACAGGCTTATTAATAATAAGTTTGCTCGAAGGTTCATTATAAGGAATTTCCTGGTATTCAGTCCATGCAATAGCAGAGCCATTTTTTCCATCAGGCGATACGGCACGAACTCCAAAACGTCCTTCACGCCCTTCCATACCCGGTACTACCGGCGCATCAATTACATAAGCTGCCCATGAAGGAGTAGCAGTCAACAGTTGTTCAGCTTGTCCTTGCTGTTGGAAATAAATTTCGTAATACCATGTTCCTACTTCGTCATTATAGGTTTTTACACCACCTGCCTCTTCACGGCTTGCATAACGTACTTTGAAGTCCAGAGCATTGTAACGTCCACGTAGAATCTCTACTTCCTTGATATCCGGTTTCACCGTTGTAAATGTCTGTCCCGGATTAATGACAGACAGTTCACCAACCAACATAGCGTAATCTTCAGGTGTATTTTCAACACTGATACCCAACATAGCCACTACATCGTTGGCCTGCAAACCCAAGTCAGATAATTTAGCGGTAAACGTTGTCCACTCTCCCTGATTAGCTGCTGCCGGTATGCTAATCTCTTTGTATTGATTGAGAGCATCTCCTTTTGCAACGAAAAGTTTAGCATTCGTACCGGTTCCATTCAATGTCTTGTAAGTAATGGAAATCGTATAATCCGGCTGTATATCGAATTTTGTCTTGAAGAGTTTCACACGTGAAAATTCCGTTTTACCGTGAAGTTTCATACAAGATCCTCCGAACCATGCATCTTCAAATACAAGATCTGCCTTGACCAAACCTTCAACATTTTCTGTTGTTACCACATCCTGACGGTCGGTTATCCACCATCTCCATGTAGGCAGGAAGTCTTGCATACCTAAATTGTACCATTTATGATCGAAAACAGTCTTGCCTTCTTTCTTAAATGTTAATCCGTTACCCAAACTAAAGCGGGTCACAAAAGGAAGCTGCTGAAGAGTGGATTTTGCAGAGATGAATGTAGCCAGACCATGAAATGTTTTCAGATCAGAGTTTGCCAAAGTGGCATCTTCGCGAACAGAAGGTAATAATCCCGGATTGCGGTATCCTCCGGAGAAAGTCAGTTCCTGCTTCTGCAGATAGGCTTTCTGAATAGCAATGTCGGAGGTACCGTCATCTGTTGCACTCTGATGTAGCAGACTTTGAGCATGAGCCCCCCAGAAACCGATAGAGATTTTATTATTTAATAGAGCTTTCCAAGGAGCTTTATAAGCTCTTCCCTGAATGTCGAATCCTGCATAATAATCATAACTGTTACGGTTCAACTTTTCAGCATAAGCCACGGAGTTTTTCAAAAGTCCATCAGACCAGTTATAATTGGCAAACATCATATCGGTCACAACTTTTTCACCATTTCCAAACATTTTTTCATTGTGCGATCCTAACCCCCTGTCAAATTGATAGCTTCCACCTTCATTTGTTCCGTCATGCCAATGAAGTTGAAAATCCCAACCAATCTCTTTGGCTTTTACATGACAATCGGCAAAGAAATCAATGATATCACTCATAAAACCGGTAGTAGACCTAAATTCGGAATTACACCCGAGACCGTCTATCCCATAATATTTCATGATTTCTACCAACTTCCTTGAATTTTTAAACGTATCATCATCATTCCTTTCAATTAGTTTGCGGAAGTTTCTGGAGTTATCATCGGTACCATATGGGCTCAGATAGGCAGCAAACGGTACAGACAATACACAGCCCACTTTCACTCCGTTTTTGTGTGCGGCATCGGTCATGCCGGCACTGACACGCACCCAGGGAGCCGTCCAGTTGCCATGAATATCAAGGTATGACCACATACTGAAATTATCTCCTTCAAGGCAATAACGGGGAAGTGCTTTCCACTTTGTGCTGGGATCGTCCAATGGCACCCACAGGCACATCTTACGTCCCGGGTCTACGTTCTGATGGATGCGATAATCTCCCTCATCGATACGAGCTAACGGACGTACGCGAGAAATATAAAACTGTTCATCCATTTCCGTAACCTCTCCAGGAGGTATCCCTATCTCCCAGGCATCGAAAATGCTATGCATACTAACGGTAACATCCTTGATATCCAACGGATGTTCCGGTGTGCGTTGTGCCCAAACAGAGGTTGTGGTGCACAATGCTAAAGCTAACATGGTGGTTAGTTTTTTCATAATACTTAGTTTTTAATGAATATAAAATTTTAATAAAGGATTTTAAAAATTAGGAGCTTCCGTATCCCACCAAAGGCGGGTAGCCTGTTTGTCTTCTCCTCCCAGCGCATCAAGGCCACTTGTAATAATGTCCTGCTGTACGGCTTCATTTTCCGTACCGGGGAAAGGCATTCTTCTGATCAAGTCTCCTTGTTGCAGGCTTCCGTCTCCATCTTCCACGTTGAGTACCGGAAAAATCTTAGGATAGCCCGTACGACGCATATCACTCCATCCTTCAAACGAATACGGGAAATTGGCTATGTATTTTTGGGTGATAATTTTTTCCAGTTTTGTTTCCAGATCGTCCCCTTCATTCCATTTTACACCAATCCGGGTGACACTTTCAATATCGTTGTTCGAATCCATGGGATCTTCATATTTGTATTTCACCGCATTTTCCAATCCCATGTATTTGTCTACTATACTATTATATTCCATATCGTAACCCAAATCACCTGCAAACGCATTCCGTATACCCGCCTCATAAAATGATTTTGCTGTACCTCCCATATTCCATTGACGTAATGCACCTTCAGCTCTCAGAAACTGTACTTCGGAAAGTTTCATCAATCCCAACATACTATTTTGGATAGCATTGCCAGACACACGCGAAAAAGCGGTTCGTGGATTAGCTTCGCTACTCTGACCAGCCAGCATACGTATACCAGCCCGTAAACCAACGATTTTACTTCCCGCTGTCAGTACTTTATCAGGATTTTTATTGTCTACCAGGCTGCTTGAGTTGGGAAGGCATATGAAATCCAAATAAGGATGTTCAAGGCTTCTTAACATGCTTTCAAACGATGCATTCAGTCGTGAGTCATTCCACGTTTCTGATATCATAGCAAGCGGATGTTCAAAACCTACTTTATTGGCCGACAAACCGACTTGTTGATTCTCATTCTCTATAACACCGGCCTGAACAGCCTCCTCTGCCCACTGTTTTGCTTTTTGAGGAAGAATCTTAACTACCCGCATGGCTATACGAAGCTTCAGCGAGTTAGCAAAACGCATCCATGTATCTATTTTCTGATCGGTCAACAGGTCATAGTCTCTCAGCAATCTGTTCACTCTCGTTTTATACCATTCCGGACGCGATTCATAACTACGGAAACAAGCGGAAATTGTATCAATGTTATCTACAATCGTATAATAAATATCTTGTAGCGGAGTATAAGTATATGGATGCTCTTGCTTATTCTCCTTATAATTTATATAAGGAAACGGTCCGTATATATCGGCTATTTCCTGAGAAGCATAATTGTAAAGAAGCAGGCTGATAGCTTTCATTTCCGGAATAGAGTCTATATCCGGATGATTCATAAGAGGTGCCAATCCGTTTTTAACTGTCAGGAATGAGCCGTTGGAAGCACTATTGAAAGCTTCACTGTTGTAATAAGTAGACACCATGCGTCCGTCAAAATTTTGAGGAAGACAGAAATAACCGGCATAATTATCAACAGTCAGATTGAACTGGAACTGGTAAGCATGAGCTCCGGGAGGATTTCCATCTTTACCTCCGCGCATGGCAAACTCACAGGTCAGCATAGTTCCGAATGGTTGTTTCAGTTTGGTAAGCGCCTGGGTGAAACCTTCTTCACTGATTTCTCTATGATAATCTATTTTATCAGCGGCACCGTAGTGTATCTCAGGATCACCTACTTCTTGCAACCCTGTATTTTCTGCCCCGGGAACATCGAAGTCAAAACATGATTGTAAACCGATCATGCAAATGGCCAAGCAAAAATAGTTTATAAATATCGTTTTCATGATTGTTTCTATTTTTATATGTCTCATATATGAATGTCTATTTAAAAGTTTGCTTTAACAGAAAAGCCGAATGAACGAGTGGACGGCATGTTGAATATCTCGAATGCACCCAAGCCGTTTTGTGTGGAAAGCGAAATATCAGGATCAACCGGTGCGTCTTTGTATAAGAACAGAAGATTACGGCCAATGAAAGAAAGGGATACATTTCTGCCCATTCCCAACAAATTGTGGAATGTATACCCCAGTGACACCTCTCTCAACCGGAAATTAGTAGCATCGTACACATACTGAGTTGCATTCACATCTCCACCGATAGAACTATAATAACTTTCAATCGGCGCAAGATTTCCATCAGGCATAACTACTGCAGGTTGTCCGTTCCACACCAGCGAAGGATCTCTCTCGGCAGCCAGACGAGCATTCGCAGTACGTTGTGAAGAGCCTAAGCGGTCTAATTCGGCCTCGGTGAAAGAAACAACTTTCCCTCCGATTTTACCGTCTATCAAGAAATACAAAGTAGCATTTTTATAGCTAAACGAATTACTCCATCCCAACTGATACTTAGCATTCATATTGCCTACATACATTTCAAATTTCTTATCAGAAAGAGTAGGTCTTCCACCAGTCAGTACAATGTTTCCCTGTTCATCACGTTTAAAATCGGTAGCATAAATATCTCCGTAAGATCCTCCTTCTTTGTATTTAACTTTCAGTTTATTGTTAGCAATAGACTGCTCTGTAGGCATTTCACGTCCGTTACTGTCACGATATGTCTTTACTATTACGTTATTGTTATACGAAAAATTGACTGACGTTTTCCATAAGAAATCTTTAGAGTCAAACAGATTGTATGAAACAGTTGTCTCTATTCCCGAATTTCGGATAACACCCGAATTCACCGGACGTTGTCTGCCTGCATCCTGAATCAGTAGATAACTATTGTGCATACTCGAATTATAGTAAGTAAATTCAAGCTCCAAAGCATTATCGAAGAGAGCCACGTCAAATCCGGTTTCAAACGATTTGGTCTTTTCGGGAATAGCATTCTCGAAGCGAGTATAAGGTGATGGAGTGATAGCGCCGGTACTTGGATTGATGCCTATATTAGAGAACATTATGTTGGGAATGGAATTACCCACTTCACTATAAGAAGCTCTTACTTTCAGGTTATTAAACACCTCCGGCAATTCAAAAAACCGATGTAGCAGTGCATTGGCACCCGCAGAGAAATAACCATAATTATCAGAAAGGCCGTCATTAGCAAATTGTTTAAAGGCACGATACCAGTCTCTACGATAACTACCTTCCAGATAAACCTTCTCCTTGTATCCTACCTGCCCGGTGAACAACAAACCTTTAGCCCAGTTGGATGTTTTGTTGTAGGTTCTTTCAGAAAAATTACCGCCCGATGCATTGGGTTGAAACAAATTAATTAACGTAGATATTTTTTTCATCGTAGGATCAAAAGTGGTAGCTTCCGTCCAGATTTTCTGCATGTTTCCTTTCATGCTCTGGAGCGTTCCGCCTACAGAGGCAGATACGGAAAAGTCACCAAAACTCTTATTATAACTGAGCATACCGTCTAAATACATTTCCGTATATGTATTCAGTTCCTGTCCGTAGATACCCCGGTCTTCCATCTGGCTAGGATTCCAGGTGGTAGCCATACGCATATTTACATCTTCCAAGCGGGTATGATCAATACTAAACCGACATTGCAGTCTCAGTCCGTCAATAATTTCATAACTTCCGGCAATATATCCATAGGCACGGTTTTCATAATTGATACGGGTATTACAGTTGACCAGCCAATAAGGATTGTTTTGTCGCTTACTCGCATATGGCCATATTTGCTTAGGTCCTTGTAACTCTACCGTTCCCTTGGTGAATACATTATTATTATCATAATAACCATGCTGATTGGAAGTCCATGTAGCATTTTCTTCGCGATAGTTTTTCTTATAATAGTCCATATCTATGTTGCGAGGTGTTGTGTAAAGGTCGTAAAGCGGATTCAGAGAAGTTCCTCCTCCAGGACGGTTACGAGTTTCTGAATTTACATAATTTATTGCAACATCAACATTCAGTTTTTTATTAAAAAGGGTATAGTTCTGACGAAACGTCATGATATGACGATTAAAGTAGTTACGTTTGATCATACCATTGGCATTAGTATTTGCATATGAGAAATAAGTAGTTACGTTTTCTGTACCGCTACTTAATGATACGGATGTATTTGTAGTAACTCCCGTACGGAAAAAGTCTTTTACGTCATCACGGCTTTCATTTCTTAAATGCGCATTCGGATAAGCCATCTCTTCCGGAGTTAATTCGGAAAGTTTTTTTCCCCAGCTATTCAATGCCAGCGTACCGGCAGCAACATTGATTGCTGCACCATAAACATTTTGTATTTCAGGTGTCAATAAAGGATTTTCAAAAGTGATGTTAGAAGATACATTAATACTTAACTTGCCTTCTTTCCCTTTTTTAGTGGTAATCATTATGGCACCATTGGCTGCCGCACTACCATAAAGAGCAGCTGCATTGGCTCCTTTCAGGATATTAATACTTTCAATATCATCTGGATTAATAGCAGATAGCGGATCCGAGCCTTCGGTTATATTTGCATATTCCAGACTTTCTCCGTCATTAAATCCCGCCTGTGAACGTGTATTGTTCGTGATCGGAATACCGTCAATCACCACAAGCGGACTGTTATTTCCCAGAACCGACTTATTACCTCTCAACAATATCTTTGAAGCACCACCGGCACCACCGGCACTGGGGGTAATGGTCATTCCTGCCGCTTTTCCCTGAAGAGCGTTCACAAAGTTAGCATCCTGAACTTTCGTAAGTTCCTCTCCACTGACTTTCTGTGTGGCATATGTCAACGATTTCGATTTACGCTGGATGCCCATTGCAGTGACTACCACTTCATCAAGAGTTTTGGCATCTTCTTCCATTGTAATATTTATGAACTGTTTATTGGCAGAAACAGTCACAGGCGTATAACCGATATATGAAAATACCAGCTCACCGGTGAGTTTGGGAACCTTAATAGTATAGTTACCATCTAAGTCTGTGATTGTTCCAATACCAGCATGTCCTTTTAGGGTTACATTCACTCCTGGCAACGGCTCTCCCTGCGAGTCCACCACTTTACCGCTAATGACATTATCCTTTCCATCCTGTAGTATGGTCTCGTTGCCTATTGGCCTATTAGAAAGAATAATATAGGAACCTTCCGTAGAATAGCTGACATTTGTTCCTTTCAGCAATTGATTTAAAACACTCGATACGGTAGCATCTTTGACTTTTATCGATACTTTTTTTTGAGTATCGATACTGGAGTTTACAATAAATAGATAGTCCGTCTGACTTTCTATTTCATTAATCACTACTTCTAACGGACTGTTGAGTTGAGACAAAGTTACACGTGCGTTTTGAGAATGCACATCCTTTGCTTTCAAACTAAAAACAGAAATAAAGGCTAACAAGAGGGTAATTCTCATAATCTTAAAAAGATGATTAGTTTTTAATTTTTGGAGACATAGTTCACCACCCAAAGATTTTTTTTTCATATCTTTGTTATGTTTAATATAGTTATTTGATAAATTGTATTATTCAGAGCGTTGATGTAGTTTGCAGCTATCAGCGCTCTTTTCCTTTGAGTTTCATTGAGTCAGGTTTTCCATGTTTTTCACCATAGGCTGTCTATTTTATATAAATTATTTGATTTTCTTCATTTCTTTCAAAAGTGAATTTGACATCCTTCTGTAATACCCTTAAGGCATATGAGATGCCATCCGACTGACGAAATTTACCGGTATAACGGGCGCTTAAGACCTTCTTATTTTCAATCTTTATAGTCACCCCGTAGCAAGTCTCGAATTTGGCCATTATATTGTTGAATGTTTCATCTTTAAAGCAGATGAGTCCCTCTTTCCACCTATAAATATTATAATCCTCTATTGGAACTGCTTTTAAATCTCCCCGACTCAGGATTGCCATTTCATCGGGTTTTATCAATAGTTCTTTTGTACCGGACGTTACTTTGACAGAACCTTCCATCAGAGAGGTTACAAAAGCATCATTATCGGCATACGCTTCCAGGTTGAATTTAGTACCCAAAACTTCTACATTTCCTTTGGTTGTTTCTACAATAAACGGTTTTTGAACATTGTGTGCTACTTCAAAATAGGCTTCTCCGTTCAAATGTACTGTTCGGTTCTTTCCTGTAAAGGAAGCCGGATATTCTATGGTTGATCGCGAATTAAGCCAGATTACCGTTCCATCCGAAAGTTCAAGATTAATTCTTTGCCCTGCAGGAACCGTAATTTTCTGCATTGCCAATAACTCTTCGTTCGGATAATAATTAGTATATATATATGTACCTATTAAAGTGATTGTTATTACAGCAGCAATTTTCAATACCTCTTTTATCCGGTTGTAACCAATGAAAAATTTCTTCTTTTGGAAAGAACGAACTTTATCTTCGTCTGCTGACAATACCAATGTATCAAACAGCTTTCGTTCCTCTAAAAAGAGCTTATAATTATCCGGTGACGCCTCCATCCAGTTTCTTATCCGGATCTCTTCCGGCATGGAAGTTTTTCCTTGAAAAAAGTTATATAATAGTTCTTTATCCATGATTGATCATTAAAAATGCATACACTCTTTTTATCTTCTTATTTGTAAAGCAGATAATAAAGGTATATCCCTAGTAGAAAATTGTTTTTTTAATAGAAAAATAAATAGAGGAATACAGGAAGATAGTCTTTCAGACTGATTCTCAACTCTTTGAGAGCCTTACCTATATGAAATTCAACACCTTTGGTTGATATATCCATTTTTGCAGCTATCTCTTTGTGAGACATATTTTGCATACGGCTCATAATGAAAATCTCCCGGGTACGCGAAGGAAGTTTAGCTAAGGTACGGTTAACGATTTCCATCGCTTCCGCATTAAAAAGTTCACTGGGATTACATGCTTCAAGAGTAGCAATACGGGTACTGAGCTCCCATTCAGCATGAGACTGAATACTTTCTTCAATATCTTTATGTATTTGTTGCTGCTGAAGATAATTCAGACATTTGTGTTTTACAACAGTGAGCACATAAGCAGGTATATTGGTATTTTCATCTAACCGCTCCCGGTTTTCCCAATAATAAACCAATGAATCTATCACTATATCTTCTGCTACTACCATATTTCGCACGTATGTTTGCGCAAAACGGGTAAATCTCCCTTTATAGTCGGTAAACAGTTGGTTAAAAGTGATTGGTTCAAGAGTATCGCTCATTGCTTTTTTCATGTATTTAATACAAAGGTAGCAAAAATGCGAATGTAAGATAAACAATCTTAAGTTTTTTTTTAAGAAACATATCCTATAGCATATTTTTTAAAAAAGGCAGAATAACTTTTTCCGACCATACATAGTATATAAGAAACAAGCGAATTATCGACAAATTAAGCTGAATATTATAGATGTCACATCAAAATACAAAGTTTTATAGATTTCGTACGCATGAAACAAGATATTCCTTAAAACAAAGAGGGTCTATACGATACTTATGGAAGTTTTTTCCCGGTACATTGAGATATAACGATGTGCAATGAAGTAATATATATCCAAAACCATAATGAGCTAAATAACTTTGTGTTAATATTGTTAATACGTTTTTTAACGTTTTAATTTGCCCCTCCAAAAATGTACAATTTAACATGACAAGAATGTACGATTTAGCATAACAAAAGTGTACTATTAACACTCATATAAGCATACACTTTTGACACACCTTAAACAGAAGAATCATATTCACTATAAATCAATCACTTACATAGAAAATAAATATTCAATTCTATCTTATAACTCCTTTTAAAGAATTCCTATAATTATCTTTCTGACAACTATATATTTACCATATAAACCATTGATAAAAAGAAAACGAAATCTTATTATTTCTTCGTTGATTTAGCTTCCACCGGACTTTTTCAAGTGTATCCTCGATCAGAAAATCCAAAGCCCCGAATGAACAACTGGTTCATCCGGGGCTTCATTACCTTTATAAATAATTAATGGGACACGCCTATTACATATCTTTCAGTTCCCAAGCCAATGCACTGGCACCCAATACAGCAGCATCAGAATCTTTCAGTTCAGAAACCAGCAATTTGGTTTTTCCTTTATAGATATTAAGCAGGTTGTCTTCCATGGCTTTGTGGATCGGCTTCATAATGTAATCACCCGACTTTGCCAGACCACCGAACAATACAATCGCTTCCGGACTGGAGAACGCTATGAAATCTGCCAGTGCTTCACCAAGCAAAGTACCCGTAAATTCAAAAATCTCCTGTGCCAATTTATCACCTTGCACTGCTGCGTCATATACATCCTTAGAAGTAATGTTTTCAGCAGAAATATTACGCAAAAGGCTTGCATCTGTACGGGCAGCCAACAATTCACGTGCTGTACGAGCCACACCTGTAGCCGAGCAGTAAGTCTCCAAACAGCCTTTACGACCACAACCGCACATACGTCCTGTACCGCGACGAACAATCACATGGCCCAATTCGCCGGCAAAACCGTCATGACCATAAACCATTTGTCCGTTAATTACGATACCGCTACCTACACCTGTTCCCAGCGTGATCATGATAAAATCCTTCATACCACGGGCAGCACCATATGTCATTTCGCCTACAGCAGCAGCATTCGCATCATTGGTCAATGCAGTAGGAATACCAAGTCGCTCTTCAAACATAGCGGCCAAAGGAATAATACCTTTCCACGGCAAGTTTGGAGCAAACTCAATTGTTCCGCTATAATAATTTCCATTAGGAGCACCGATACCGATACCTTTTATTTTTTCAACTCCACCCTGTGAAATAATAAGCGGAAGAAGATTCTTGCACACTTCATCTACATACTCTTCTACTGTAGAATAGGCCTGAGTTTTCACCGAGCCACTTGCTATAATAGTTCCACGTGCATCTACTATACCAAAGACAGAATTTGTTCCGCCTATGTCAATACCCACTACATAGGGCTTTTCCATGTTTGAATTCATGATAGTTCGTTTAAAAGGGTTAGCTTATTAAATATTTATTGCACACAAATTACGTAAAGAAGATTGATTCGGCAAAATGTTTTTGAAAAAAAGTTCACTCTGTTTGCAACTTTTCGTATCTTACGTGCGTCTAATAGATGAAATTATAAGAAAATAAAAACTAAACAAAGGAAATTGTGATATACCTTAAAGACATTAACAAGACCTACTACAACGGAGCACCTCTCCATGTACTCAAAGGTATCAACCTCGATATCAAACGGGGTGAATTTGTATCCATCATGGGGGCATCGGGCTCAGGAAAATCCACTTTACTAAATATACTGGGTATTCTGGATAATTATGATACCGGCGAATATTACCTGAACAATGTATTGATAAAGAACCTCAGCGAAACGAAAGCTGCAGAATACAGAAACCGGATGATCGGGTTTATCTTCCAATCTTTCAATCTGATCTCTTTTAAAAATGCAGTGGAAAATGTAGCCCTCCCGTTATTCTACCAGGGAGTAGGACGTAAAAAACGGAACGCTTTAGCACTGGAATATCTCGACAAACTGGGACTGAAAGACTGGGCACATCACATGCCAAACGAAATGAGTGGTGGACAAAAACAACGTGTGGCAATAGCACGGGCACTAATCACCCAACCACAGATAATTCTTGCCGATGAGCCCACCGGAGCATTGGACAGTAAGACTTCCGTTGAAGTGATGCAAATCCTGAAAGACCTTCACAAAACAGGAATGACCATCGTGGTAGTAACTCACGAAAGCGGTGTGGCCAACCAGACCGACAAAATAATCCATATCAAAGACGGAATCATCGAACGGATCGAGGAGAATCTTGACCACGATGCATCGCCTTTCGGACAGCACGGAATAATGAAGTAAAGATATTTACGATTGGGCGATTGACTATTTACGATTGAAAAATCTTTGTAAATCATAAAGCCAAGGGACAGTCGTAAATACAAAAGTAATTTCAATCGTCTAATTGTAAATCGTTAAATCGTAAATAAAATCATGTTTGACATTTGGCAAGAAATATACGGTACCATCAAGCGGAATAAACTTCGTACCTTCCTCACCGGATTTGCTGTGGCATGGGGGATTTTTATGCTTATCGTACTGTTAGGAGCAGGTAACGGATTGATACATGCCTTTGAGCAATCGTCTTCGGAAAGAGCACTGAACTCCATAAAAATATATCCGGGGTGGACAACCAAATCATACGAAGGACTGAAAGAGGGACGAAATATCCGGTTGGACAACAAAGACTTGGATGTGACAAAACAACAATTTCAGGAAAACGTTATCAGCGTCGGTGCAACTCTGTATCAGAGAAGTGCCAATCTCAGCTTTGGCAAAGAGTATGTCAACCTGAGTCTTACAGGCGTATTTCCCAACTTTCCGGAAGTAGAAACCGTGAAACTGTCCGAAGGAAGGTTTATCAACGAAATGGATATACAACAACGCAGAAAAGTTGTTGTTCTTAACGTCAAGACAGCCGATATACTCTTCGGGAAAACCCATACAAACCCCATCGGGCAAAATGTAAAGACCGGAGGTATCGTCTATCAGGTGATAGGACTATACAAAGACCAGGGAGACAATAGCTCAAGCGATGCCTATATCCCTTTTACTACCCTTCAGATTATTTACAACAAAGGTGATAAACTAAACAACATTGTATTTACCACCAAAAACCTGAAATCAATAGAAGACAACGAAGCCTTCGAAGCGCAATACCGTAAAGTGCTCGGAGCCAATCACCGCTTTGACCCCACAGACAACAGTGCTATCTGGATATGGAACCGGTTCACCAATTATCTGCGAAACATGGGCGCAATGAATATGCTCCGGATTGCCATCTGGGTAATAGGGATCTTTACGCTGTTAAGTGGTATTGTGGGAGTATCAAACATTATGCTGATTACCGTAAAGGAACGTACCCACGAATTCGGTATCCGCAAGGCCTTAGGAGCCAAACCGGGATCTATCTTATGGCTTATCATCGTAGAGAGTATTGCTATAACAACTTTCTTCGGATACATAGGTATGGTAGCGGGTATTGCCGTAACGGAATGGATGAACAGTGCTTTCGGAAACCAGCAAATGGACAACGGTATGTGGTCGGAGACAGTATTCTCTAACCCGACAGTGGACCTGAGTATTGCCATACAAGCAACTCTGACACTGGTAGTTGCAGGAACACTGGCAGGATTTTTCCCCGCACGCAAAGCGGTTAGTATCAGCCCAATTGAGGCACTGAGAGCGGATTAATAATATTTTCGATTGGACGATTTATAATTTACGATTAAAGGTCCTTCGTAGCTTAACAGAAATTCGAGATAAACAAATGGGGCATGAGGGAAACAAAATATTCTTTTGTCGTTTAGCTCATACCCCAATAATATAGCACTTAGTAAATAATAAAGATGCGAATAGACATGGATACGTGCGAGGAAATCCTCATCACGATAACAAGAAACAAAACCCGAAGCCTGCTTACGGCATTCGGTGTATTTTGGGGTATTTTCATGCTTGTGGCACTCATTGGCGGCGGACAGGGTATGCAAAATGCAATGCAGGTACAATTTGAGGGGTTTGCTACCAACTCAGGATTTGCCTGGCCCCAACGTACAGGTGAGGCTTACAAAGGATTTAGTAAAGGACGTTGGTGGAGTATGAACATCGATGATATTGAACGGATACGCGAAAATGTAGAAGGTATTGAGCTTATTACTCCTTCCATTGCCCGCTGGGGGGCTAAATCCGTACACGAAGACAAAAAGTTCGACTGTATCGTAAAAGGTCTGCACCCCGAATATGAAAATATCGAAGCACAGGATATTGCACTCGGACGATTTATAAACGATGTGGATATCCGCGAAGCACGTAAAGTGTGCGTCATCGGAAAGCGCGTATACGAAAGCCTGTTCACCCCGGGAACTGACCCGCTGGGGAAATACATACGTGTAGACGGAATTTACTATCGCGTTATCGGCATGTCGGTAGCAGAAGGGAATATCAATATTCAGGGACAGTCGTCAGAATCGGTTATACTACCCTTCACAACCATGCAACGGGCCTATAACTTAGGACGTAACATAGAACTGGCCTGCTTCACGGTGAAACCCGGACTGAAAGTGACCGATATACAACCGGAAGTAGAACGTATCATTAAAGAAGCACACTTTATATCGCCGGACGACAAACAAGCAATCATGGTATTGAACACAGAAGCCATGTTTTCAATGATGGACAACCTATTCACAGGAATACGCATTCTTATCTGGATGGTAGGACTGGGTACACTGCTGGCAGGAGCAATCGGGGTATCGAATATTATGATGGTGACTGTTCGCGAACGAACCACCGAAATCGGTATTCGCCGTGCCATTGGTGCACGCCCCAAAGATATTCTCCAGCAGATTCTTTCCGAAAGTATGGTACTGACTACCGTAGCCGGAATGATGGGAATTTCATTTGCCGTGCTGGTACTTCAGGTTATGGATCTTACAATTACCAGTGACAGCGGAAGGTCTTTCGGCTTTCAGGTGACATTCGGCTTAGCCGTAGGTACTTGTCTGCTACTTGTCACGCTGGGCATGCTGGCAGGACTGGCACCTGCTTACCGGGCAATGGCAATAAAACCGATAGAGGCTATCAGGGACGAATAACAAATACGTGCCCCCAAAGAAAAGTGAAAAACAAGAATAAAATAAAAATCAAAAATAAAACTAAAATGAAAAAGTTTCTGAAAATCACATTGTTAGTACTTCTGGCAGCCGGTATTATAGGGACATTTGTATTCCTGTGGATGAAATCAAGACCCAAAGTTGTTGTATACGAAACCGTAACAGCAGAGGTGGCCGACCTTCAAAAAACAACCGTAGCTACGGGAAAAGTAGAGCCACGTGATGAAATTCTTATCAAACCACAGATCTCCGGTATCATTGACGAAGTGTATAAAGAAGCCGGACAAAGTATCCGTAAAGGTGAAGTGATTGCCAAAGTAAAGGTCATTCCGGAACTGGGACAGGTAAACTCTGCCGAAAGTCGTGTGCGTCTGGCAGAAATCAATGAGAAACAGGCACAAACAGACTTTGATCGCATTGAAAAACTTTTCAAAGACAAGCTGATCAGCCGAGAAGACTTTGAGAAAAGCGAAGTAGCACTGAAACAAAGCCATGTAGAAGTGCAGACGGCCAAAGATGCTCTCGAAATCATCAAGGAGGGTATCACCAAAAACAGTGCTTCACTCTCCAGCACACTGATTCGCTCTACAATAGACGGACTGATCCTGGACGTTCCGGTAAAGGCCGGTAATTCGGTTATCATGAGTAATACGTTCAATGACGGAACGACTATTGCTACGGTGGCCAACATGAATGACCTGATCTTTAAAGGCAAGATAGACGAAACGGAAGTAGGCCGTATCCACGAAGGTATGCCCGTAAAACTGACTATCGGTGCATTGCAGAACCTGACATTCGACGCTACACTGGAATACATTTCACCCAAAGGTGTGGAAGAAAACGGGGCCAATCAGTTTGAGATAAAAGCAGCGGTATCCGTTCCGGACAGTGTACAAATCCGTTCGGGCTACTCGGCCAACGCAGAGATTGTGCTTCAACGTGCCCAGCAGGCATTAGCGGTGCCCGAAAGCGTGATTGAATTCAGTGGTGACTCTACATTTGTATATATAATGACAGATTCCGTGCCAGAACAGAAATTCCAGCGCAAACCGGTTATAGCCGGCATGAGTGATGGTATCAAGATTGAAATTAAAAGTGGCGTAACAGCCAAAGACAAAATCCGTGGAGCGGAAAAGAAAGATAAGAAGTAAAATCAATAACAGGAAATTATGAAAAAAGGACTTATTATATTCTCTCTTACCACACTCTGTGCCACCAGTCAGGCTCAGGAGGGGTGGACGCTACGCCAATGCATTGACTATGCCATCGAGCACAATATAGAAATTCAGCAAACAGCTAATGCTGCCGAACAAAGTGCTATAGAGGCAAATACGGCAAAGTGGGCAAGGTTACCGAATTTGAATGGCTCGGCAGGTCAGAGCTGGAGCTGGGGACGTTCGGCTTCACCGGTAGACAATACGTATAGTGACATCAATAGTGGTAGTACACAATTCGGTCTTAGTACCAATGTCCCACTATTTACCGGACTGCAACTACCCAATCAGTATGCCCTTAGCAAACTGAATTTCAAAGCTGCTATTGAAGATCTGAATAAGGCAAAAGAGGATATTGCTATTAATGTGACATCTTCTTATCTACAGGTTTTATTTAATATGGAACTCAATAAAGTAGCAGCCAGCCAAGTTGAACTCAGTAAAGAACAATGTAAACGTATCACCCGCCTGGCAGAAGTAGGAAAAGCGTCGGCAGCTGAAGTAGCTGAAGCTAAAGCACGAGTAGCACAAGATGAAATGAGTTTAGTACAAGCTGAAAACAATTACCAATTGGCTTTACTAAATTTGAGCCAATTACTGGAACTGTCTACTCCCAAAGGATTTTCACTCGCACAACCAGATACTCTTGTAGATTTCACCCCACTGACCCCACCGGATGATATATATACAGAAGCATTGAGTAATAAACCGGGTATCCGGGCTGCACAACTTCGTTTGGAAGGTAGTGAAAAGAGCATACGCATCGCGCAAAGTAACTACTACCCACAACTTTCTTTCGGAGCAAATTTGGGAACGAATTTCTATACACTAAACGGATCTGCCGAGCACAGTTTCGGATCTCAGTTGAAAAACAATCTGAATAAAGGCATCGGATTCAATTTGAGTATACCACTGTTTAACCGTTTGGCTACCCGCAACCGTGTTCGTAGTGCCCGGTTACAGCAAACCAACCTCGCCCTGAAACTTGATAACACTAAAAAGGTGCTTTATAAAGAGATTCAACAAGCATGGTACAACGCAGTAGCTGCCGAAAGTAAATTCAACAGTAGTACAGCGGCCGTTGCTGCCAACGAAGAATCTTTCCGCCTGATGAGCGAAAAGTTCGACAACGGGAAAGCTACTTTCGTTGAATACAACGAAGCCAAACAGAATCTGACAAAATCACTGTCGGACAAGATACAGGCAAAATATGATTATCTGTTCCGTACCAAGATTCTCGACTTCTACAAAGGAAAGGCTATTGAGTAACCAATAATATCAGTATCTTTGCTTCATAAACAAAAAACTGTCTATGAAGCAAAGGTTATTCCTATTACTGATTTTCCTGCCGGTCGCTCTGCTTGGTCAACAAAAGGTTATCTTCCCGGATGATTTTAATACAAGCCTGAATGGAAAGGATGTAACCATTACCAATCCGCTCATTATCACCGATACCCGACAATTAAGTTCTAATGGCATATTGGTTTTAGCCGCCGAACGCATACAGTCTGCCACAGAAGAACATGAACCTGGGATAGAAATGTATGCTCAATGGCAAAAAGACTTCCCTAAGCGCATACTATCCCTTAAAGTAGATAAAACAGCTTTTTACCGTACCGGACAACAAACCACCAACCTTACAGGAACGGTATCTGTCAGTAACGGCACTTATACAATCAGCTCTCAAATAACTCCTTCTTTCGCAGGTAATGAGCGTACTACTCACCCCCGGGAAATAACAGTACCACACAATCTGAAAATCGCCAGTTTCAATCTAAACTTCTACATTGCAAATTCGTCTTTGTGGAATCCGGACTACGGTGCAGCCAGCCAGAGTGAGTTCACACGCCAGCGCACTAAAATACTTGCAGCTCTCAAAGCAATAAATGCAGACATATACGCACTCTGCGAAGTTGGTGAAGGAAAAACGGCCGTGCAGGACATTGTGGAAGGATTGAATGACATAGCCGGAACAAACCGGTATGCTTATACCGACAACGGGGATACGAAAGAAAGTACGTATACTAAAAATGTATTTGTTTACAACACGGATAAGGTAGAACCTTATAAAGAAGTCCTCACCATTGGTTCATATCTCAAACTCCGTCATGTGGCACAGGCCTTCAACCTGAAAGAGAATCAGGAAAGACTGATTATCTCATTGAATCATTTTAAGTCGAAATCGTCTGGTAACGGCACCGATGCTGACCAATATGACGGACAGGGGAAATCAAATAATCAACGAAAAGCAGAAGCCCACACATTGGTCAACGAACTGAATACACTAACCAATTATTACGAAGATCCGGATATACTGATACTGGGAGATTTGAATGCATACTCCAGAGAAGACCCGATACGGATACTTACAAATGCTTCTTTAGTGAACTTACTGGAACATTTCTCTCCGCAGGATTATAGCTATGTCTACAATGGAGCTATCGGTTATCTGGATCACTCCATAGCCTCTGCCAGCATGAGTAAGCAAGTAGTAGATGCAGCGCCCTGGCATATCAATGCAGATGAACAAAGTAAATTTGGTTATAAAAATGCCGTAAACTATTCGCCGGATCCCTATCGCAGTTCTGACCATGACCCTATCATTACCACTTTAATGCTGGACCGTGCTACGGGTATTTATACTCCGGGGAACGGATATAAAAACAGAATTCAGATATCCGGCAACCCACATGACGGATATCTCACTCTGCAAAGCGAACGTATAGACAAAGTAGAAGTACTTAGCATCAACGGACAAGTACTTTTCACAAATACACCTGCCGTAGCAGGTAATTATTTCATTCTACCAACCAGCGGACTCACGAGTGGTTTTTATATCATTCGTGTTTACTGCAATAATTATTGCATTACAGATAAAATTGTACTTCCATAAAAGAAAGTATACACTGAAAAACGAAGCTCCGCGTTACTTTCTTGGTAACGCGGAGCTTCGTTTTTATTTTTATTACAAATATTTTTAATAAGCAAATGCTATCAGATTTGAATTATCGTCAACTCTGTTTACCACATTCATTGTCCAGTCGCTCTCTGATTTACTCCACTTATAGTTCATATAGGCAACCGGCATATTTTGCTCATTCAACTCATAAACCGTCTTCTCTACTGAATCAATATACGCTCTGCGACTCTCATTCCAACGTGCATATTCCATTGTGATTTCATTGTTGGCGTACAAATAAGTAATTTTAAAATACGGAGTCCATTTGTCATGACTACCATCCCACTTAAATGCCTCTTTTGCAATCATTCTATTCTGATCATCATAAGAAAAATCATATTTCATATGACGATAAAGCGAACCATCCATACGATAGATAACCTTCGACGTAACTAAGTCACCCTCTTTAATTTCATTCGTTACAAAGTTCGTATCCTGTGCTTTTAACTCTGCATTTACGACACCTGTAATTGTCATTACTACTAAAACAATCATTCTGAAAAATACTGTAGTCTTCATAATCGTATATTTTTTATTAGTTAATTTTTTTCCTGTTTATATATTAGACGTATTGACTTATTCAAAGGTTGCATCACTTTCTGTTTTTTTTCGTTTTCTATTTGATAACCGCCTTCGTATATCTAAATGCAAGAGGTGTGCCAGAACAATAAAATACTGATAACCAACAGTATAAAATAAATCCTTAGTGTACGAAAATGAACACATGTACGCTTATATGCGGACAGTGTACTATTTTTAATTATCTTTGCCTATTGTTTTATGGAACAACAAAAAGAATATAGAAGCATCGTAAAAGCTACAGCCCTCTTCGGAGGCGTACAGGCTTTTCAGGTTCTGCTTACTTTGGTACGTACCAAAGTGGTGGCATTGCTTCTTGGTGTAGACGGTGTAGGTCTGTTAGGAATGTTCAATAATGCCATAAGCATGGTACAAAGCATAACGGGGTTAGGTATCAATCAGGGAGGTGTCAAAAGCCTCTCCTCTGCCGAAGATCCCCGTAAAGCTGCACAAATAGCAACTCTAATCCGGCAAATGAGCTTATATGCTGGCTTACTCGGTGCAGTGGTGGTGCTTGCACTTTCTCCCTGGCTATCACAATGGAGTTTCGGAACCCGGGACTTTACAGGAGCATATATGTGGCTCGCCTGTACCATCTTATTTGATACGCTGACCAAAGGAGAACTTGCTATATTTCAAGGATTCCGACGCCTCCGTATTCTGGCACAAGCCAATCTACTGGGTGCATCTGCAGGACTTCTTATTTCACTACCTATTTATTATATATGGAAAACGGATGGCGTTGTGGTTGCTATTATACTCTCTTCCATTTGTGGTTACTTTGCTACACTGCTGTTCCGCGACAAACAAAAAGTGCCACCTTTATCTGTTCGTCAGGAAGGTAAAAGTATCATCACAATCGGAGCCATGCTTACCATCAGCGGTTTTGCCAGTACATTGGTCAGCTATCTATTCAATATATACCTTAGAAGTCACGGTGGATTGGAGGACGTGGGTATCTACCAGTCCGGGTTCGGACTGATAGACAAATACATCGGGCTTATCTTTGTGGCAATGAGTACCGACTACTACCCCCGACTGGCAGCTGTTCATAATCAAAACACGAAACTCAGTTCCATAATGAATCAGCAGACCGTAGTATCACTGCTGATACTGTGTCCGGTTATCACAATCTTTCTGCCAACAGCACCACTAATTGTCCGCCTGCTACTTACCAAGTCGTTCCTACCAGTCATTCCTTTTCTGTCATGGGCCATCTTAGGTATGATCTTTAAAGTGGTTTCTACCAGTATGGGATATATACTTATCGTTAAGGGAGCACACCGGTTATTTCTTGGTACTGAATTATTTTCATGGAGCACTATACTAATAACCAATATCATAGGATATACTGTATGGGGAATTGAAGGAATAGGGATTGCTTTTTTATTCAGTTATGTCTGCTATCTGACAGTGGTGGGAATTTCCTGCAGAAAAATCTTCAAGATTGTATTTAACCGGGAAGTATTATACCTATTTCTCTTTACCAGTACATTAGCTATAGCCAGTTTTATTTCTGTACGCTATCTGGTACCTGTCAATCCTTGGTATGGTTATGCAATATGTGTGTTATTAATCACATTTTCCTTATGGATTGCCATAAAAAGACTATGGCAGCATATTAAATAAATCACTATTTTTGCATAATGAAGCCATTACTAAGTATAATCATCCCTTTTTATGGAACGGCAGATAAAAAAATGCTGGAACGTTGTATTGCTTCCATCCGCAATCAAGGTATGGAAACAGAGGACTACGAAATACTCATTGAAGATGATAATGGCAAAGGATTGGGTGGAGCACGTAACATTGGTATTGGTAAAGCCCGGGGAGAATATCTGTTATTTATAGATGCGGATGACTATCTATTTCCGGGAATGCTGGCACAATGTATGGTTCTGCTAACACAACATCCGGATATGATATCCTTTGGTTTTCAACAAGTCTCACACTCCAATGAAACAGTTAGAAGTAAAGAAGAAGCCACATCCAAAACCTATCCGACAGGAGCTGCATTTATGAATGAACATAATTTCATGGGTACAGCCTGGAGACATCTTTTTCTAAAAGAATGGCTTCTCAAACATCGGCTCGTATTCCCTGAAAATGCCTATCATGAAGATGAAGCATTCGTGGCCAAAGCTTATTTCCATGCCGGAACTACTATCATAACAAACTTGACAGTATATGCCTATTATCAGTGCCCCCATTCTATTTTGCACAAACAGGATGTAACCAACCGTACTCAACGGATACAGAATTTCCGGCAAATACTGACAGATCTGAAAAAATATCTGAAAGAGACAGCTGCAGAAGCTTCTCCACAGCAACAACGGGCGCTACAAAGGAGAATTCATTTCCTCACGATTGACTATATATTACAATTAATACACAACCATTATCCACTTTTGGGATATCCTGCGGCTCTAAAAGAGTTAAAGAAACATCAGTTTCTTCCATTACCAAATGAAAAATACTCATGGAAATACTCTATAGCCCGAATACCCCTCAATCTTTTTGCACTGCTATGAAAATACTACTTCTCGGTGAATTCAGCAATATCCATTGGACCTTAGCAGAAGGACTCCGCATATTAGGACATGAAGTGTGTGTTGTCTCAGACGGCAACCACTGGAAAAATTATAAACGGGATATCTCTCTGTTGCGCCCAACAGACGGTAAAATAGATGGAGTCAAATATCTGGCAAAGGTTTTATTATTGCTTCCTAAATTAAAGGGATATGATATCGTACAAATCGTCAATCCCTGTTTTCTGCATCTGAAACCAGAAAAGAGCCTACCCATCTATCGTTTTTTACGGAAACATAATAAGAAGATATTCTTAGGTGCTTTTGGTACAGACCATTACTACGTAAAAACTTGTATGGAAACGAATGTATTCAAATATTCTGATTTCAAATCTCAGGACAAATTCAGAGACACGCCTGTCAACCGTAAAATAATAAAAGAATGCCTGTATGGCGGAACAGCACGTGCCAACAAAGAAATAGCTCAAACCTGTAATGGCATCATAGCCTGCCTATGGGAGTATTATGTATCTTATACTTCATACTTCCCGGATAAATTAACGTTCATCCCACTACCGATTGACTATTCTGACATTGTTAGCCGGGTACGGCCCGAACCCGAAAAAGTGAACTTTTTTATCGGTATTCAATCCGCACGAAGTGATATCAAAGGCACAGATATTATGTATCCCGTTCTCAAGGAAGTACAAAAAAAATATCCGGACCGATGCTATATTACAGAAGCTATCGATGCTCCCTATGATACCTATCAACGGTTAATGGATGACGCTGACGTACAATTAGATCAGTTATATTCATATACTCCTTCTATGAACTCTTTGTTAGCTATGACAAAAGGGGTTATCGTAGTAGGAGGCGGAGAAGAAGAAAATTATGAAATAATAAACGAGAAAGAACTACGTCCTATTATTAATGTATATCCCTCCGAAGAAGATATTTTCCGGAAACTGGA
Organism: Bacteroides sp.; assembly: GCA_019416685.1. Classification (GTDB taxonomy): domain Bacteria; phylum Bacteroidota; class Bacteroidia; order Bacteroidales; family Bacteroidaceae; genus Bacteroides. The sequence continues at coordinate 65,585 of DXWV01000022.1, forward strand.
ATTCATCGTGCAACATAAAGAGCAGATTCCAATACTATCAGCGAAAAGTATTGAATACGTAAGAAAACATCATGACTACGTAAAAGTGGCACAACAGTATGCAGACTTCTGGAAAACACATTAATCCCCAGAATACGAACAGATTTATTCAAACTTATTGATTGCCGCAATCACATAGGCCACTTCTTCAACCGTCATCAGGGGAGACATGGGCAAGCTCAATTCTTCACGATGTATTTGCTCCGTCACCGGCAATGAAAGAGCAGCATATTCAGTCAAGGCCTCTTGTTTGTGCGGAGGAATCGGATAATGTATCTGTGTTTGTATTCCTTCCTCCGCAAGGAAAGTCTGCAACCTGTCACGGCAAGATGAAAAGATAGGGAAAATATGAAATACATGCTGCTGCCAGTCATCGACCCGTGGCAAGGTTAATTGCGTATTCTGAATATGCGTCATGTATTGAGAGGCAATCAGGCGACGACGTTCATTGTCAGCATCGAGACGCGACAGTTTCAGACGCAATACGGCGGCCTGAAGTTCATCCAGGCGACTGTTTATACCTTTATAAAGGTGGACATACTTTGCAGAAGAGCCATAATTGGCGATAGAACGAACCATCGCAGCAAGCGACTCATCATTGGTAGTCACTGCACCACCATCTCCCAATGCACCCAGGTTCTTTGCCGGATAGAAACTGAATCCGGCTGCATCTCCAAGGCTACCGGTACGTTTCCCGTTATAAATGGCACCATGAGCTTGTGCCGCATCCTCCACAACTTTGAGATTATGACGTCTTGCTATATCTTTAATAGGCTGCATATCAGCACATCTTCCGTATAGATGTACAGGAAGTATAGCTTTGGTTCGGGAGGTAATCAGGGATTCTATTTTTTCGGGAGCTATATTACATGACAACAAAGAAGGTTCACAGAAAACCGGCTTCATTCCGGCACGGATCACCCCCAATATAGAGGCAATGTAAGTATTGGCAGGAACAATCACCTCATCACCGGGCTGCATTTCTCCCAACTCGCAGTAAGCCATAAAGATAAGAGTCAATGCATCCAATCCGTTACCCACACCTACACAACAGGTTGTACCACAATAATCAGCAAAAGCTTTTTCAAAAAGATGGTTTTCTTCTCCCTGTAAATACCAGCCGGAGCGAAGCACCCGAATTATAACATCTGAAATCTCCGGTTCGAAAGAATCGCTAATACGCTGTAAATCGAAATATTTAATCATCATCCACAGAGTCTAAACAAAGTTCATATGTATCATACATGACCGCACGTCCACCAAATCCTTCTTTCTGGAATATTAATCCCTCATTCAGATAACGTCCTCCATCTTCTACGGAAACTCCAAAATCAAAATAACGTTTCTCTGTATAAATTTGGTTTATCAGGCAGTCAAACAAAAGATCAAGTGCTCCCATATCCCGCCCTCTATCAGTAGAAGCAATATACTGGACATGAGCTACTTCACCAGAGATATACATCACACATCCTCCTACCGTTTCATCTTTATCGAGTACCCGATAAAGTTTTATTTCTTCCGGGAACAGACGATTAAGGCGTACAATCTCCTCTAACGAATGTACCGGCAATCGATCATGACGTTGTTGCAGATTCTGCTCCAGAACAGACCAGAAAGCACTAAAAGCGTCATCCTGGCAAATGCGTAATCCACTCGTATGTGCAAGTTTCAGTTTTCGACGCCGAAGTGTACTGAAAGGACAGCCTCCGGCAGGCATTACAACCGAAGAGATCTTCCGCTCTGTCAGTCGGGCATTCAAGCGAAACAGGGCATACAAATCCTCTTCAGCAGGATATTTATGATATATAAAAGGAATAGTACGATAAACAATCCGCTTTATTCCGGAGGTTTCTTTCAGGTAACGGCACAAAAGATAAAATGCCTCCAACACTACACTCGCACTTGCCTGATAAGCAAGAACGAACCCGCCATAGGTCAATCCACCATGCGTACAGTAAGTATCATCCTCTATATTTCCCGGTAATAAAGCGAGCAATCGCCCTCCTTTATAAAACATCAGAGAATAATCGGTGAAACGATCGGCATGATAATCCATATAATCACGCATAAACAAGAACGTTCCATTTCTGGAGGCAGCCACAAAACTATCCCAAACTATCTTTTGGTCCGACGTATAACGGACAACGCTCAACTGTAAGTCTCGGATAGCAAGTGTCATTTCTTTATATATTCCAGGAATTCGTCGTATGAATTAATATAATTATCAAGGCAATAGGGATGAGAGGCCAGGACAAGAACAACAGCATCCGGTGAAAAATTACTCATGACCTTCCACATTCCCGGCGGAATTAATAAGCCTTCGGAAGGAGAAGACAAATGATAGTGTTTACGTCCCGTTATATCTTCTGTCCAGATATCAAAGCTACCGCTGACAGCCACAAGATATTCGGACAACTCCGTATTGGCATGTTGCCCACGTTCTTGTCCTTCGGGTACATTATGTATCCAAAACACACGTTCAACAGGAAAAGGTATATCCTGTCCCACCTCAAGAAGGGTCAGACTCCCCCGTTTATCTGTAAATGTCTTTAAACGTTCCATAACTTTATAGAATAACGATATTTAGTGGATATTATTATGCGAATGACGGTTTTAGTTGACTTTACAACCAGAAAATAAAGTTTTGAGAAGTGAAAAAGCACATGCAAAAATAACAAAAGCCTACTCCCTTATACTTGTCTGAATTTCAGAAAGCACTACAAAAGATTGAAGCAGTAAACAAATTCTTTTTATATCAAATAGATATTACAAACTAAAACAAATAGACAACAAGTTGAATACCAACATCTTATGTCACACCATTTTCCCCTCGTAGAGAAACGGGGCGAAGCTCTACGACAAACAGACCGATTCTCTACGATGATCGGGTCGTTCATCGTAGAGTAACCGTTCAATCTTTTATAAAATTATACAAACAGGAGTAAGGAAGAACAAAACCCAATCAATCCAACGTATAAAAAAAGTACTATCAGAGGTGATTAAATACACAATTTATCCGGATGTAGCACGACCTATAGTGCCCATCCGGATTCTTTCACACTATCAGTTAATCTTACTCTTTTAACTTATCTTCTTGAACTACTCCCCCGTTCAGAAGAACCGGAAGAAGAACTCCTTCTACTTGAAGATGAATTTGAAGAAGAAGTACTACGTCCTGACTGTCCACCAGAAACGGAACTATTACGATTACTGCTACTTGGAGAAGTAGTTTCCCGGTTAGTTGAAGAATTACTTCTACGACTACTACTTCCGGAGTTTGTACTGCTGTGACTTGTACTACTATTTACCCGACTACTACCCGAAGTACTATTATCTCTTCTGTTACCTGACGTATTTTCACGACTTGAGGATGAAGAGCTGTTACTTGGACGCGAAGTGGGCCGAGAGGTAGAACTCGGCTTCGTCTCAGAACTTCCCGGACGAGTTGATGTCCCCGGAGTTGTACTTGGACGAGTAGTTGTACCGGTATTCGGACGAGTAGTTGTACCAGTACTCGGACGGGTAGTTGTACCAGTACTCGGACGAGTAGTTGTACCAGTACTTGGACGGGTAGTTGTACTCGTACTTGGGCGAGTTACAGGTCTGGAAGAAGGTCTCGTACTCGTATTTGGACGGATATTTACCGATCCGAAATCCGAACGACGATTAGTGTGATACACCCGATCATTTCTTACACTGTAGTTTCCACGATAATAGCTATGGTTATAGCGTCCACGATAATAGCTTGTATTATGGAAATGCGTCCGGTAATGTCCACCAGAATAGCTACGGTAATGATACGGTTTAGGGAAGTAAAAATGATTATGGTTTGTATATGTAATGTATATACGGAAATTCCACCCACCTGTATTGGCATATATCGGACGATAAAAATAATCAAGTCCCAAGAACCTGCGATACTGAGAGTCACTCAATACCCAGCGCAAATCATCATTGCGTACATCCAGATAATTGTAATAATCATCCAACGCCCATTCGTACCCGCGTGTTACATCGTCCATCAGATAGCGAATAGAGTAGATAAAATCAAAGTTGATTTCATAAACGTCATTATACTGCTGTGTGTTCAGATTCAGTTCATATGCCATCTTATCAGTCAAGAAACGCGTCTCTTTGCGCACCCTGCTATTGCTCATAGCTGCCATACTCATACTGCTCATAGCAGTTATCCCGATGGCAAATAGTATTAAAATCAATCGTTTCATAATCGGTATGTTTTGGGGTTAATTACTTTCGTGATACTTCTTTATAAAGTCATTCACTTCATTTTTGTCCGAACTGAAGTTCAGCTTATCCAGCGCCCGAAAGAAGTTTGCCTTATCAGTAATCCTTGGATATATCTTTTTAAGGAATGGCTTCCTTTCGCTATCAAATTTACAAAACTCCAATAACCGGATACACTGATCGGTAGTAAAATAAGAACTCATTAAGGCATTGTCGAGTAAAGCATTGCGGTCGGATTCAAAAGGTTGATTTCTCAATGAATTTATAAACTGCTCAAAAGAGCTATCACTCATTACCGGTTCCCATCGATTAAAATCGTCCGGCCTATGCCCAGGTCGATCTGGCTTATGCCCCGGATAATTTGAACCTTCAATAACAATCTCTTTCACTCTCATGCTCGAACAATAAACACGTTCATCCAGCAATAAGTTTTCTCTGTTAAACTGTTCTCCACGACGGACAGCATATACCTGTACACGGTAACTACCGCCATCCAGGTTGGCTACAAAGCAGCTAAATGTAGGTCTGCATACCTGCTGCCCATCAATAAACACTACCACCTGTTCTCGCGGACTTTCAATAGAAATGCCATTCAGAGAAAAAGCGTTTGCCGAAACCACTGCCAGCAGCAAACAAAAACCAAGTATTAATTTGCGTATCATATCTTTTCTTTTTTAGTTACATCTGTTCTGTCATGGCAATCTCTATCTTTCTCCAGATAAGACTTCATTTCTGTCACCTTCCCGTCTACAAAGCGTACCGTAACTACCGACCAACCACTGAGCACCATCGTACGAAACTCCCACTCTTCACCTTTATCATCAAAGCTTCTATAAGCCGGCGAGCCAAGAACATCCGTAACCTGTTCCAATGTCATTCCCTTACGGACACTCAGCAACTGCTCGTTTGTAAAGCCAACCCGGGCGGTTATACAACTGCCAAACAGAATAATCATCAATAGAATGCCAAAAGTATGTATCTTTTTCATAACCTATACAGTTTAAGTGAAACTTTTTTCTGAGAAACGATTCATTTTAATGTATACAGGGCGCCGGTGCGGGATGTTGATACACTCCTGTAGTAAATGTATTCATACCCGATACTCTTCCTTCATCAAACGTAATCACAGTGACTTTCACCTCTCCCGTAACCACCTGCAAAGTGCGATACTCCCATTCTTCTATCCCTCTCTCAAAGCGACGATCATCCGGTGTTCCAAAAATTTTGGCGATTTCCTGCCTGCTCATTCCCTCCTGTACCTGCATAATCTTATTCATAGAACTACAGCCTGCACTCAATATCAGAACCAATAATATCAATAAAATATGTATCTTTTTCATACCCTATATATTTAAGTAATTCAACTTTTGTGTTTTCTTGTACCACAAAAATAGGGTGAGGAAACTCCCCACCCTAATGATTATCTATATTCATGCATAGGGATTCCCCTATCATGATTAGGATTATGCCAACCGGATTTCATCTTTCTCCAAAGTGATCAGACGTTTCTTATATAAGTCGCCTACAGCTTTTTTGAAAGTCTTCTTACTCACTTCAAAGGTTTCGTAAATATCCTCTGCAGGGCTTTTATCCGTCAACGAAATCCTACCTCCTTTATCCTTTATATATTGAAACAATGTTTGTGAGAAATCATCTACTTTCGCGAATCCCGGTTTCTGAAGTATCAAATCTATTTTCCCGTCCTCGCGAACCTGTTTCACATAAGCCTTTAGTTCCATTCCTGTTTTCAAAGGCTGAAATATTTCGCTATCGTAAAGTAAACCACCAAATTGATTCTCTATAATGGCTTTAAAACCAAGATCTGTTTTTTGCCAAATAAGAATATTAACTTCTTCTCCAGGCTGGTACGCTGCTTTTTCTTTGGAAAGATAACGATCTACCTTTGCGGAAGCTACAATACGATAACTTTCATCATCGAGATGGGCATGAATAATATATTTATTGCCTACCTGCATTTTCATCTTCTGCTCACTGAAAGGCACAAACAAGTCTTTCATCAATCCCCAATTGAGGAATGCACCAAACTGATTAATCCATGCCACTTCCAGACAAGCAAACTCTCCCACTTGTACCAGTGGAGTCAATGTGGTAGCAATCAGCCTTTCTTCATTATCAAGATAGAGAAATACATTCAGTACATCTCCTATTTGACAGTTTTCGGGTACATAACGAGTAGGCAACAGAATTTCTCCTTCGTCACCACCATCCAGATACATACCAAAATCAACTTCTTTCACAACCTCAAGCCGGTTGAATTTTCCTAATTCAATGCTCATAATATTTTAGTAATTAGAATTTAGTAGTTAACAGTTAGAACCTGCAGTATATCCGGCATTGTTGCACCGAAAGGATTCAAGCTACCAGCTACTAACTTCTAACTACTATTTTTCGCAAAGATAGTTTATTTAAACGATATCCCTTTCTTCGATATAACTTTTCATTATCAGCCAGAACTTTTTTCAATGAACATTCTGGCGATTAAGTCGTTATCTTTGTAACGTCAACTTAGAAACAGCCTATTCATTTATAAAAAGATATAAGATTATGGAATTCTTAACCAACGAGAAATTAACAATTGTAGGAGCCGCCGGAATGATTGGCTCAAATATGGCCCAAACTGCCATGATGATGAAACTGACTCCTAACATCTGCCTGTATGACCCGTATGCTCCCGCACTGGAAGGTGTAGCCGAAGAGTTATATCACTGTGGATTTGAAAATGTCAATCTCACCTATACTTCCGATATCAAGGAGGCATTGACGGAAGCCGCTTATATCGTTTCATCCGGTGGTGCTGCCCGTAAAGCAGGCATGACACGTGAAGATCTTTTAAAGGGAAATGCAGAGATTGCTGCCCAATTCGGTAAAGATATCCGTCAATACTGCCCCAATGTAAAACATGTGGTAGTAGTGTTCAACCCGGCAGATATTACAGGACTAATCACATTACTTTATTCCGGTCTGAAACCCTCACAGGTATCTACACTTGCAGCACTGGATAGTACCCGTCTGCAAAACGAATTGGTAAAGTTCTTCAAAATACCTGCTTCCAAGATACAGAATTGCCGTACATACGGTGGTCATGGCGAACAAATGGCAGTATTTGCATCCACTACTACTGTAGATGGTGATACATTGACCAACTGGATTGGCACTACCCGGCTCCCCCAAACAGAATGGGATGCTATCAAGCAACGTGTGATTCAGGGTGGCAAGCACATTATCGACCTGCGCGGACGTTCTTCTTTCCAAAGCCCGGCCTATCTTTCTATTGAAATGATTGCGGCAGCTATGGGAGGACAACCCTTCCGTTGGCCAGCCGGAACTTATGTATCCAACGGAAAGTTCAACCACATTATGATGGCAATGGAAACATCTATCACGAAAGATGGCGTTAGCTACAAAGAAGTACAGGGAACACCTACAGAGCAGCAAGAGCTGGAAAACAGTTACAAACATCTGTGCAAATTGCGTGATGAAGTAATTGAAATGGGCATTATCCCGGCAATAAAAGACTGGCACAGCCTGAACCCTAATATCAAGTAGGCTTATTTTCTCAAAAGGATTGAATGTCTCTTTTTTACAATCAGAAGAAAAAGCAAAGAAGTATTTTTGCACGTTCTGCATTAAAAAAATATCTTTGCTCACAGTATGGAAACATTCAGCCTCATTAAGCCTTGTGCCGCACTAACTCCGTTTATCAAGTATTACTGGATATTACGGATTGATATCTCCGCACCCGTCACGGAACGAACCATTCCTGTCGGGTGCGTTCATTTAACTTTCCACCGGGGTAAACAACTGTTTTCGCCTACCACCCGGCAACTACAGCCACAAGCTTTCATCTGCGGACAATCCAAGACTTATACCGATGTAGCTTCTACCGGGAATATTAATATGATTACCGTTGTATTTCAGCCATATGCCCCTAAACTTTTTTTCCGGTTACCTGTCAGAGAAGCATATGGAGTGAATGTTTCAATAGAAGACATCGGAGATATCGCACTGACCGACTTGGCAAAGCAAATCACGGACACACCGGATGATGTACAATGCATAAAATTAATAGAGCATTTTCTACTCCGACGTTTCTACTCCTCCTCGGAATGTAATGTGAAAAGAATCGGAGCTACTATACAAAAAATAAATCTGCATCCTCAACCTACAATTCACAACTTGGCACAAACGGCTTGCCTCAGTGATAAGCAGTTTAACAGGGTCTTCCATGAATATGTAGGCACTACACCCAAAGAGTTTATCCGTATTGTCCGTTTACAACGGGCTTTGTACACATTGCAAACACAGCCGGACATCAATTTTGCCCAACTGGCCTATGAATGCGGATATTATGACCAATCCCATCTTATTAAAGAATTTAAAGCTTTTTCCGGCTATACGCCGGGAGAGTATCTGGCACTTTGTGCACCTTACTCCGATTACTTCTCTACACTCTAAAAGATAGAATGTCCTTTTTTTCCTATCATACGCCGACTGCCGTTCCTACTTTTGCAGTGTCTTTACAAAGCAAATTAATTAATCATTAAAAAACAGAAGACTATGAGTAAGTTGATTTCATTTTTTGAGATTCCGTCAAGCGACTTCAACCGGGCGGTAAAGTTCTACGAAACAATCTTTGGCATCAAGATGCCGGTAGCAGAGTGTGAAACAGAAAAGATGGCATTCTTTGTTGAAGAAGGTAAAGAGCAGAGTGTGGGAGCGATTTCTTATGCAGAAGGATTCAATCCCTCGGAACACGGGGTTCTGATTCACTTCAATTGTGAAAATATAGAGCTTATGACAACTGCAATCACACGTAACGGTGGGAAAATAATCATCCCAAAAACAAAAATCGAAGCCGAAGGACGAGGCTGGTTTGCCGTTTTTGCCGACTGTGAAGGAAACCGCATCGGATTGTATACCGGGAAATGAGTTTTTTGCTATCTTTGCCACATCATTAATTTAAGAAATATCTGTTTGTTTAACTCATGAAATGGCAAATTTGCAGATAGCTACGCTTCGGATGCAATAATAGAGAGTTATTTATTCATTCCGTGAGGATGACTTTTCAGTCATCCTCCTAACGTGTTATTTGCAATTTAATCATGAATTTTACTTATAAACAAATCTGGCTCATCAACTTTCCTGTGATGATGAGCCTACTGATGGAACAACTCATCAATCTTACCGACACTATTTTCCTGGGCCATGTGGGCGAAGTCGAATTGGGTGCCTCGGCACTGGCAGGAATGTATTACATCGCAATCTATATGCTCGGCTTCGGCTTCAGTCTGGGACTGCAAGTAATGATTGCCCGAAGAAACGGAGAAGGGAATCTCCAGAAAACAGGGCAAACATTCTGGCAGGGAATGTTTTTTCTAACCATACTATCGATACTGACATTCACATTATCCAAACTCTTTTCTCCGGCACTGCTACGAACAGTGATTTCGTCAGATCAAATTTATCTGGCCGTTATTCAATACATAAACTGGCGGGATTACAGTTTTTTATTTGTATTTCCTATATTGGCATACAAGGCATTCTATGTCGGGATAACAAAAACAAAAGTACTGACTGTCAATTCTATTCTGTTAGTGACGACGAACGCGCTGCTCAACTATCTGCTTATCTTTGGCGTAGGTGGCTTGCCACGTCTTGGAATAGCGGGAGCTGCCATAGCCTCATCGTTGGCAGAAGTAGTAGCGCTGATTTATCTGGTAGTGTATACACACTTTAAGGTAGATAAAAAGAGATATGGTTGGAAATGTTCGTTCAACTTCGCGTTACTCAAACAATTATTCCAACTTTCAAGCTGGACGATGGTACGGTCATTCTTCTGTATAGCTCCGTGGTTTCTATTTTTTATAGCCATAGAGCATTTAGGAGAAAAACAACTCGCGGCAGGGAATATAGTAAGAAGTGTATCAGTGATGTTATTCGTCATCGTCAATTCATTTGCTACCACCGGAATCTCGCTGGTCAGCAATCTGATCGGAGCAGGACAGCCAGAAAATGTAATGCCGGTATGCTGGAAAACAGTAAAGTTGAGCTATGCCATAGGATCCCCTTTCATACTGGCAGCAGTACTACTGTCCAATCAGATTCTGGGAATTTATACAAATAGCAAAGAGGTAGCTGAAACCGCATTGTATCCTTTTTTGGTGATGCTGTCTACCTATTTTCTCGCGACACCAGCCTATACCTATTGCAATGCGATCATTGGAACGGGAAAAACCAAAACTGCTTTTATTTTTCAAATAATAACAATTATCATTTATCTGGGATATCTGTACGGGTTATCTTCCTGCGAGTTACCGTTAGTTGTTTACTGGACAGCAGAGCAATTGTATGTTATATTGCTTTTGGGATTAGCCTTGTATTATTTAAAAAGAGGAAACTGGAAACAATAGGTCTTTCAGAGCCCCCTGAAACCATTGTTTCTGTACATAAGAACAATGTCTGTATATAGCAAAGGCGTAGTCTGCATGGAAGATATATCTTTACTTCATACAGGCTACGCGTACTCTAATTACACCTCATTTACTACTTATGTACCGATGCAGACATAGGTGTACTTTTATCTTTGCTTTCGGCAACCTCTACCAGATAAACTCCAACACAGATAAAAAGAATTGCAAAAGTCTGAGTCCAGCTAAAACGGTCTTGTCCCAAAATCAAAGAAGTGATAGTAGCCACAATCAATATTAAATAACCATAAATGGCAACCACTGTTGTTTTCAGATATTTCAATCCGACAGGTAACAGCATGTAACTAATCGTGGTAGGGAATATAAGCACAAACATCAGTACGGCAAACGGTAACCAATGGAAGGGCAATGAAAATACAGGAGCATCGAATCCGGTAATCATTGACACAATAAGACCGGAGACAGCCGAACCGCTAAAAGTATACTTCAACATCGTAATAGGACCTACGGCAGAAAGAATACGCTTACTCATCACCAGATAAACAGCATAAACCACCGAACTGAACAGACACAACATATTGCCGACAAAAGCATCCGAAGCAAGATCATCACTCCGTTGGGTGAGGATACAGACCAATGCACCGGCAAGGGCAATGGATATACCTACTATTTTCGAACCGGTTGCCTTCTCGTGATAAAAGAAAATCATAATGAGAAATACCCAGATGGGCTGAAGGCTCGTAAAAATAGAACTTGAAACAGGGGTCGTTTTACTCAGCCCGATCAAGTAAAGAAACATAAAACCATAAAGACCTATTGCTCCCAGCAGAAATAATAACCATTTGTCCTTACGGGAGGTCTTTCCTTCGGATGGGGCAAACCAACCGATGATCCAGAAAGCGACAGCTGCAAAGGTGCAGCGAATCGTAGCTCCGGTAAGCGGGCTCATCCATAGAGGAAGCAGAAACTTGAGAGCATTCATATTTAGTCCGCTGAATACTTTCGATATAGCCATATAGAGATTGGCTTCCAATTGCTTATTCTTCATATTTATTATTTTGGTGCTTCCCGCACGGAAAGGTTCGGCAAGCGATGTTCGTTACGGATCAATAATGAATCTATTTCAAACCATCATCAAACAAGAACGTATTCCGCTTACGATATGCCCATATCAGTGCTACAATCGTAATAACAAGATTGAATACAAACGCAAACTGCTGAGATTTAATATGGAATACCGTTGACTGAAAGAAATCTATAATAAACGGACAAAGCAAAATTGCCAGATAATTCATCATCATCACAAAAGCCAGTGCCAGCGTTGCTTTCTTTGGAATAGCCGTATGAGTGGTTTTATCATATATAACTGGTTGTATCACCCCATATCCTAACCCCACAAGAATACATCCCGGAGCTATCACCCACTCTTTGGGCGACAACCAGATAAGTGCCAGCCCAATGGCGATACACAATAAACTGTAAAATTTCGTTTTCTCCCGAAAAAGTCCCACTATCTGATTCAAAAAGAAACCCGGAGCCATAATAGCCAGGAAGAACAGCGAAATCATAATACCGGAATTGCCACTTGAAAAATGATATTCCTCCATCAGGAAAGGAAGATTAAAAGTAACAATAAGTGCCAGATAAGTGGCAAGTCCATAAAACAGCATTACCTGCAAAAGATATTTCACATTTACCCCTCGCTTATACTTTGCTATCTCAGGATCAACAGGCGTATCGGCCTCCTTTTCTTCTGCATTGGTTATCGAAGCAGCCCCTTCTTCACTAATCATACTACGTTTGAGATAAACGGATAATACCAGCGAAGCCAATGGAAGCAGGTAAACCACGAATGGTAAATGCCAGTTCACCTCTGCCAGATATCCGGTGACAGCTGTAGCCACCACTAACGTAAAATTCGTGATAGCAGAACTAAGTCCGAACTGTTTCACCCGGTAAGGACCTGTGAAATATTTAGAAATAAGTCCTGTACTAAGGGGGATAATCATTCCCGAGCCTACCCCAAGCATAGCACTGATAGCGATAAGTTGCCACATCTCACTGGCCAACAGATAAAGAATGCCACTCAGAGCAAAAACAGCAAGTCCCACTTGCAGCAAACGAATAAAGTTCACTCGTTCCGTCAGCTTTCCCGCCAGAATAATAAAAGGAATTATCAGCAGAGAAGGCAAAGATGAAAGCATCTGGACGTCAAGCTCCGTAGAATGAGGAAAAATGACAGACAATTTTCCAAGGATAGGGCTAACTGCCAAGCCAGGTAAAGCATTAAGGGCAGATATAGACCAAATGCCGATAAGGGTAATGAGGGGAATGGTGCCCCGTCCTGTTTGTATTCTCATATTGATTTTAATATTTGGGGTTTAGATTTGACAACAACAATGCATCTCCCCAGAAAGTTCAGTGCTTGTGCTTCCCGCACCGGGAAGTACAATAAACGCAAAATAATGTAAAATGGCTAAACTTTAAAATCCCCGTACTGTTGTTGTGGAAAATTCGACGGGGAAACTCCCCATCGCCTAAACCTAACTAAAAACAATAGCAAAATGGAAGATTTAAATTTCAGAAAAGGTGATGCCAAGACCGATGTATTTGGTTCAAACAGAATGTTGCAACCCTCTCCGGTAGAAAAAATCCCTGATGGTCCAACAACCCCTGAGATTGCCTACCAGATGGTAAAAGATGAAACATTTGCACAGACTCAACCTCGGTTGAATTTGGCTACTTTCGTCACCACTTATATGGATGAGTATGCCACTAAACTGATGAACGAAGCAATCAACATCAACTATATTGATGAAACAGAATATCCGCGTATTGCTGTCATGAACGGAAAATGTATCAACATCATGGCCAACTTGTGGAACACTCCTGAAAAAGACGACTGGAAAACAGGTGCGCTGGCTATCGGTTCTTCTGAAGCTTGTATGCTTGGTGGTGTTGCAGCTTGGTTGCGTTGGCGTAAAAAACGTCAGGCACAAGGCAAACCGGTAGACAAGCCAAACTTCGTTATCTCAACCGGATTCCAGGTAGTATGGGAAAAATTCGCCCAACTGTGGCAGATTGAAATGCGTGAAGTACCTTTAACACTGGAAAAAACAACCCTCGATCCGGAAGAAGCACTGAAAATGTGTGACGAGAACACAATCTGTATCGTCCCTATTCAAGGCGTTACATGGACTGGACTGAATGACGACGTAGAGGCTCTCGACAAAGCACTCGATGCTTACAATGCCAAGACCGGATACGACATTCCTATCCACGTAGATGCTGCCAGTGGTGGTTTTATCCTTCCATTCCTGTATCCCGAAGTAAAATGGGACTTCCGTTTGAAATGGGTACTTTCTATCAGTACTTCCGGTCATAAATTCGGATTGGTTTATCCCGGTTTGGGTTGGGTTTGCTGGAAAGGCAAAGAATATCTCCCCGAAGAAATGTCATTCAGCGTAAATTATTTAGGTGCAAATATCACACAGGTAGGTCTGAACTTCTCCCGTCCTGCTGCTCAGATTCTGGGACAATACTATCAGTTTATCCGCTTGGGATTCCAGGGATACAAAGAAGTACAATACAATTCATTGACTATTGCTAAATATCTCCATAGTGAAATTGCCAAGATGATGCCGTTCGTAAACTATGCAAAAGATGTAGTGAACCCATTGTTCATCTGGTACATGAAACCGGAATATGCAAAGGATGCTAAATGGACACTGTATGACCTGCAGGACAAACTGGCTCAAAGCGGCTGGATGGTTCCGGCATACACATTGCCTACCAAGTTAGAAAATTACGTCGTCATGCGTATCGTTGTCCGTCAGGGATTCAGTCGCGACATGGCCGATATGTTGCTGGGTGATATCAAAAATGCAATCACTGAACTGGAGAAACTGGAATATCCTACTACTACCCGTATTGCTCAAGACAAAAACCTGCCGGTAGTAACAAAGGTATTCAACCATACCGGTAAGCCACAAGGCAAATAACAAATTTATTTACGATTAGACAATTGACGATTAGACGATTGAAAGGACTCAAAAGATTTCCCAATCGTAAATCGTAAATTGTCTAATCGTAAATCTAAAAGCTTTTTATTATATGAATAAGATTTCTATATCCCAAATAAAAGAAGTGGTACAGCAAGCCTACGAGCAGGTGAAAGGAAATACAGACGGGAAAAATGCTGATTATATTCCTTATCTTGCTAATATCGACAAGAATCTGTTCGGTATCAGCATCTGCCTACTGAATGGTCAAAAGATTACCGTAGGTGATTACAATTACCGCTTCGGTATCGAATCGGTATCCAAAGTTCACACTGCCATTCTGATTCTTCGTCAATACGGAGCTCAGAAAGTGTTGGACATGATTGGTGCTGATGCAACCGGACTACCATTCAATTCCATCATCGCCATCCTTCTGGAAAACGACCACCCCTCTACGCCGTTGGTAAACGCCG
This sequence comes from Bacteroides sp., assembly GCA_019416685.1. Taxonomy (GTDB): domain Bacteria; phylum Bacteroidota; class Bacteroidia; order Bacteroidales; family Bacteroidaceae; genus Bacteroides. Next base: position 80,792 of record DXWV01000022.1, read on the forward strand.
GAGCTATTTCCGCCTGCTCCATGGTACAGCCGGTGGGTGATGCTACCCAGAAGTGGAATGCAATTGTGGAGAATATAACAGACCTTTGTGGTTCGGCTCCCCAATTAATTGACGAATTGTACAAATCCGAATCTGCAACGAACTTCAACAATCGCTCTATTGCATGGTTATTGAAGAATTACAACCGTATCTATGATGATCCCGAACTGTCACTCGACCTGTATACACGCCAGTGTTCACTGGGAGTTACAGCAGAAATGCTGTCTGTTGCTGCCGGTACGGTAGCCAACAATGGTGTGAATCCTGTGACTAAAAAACAAGTACTCGATGCCAGTCTGACTCCGAAGATTACCTCTATGATTGCTTCCGTAGGTTTCTACGAACATACGGGCGACTGGATGTATACTTCCGGTATTCCTGCAAAGACCGGTGTAGGTGGTGGTGTAATGGGCGTATTCCCAGGCGTAATGGGTATTTCAGCTTTTGCTCCTCCTCTAGATGGTTCGGGTAATTCTGTAAAAGCACAATTGGCCATCAAATATATAATGAATAAGCTGGGGTTGAATGTGTTCAACGGCGAGCAAGTTACTGTAGTTGAATAAAAATTCTGTCCTTTTTTTGTAGGGGTTACTGCTTGTATGGGCAGTAACCCCTTTTCTTTGAAAAGAATAACTTTTCAGGCTTTAGCCATACTATCAGATTCAACCGGTTGCGGTGTAGTTACTGCCTTTCCATTATCTTCCATCTGTTGATAGTACTCATCCTTCTCTTTATTCTTCTTCTGGATGAGACTGGTGACGTATACAGTGAATATAGGAAACATCATCATGCCCAATGCTGCCAATAACACCGAAAGCACCCGTCCGGTAACAGTCACAGCTATAATATTAGAACCTACCGTCGTCACATCCATAAATGCCCACCAGAGTGCATCGCCATATCCCGTAACCAATGGATTTACTTTATGCTCCATTACAAAAAAGGCAAGACTGGAAAAGTAGACTGTAGCCAACAACATCGTCAGATAAGAGACAAAAAGACTGGATGCTTTATTATAAGTCAGCCATCCCACAACAATTGCCATTGCATATCCGCCACGCACCAAAGGAATAAAACGAAGCATATAAGTAATCTCGGGTGAGAAGGTCCATCCCATATAAGCTATGATATTCTGATAAGGAATAGCTACCAGCAAGAAGAGAAAATGGGTACTAAAATAACGCAATTTATCTTTGGCGAGAAAAAGTTCGAGAATAAAATCGAACAGAAACAAAATACATATCCACAACTGTACCTTCATATACAGTGACTGGGTATAAAAAGGGATACCTTTGAACGTATCCACAGAGATACTGATGACCAGAAAAAGAGATAACAATAGTATAATGACATGCAAAATGCCATATATCCCCCTTCTTCGCAGTGCAAAATCGGAAAGAGCTGTTTTCATATAAATGCTATTTTTCTTAGGTGATTATACATCTTTATTATACAAGTATAGGAAACAACACAAGTACAATCTTTGTTTACTCGCTTGCGTATGTTAATTAACCAAGTTTGACAGTCTTCTCCGAAAACATCTCTCCCTAAATGTTGTTATAAAACAGACTTAAAAATATTTTTCACTTATAAAACCTTAACTTATGGCAAATATTAAACAAGTAGCAAAACTGGGGGTATTTACCCTGGCTATTATGAATGTAACGGCAGTCGTCTCTCTGCGTGGACTTCCTGCCGAGGCCGTATATGGTATGAGCTCGGCCTTTTACTATCTTTTCGCAGCCATCGTTTTTTTAATCCCGACCTCACTCGTTGCAGCCGAATTGGCTGCCATGTTTCAGGATAAACAAGGTGGTGTATTCCGCTGGGTAGGCGAGGCATACGGCAAGAAATTTGGTTTCCTGGCCATTTGGGTACAATGGATTGAAAGTACAATCTGGTATCCTACCGTTTTGACATTCGGTGCCGTTTCTATCGCTTTCATCGGAATGAACGATACCCACGACATGTCACTGGCAAACAACAAGTACTACACACTGGCCGTTGTGCTTATCATTTATTGGCTTGCTACCTTCATATCCCTCAAAGGTATGGGATGGGTAGGTAAAGTTGCCAAAGTTGGCGGTATGGTTGGAACTATCATCCCGGCAGCCCTATTAATTATTCTGGGTATTGTTTATCTGGCAACCGGTGGAGTATCCAACCTCGATTTCCACAGTAGTTTCTTCCCCGATTTTACTAAATTTGACAACGTAGTGCTCGCAGCAAGTATCTTCCTCTTTTATGCCGGTATGGAAATGGGTGGTATCCACGTAAAAGATGTGGAAAACCCATCTAAGAATTATCCGAAAGCCGTATTTATCGGTGCATTGATTACAGTACTGATTTTCGTATTAGGTACTTTTGCACTGGGTGTTATCATCCCGGCCAAGGATATCAGCCTGACACAAAGCTTACTGGTAGGCTTCGATAATTACTTCAGATATATTCATGCTTCCTGGTTATCACCAATCATCGCTATTGCATTGGCATTTGGTGTACTCGCAGGTGTACTGACTTGGGTTGCCGGTCCGTCAAAAGGTATCTTTGCCGTAGGTAAGGCCGGCTATATGCCTCCTTTCTTCCAAAAGACCAATAAGATGGGTGTACAGAAAAACATCCTGTTCGTACAAGGTATCGCTGTAACCGTATTGAGTCTCCTCTTCGTTGTTATGCCTTCCGTACAGAGCTTCTACCAGATTCTGTCTCAGCTGACAGTTATACTTTATCTGGTCATGTATCTGCTTATGTTCTCTGGCGCTATCTATCTGCGTTACAACATGAAGAAGGCCAACCGTCCGTTCCGCATCGGTAAGAAAGGAAATGGCTTGATGTGGTTTGTTGGTGGTCTTGGTTTCTGTGGTTCATTGCTCGCATTTATATTGAGCTTTATCCCTCCCAGCCAGATTTCTACAGGTAGCAATACCGTATGGTTCACTGTTCTTATTGTAGGTGCAATCATCGTTGTTGTAGCCCCGTTCATTATCTATGCCTCAAAGAAGCCGTCATGGGTTGACCCGAATACCAGCTTCGAGCCTTTCCACTGGGAAGAACAAACTAAACCGGAAGTAGCAGCAACAGCTACAACTGCCGCAACAGTTAAACCTGCTCCAGCAGCTGGTACAACAACGCCGACACCATCGACTTCCGGCACTGCTGCAAATAATGGAAGTACTCCTAAAACTTAAAAAGATATTTGTATAATGAATGAGGGATATGCCGGGAATTATTTCCGGTATATCCCTCATTCATTATAAATAAGCAGAAAAGTTACCTTCTGTTCCGGGATACCTTCCGTATTTCGGTGAGACTCATTGCACGAGATGTACATGTCATACAGTACGAGATGCACATGTCGTACAATACGAGATGCACATGTCGTGCAGCACGAGATGTACATCTCGTACATCATTGCATTACGACACTCTATACTTTTGATTATAATATACGATACGAAGGATTTAGCCTAACACCTGCATCCTCTGAAAGTGAAAGAAGAAGCAAGCGTTACCAAATTCAAGACTCTGAAACCAGTGGCAAAACAAACCAGAAAGTAGAGCCTTTACCCTGTTGTGAGCGGACCCCTATCTTTCCTCCCAACTTCTCTACTACAGTCTTTGAAAGCGTCAATCCTAATCCGGTTCCGGGTACTTCACGGTCCAGCTTTGTAAAACGGCTGAATATCTTACTCTGTTCTTCAGAAGAGATCCCAATCCCGGAATCCCGTACGTAGCAATACAGTTCTTGTCCATTTCTCACCCGACAACCGAAACAAATTTCTCCCTTCTGTGTAAACTTCATTGCATTCGTCAACAAATTCATAAATACCTGCATAATGCGTTGCCGCTCTGAATACACGGTCAGCTCTGTCAGATCAGCCTCACACACCAACGTAACTTCGGGCTTCTCTGATAGCCGGATATTAAATAAAGCATATAATTCCCTCAACAGATCATTAGCATTAAATTCCGAATAATGAAAATCAAAACTCCCGGCTTCAATCTGAGAAAGGTCAAGAATATCGGAAATCAGCTGTAACAAGCGGTCACTATTCTGATTAATGATCTCGGTATACATATTCTTTTCTTCCTCGCTTGATGCTGTAGCCAGTAAACTGGAAAAACCTACAATAGCATTCATGGGTGTACGAATTTCATGGCTCATATTGGCTATAAATGCGTTCTTTAACTTATCACATGAGCGCGAATTCTCCTGCTCAAGCTGCAACAGTCGCTGCGTATTCCTAAGTTCACTGATATCATAAACAGTCAGTAACATTAGTTCTTCATCATTTGTATTCAAATAATTTCCGGATACATGTACGTCACATGGAGTAATCTGCCTATTGTTCTGATTGACTATCTGCATAGCTGCCTCAAAGCGTTCAAAGTTCTCTCCCTTATAAAAAGCTCTGCCAATAGCAACCCGCACTCCACAAACTTTACAACATGCATGAGTGCCACATTCCCCCGATTCCACTGCATTCTTACAGTGAAGCAAGTCTCCCACCCGCTTTATAGTTTTATCTTCTTCAATACCATTCAGTGAATAATAATTCGTCTTCTGCACTATGAAATCCTTACCTATCAACAAAAGATATGCATTCACATTCCGAAAAATCAAATCTTCTTTCTGTCGTTCTTTATCATTCTCTCTTTCCGTCCAATGAGCCCTCTTTCGGGCCTGCTGATATCTGACGGTAATAAAAATACTGTATATCAAAATAAATCCGGTAGTAATATAAGGTATTAGCATAATATTGTTTGTACTGTTCTGTTTCAATCTATCTTGTCTTATTTAAGCGTAAAAATATAAAAATTCTCAATCCTTTTTCATTTTGCAGGATATTTATTTGCAGTAACATAAAACAAAATAATCAGAAGTGTAAAAAAACGGCATTTTTTTCTTGAAGTTATTGCAGTATTAAAAAATATACCTATCTTTGCACCCGCAAACAAAAAGGTGCCATAGCTCAGTTGGTAGAGCAAAGGACTGAAAATCCTTGTGTCCCC
>DXWV01000023.1 GCA_019416685.1 Bacteroides sp.
CCCTCCTCCCCCCCCTCGGGCAAATTAGCAGCCGGTTCATGCCGTAATATTAAAAATGTTTCGTATTTTTGCCACCAAATATCGAGTTAATACGTAACGAAATGAACCTATTAGAACTAAGTGAACAGGAAATCATCCGACGCAACAGTCTGAATGAGCTTCGTGCGATGGGCATTGAGCCTTATCCCGCAGCAGAGTATGTAACCAATGCTTTCTCTACCGATATAAAACAGGAATTCAAAGACGAAGACGAACCCCGCATGGTCTCCATAGCCGGACGTATGATGAGTCGCCGCGTTATGGGCAAAGCATCTTTCATTGAATTGCAGGACTCCAAAGGACGTATACAGGTGTACATCACCCGTGACGACCTCTGTCCGGGAGAAGATAAAGAGATGTACAATACTGTATTCAAACGCCTGCTCGACTTAGGTGACTTTATCGGAATCGAAGGTTTTGTATTTCGTACACAAATGGGCGAAATCAGTATCCATGCCAAAAAACTGACTGTACTGGCCAAGTCCATCAAACCGCTACCTATCGTAAAATACAAAGATGGTGTGGCGTACGACTCTTTTGAAGATCCCGAACTGCGCTATCGCCAACGCTATGTAGACCTGATTGTGAACGACGGTGTAAAAGAAACATTCCTGAAGCGTGCCACTATTATCAGAACCATGCGTGCCATACTGGACGAAGCCGGATATACCGAAGTAGAAACTCCGACTCTACAATCGATCCCCGGTGGAGCAAGTGCCCGTCCTTTCATCACTCACCATAACTCCCTGGACATGGACCTCTACCTGCGCATCGCTACCGAACTTTATCTGAAGCGACTGATCGTAGGCGGATTCGAGGGTGTGTATGAAATCGGGAAAAACTTCCGTAACGAAGGTATGGACAAAAACCATAATCCTGAGTTCACCTGCATAGAGTTGTACGTACAATATAAAGACTACAACTGGATGATGAGTTTCACCGAAAACTTACTGGAACGTATTTGCGTTGCAGTAAACGGAAGCCCCGAAACCACCATCGACGGCAAAACAATCAGTTTCAAAGCTCCGTATCGCCGCTTGCCCATTCTGGATGCGATCAAAGAAAAAACCGGATACGACCTCAACGAAAAGAGCGAAGACGAAATCCGCCAGATATGCAAGGAACTGAATATGGAAATCGACGATACAATGGGGAAAGGCAAGCTGATAGACGAAATCTTTGGCGAATTCTGTGAAGGAACATTCATCCAGCCCACTTTCATCACCGACTATCCGGTAGAGATGAGCCCATTGACCAAAATGCACCGCAGCAAGCCCGGATTGACCGAACGCTTCGAACTTATGGTAAACGGCAAGGAACTGGCCAATGCATACAGCGAGCTGAATGACCCGATTGATCAGGAAGAACGCTTCAAAGACCAACTACAACTAAGCGAAAAAGGCGATGACGAAGCTATGTTCATCGATCAGGACTTCCTCAAAGCTTTGCAATATGGCATGCCTCCGACATCGGGTATCGGTATCGGTATCGACCGCTTGACTATGTTGATGACAGGAAAACCTTTCATTCAGGAAGTGTTGTTCTTCCCGCAAATGCGCCCGGAAAAGATCATCAAAAAAGATCCGGACTCCAAATACACCGAATTAGGTATCCCTCAAGACTGGGTACCGGTTATCCAGAAAGCCGGATACAACCTGGTAGAAGAGATGAAAGAGGTAAATCCGCAGAAGTTACATCAAGACATTTGCGGCATCAATAAGAAATATAAATTGGAATTGACCAATCCTTCCGTGAACGATGTCACCGAGTGGATACAGAAACTTAATTAAATGGAGAATTGACCTAATTTCATAGACATGAAACTACCCGGTAAGATAGCGATAATGGGCGGCGGAAGCTGGGCCACAGCCATAGCCAAGATGTTCCTTGCACAAGAGGACTCTATTAATTGGTATATGCGCCGTGACGACCGTATAGCCGACTTTAAGCGACTTGGACACAATCCGGCCTACCTCACTGGCGTGAAGTTTGACATGAAACGCATTAATTTCAGTTCAAACATCAATGACATCGTGAAGGAATCAGATACACTCGTCTTTGTCACCCCCTCGCCTTATTTGAAAACTCATCTCAAAAAGCTGAAAACACGCATAAGAGATAAGTTCATTATTACCGCTATCAAAGGAATTGTACCCGACGATAACCTCATCGTATCGGAATACTTCACGAAAGAATATGGCGTTCCACCCGAAAACATAGCAGTGCTAGCAGGTCCCTGCCACGCTGAAGAAGTAGCTTTGGAACGTCTTTCCTATCTGACCATTGCCTGTCCGGACACAGATAAAGCACGCATCTTCGCCCGCAGACTGGGAAGTAATTTTATAAAGACTTCCATCAGCGACGATGTATCAGGTATCGAATACAGCTCTGTACTAAAGAACGTATATGCCATCGCCGCCGGCATCTGCAGCGGATTAAAATATGGCGATAACTTCCAGGCTGTGCTTATCTCCAATGCCATACAGGAAATGAGACGTTTTCTCGACACCGTGCACCCATTGAACAGAAACGTAGACGAATCTGTTTATCTGGGAGATTTACTGGTAACGGGATATTCCAATTTCAGCCGTAATCGTACATTTGGTTCCATGATCGGTAAAGGATATTCGGTGAAGAGCGCACAGATAGAGATGGAGATGATAGCAGAGGGATATTATGGCACGAAGTGTATCAAAGAGATCAATAAACACCACCATGTGAATATGCCGATACTCGATGCAGTCTACAACATTCTGTACGAACGTATATCGCCAATGATCGAGATCAAGTTGCTGACAGATTCATTTAGGTGAAAAAAAGTAGTAAGTAGTCAAGTAGTAAGTAGGAGATAGTACTTGACTACTTAACTACTAAAAGAATATTTAAAACATATACATTATGATTAGTTTGAACATTGAAAAGACTTTGGGATTCATCTCCAAAGAAAAGGTTTCTGCCTACGAGGCCCAGGTAAAAGCCGCACAAGAAACACTGGAAAATGGTACTGGTAAAGGAAATGATTTTCTGGGATGGCTACACTTGCCTTCTTCTATCAACCCGGAACATTTGGCCGACCTGAAAGCTACCGCACAGGTATTGCGTGACAATTGCGAAGTAGTGATCGTAGCCGGTATTGGTGGTAGCTACCTTGGAGCCCGCGCAGTTATCGAGGCATTGTCAAACAGCTTCACATGGTTACAGGACAAGAGAACCGCACCGGTCATCATCTATGCCGGACACAATATCGGTGAAGACTATCTGTATGAACTTACCGAATTCCTGAAAGATAAGAAATTCGGCGTTATCAATATTTCCAAATCAGGTACTACTACTGAAACTGCCCTTGCCTTCCGCCTTTTGAAAAAACAGTGCGAAGACCAGCGCGGCAAAGAGATGGCAAAGAAAGTGATTGTAGCCGTTACGGATGCTCAGAAAGGTGCGGCACGCATCACCGCCGATAAAGAAGGATACAAATCATTTATCATCCCCGACAACGTAGGCGGACGTTTCTCCGTACTGACTCCGGTAGGTCTGCTACCTATCGCAGTGGCCGGATTCGACATCGAAAAACTGGTAGCCGGTGCTGCCGATATGGAAAAGACCTGCGCGCTCAATGTACCGTTTACAGAGAACCCCGCTGCCCTCTATGCTGCTACGCGCAACGAACTGTACAAGAACGGCAAAAAGATCGAAATACTCGTAAATTTCAACCCCAAACTACATTACATAGGCGAATGGTGGAAACAACTTTACGGAGAATCGGAAGGTAAAGAAAACAAAGGTATCTTCCCGGCTGCCGTAGATTTTTCTACCGACCTCCACTCTATGGGACAATGGATTCAGGAAGGCGAACGTACTATCTTTGAAACCGTTATCTCTGTAGACAAAGTAAACCACAAACTGGAAGTGCCTTCGGATGAAGCTAATCTGGATGGACTAAACTTTCTGGCAGGCAAACGTGTAGACGAAGTGAATAAAATGGCCGAACTTGGTACTCAATTGGCCCACGTAGATGGTGGTGTACCTAACATGCGTATTGTTCTTCCCGAATTGAGTGAATATAACATCGGAGGACTGTTTTACTTCTTCGAAAAAGCTTGTGGCATCAGCGGCTATTTGCTGGGTGTGAACCCATTTAATCAACCGGGTGTAGAAGCATACAAAAAGAACATGTTCGCTCTGTTAAATAAACCCGGATACGAAGAAGAATCGAAAGCGATACAAGCAAAATTATAATAAAAGGCTTATACTATAAATTGAAAGGGCGGAACTTTAAAAATTCCGCCCTTTCAATTTATATATACGGCTCAGAGATTATTTTTTCGTCTCCGTTTTCAATTCAATCTTTTCTTGAGCACTTTCACATTCAGCCTTCGAAGACAGATAAAAAGCCAATATGGCATCCGCATCGGCCACAGTCTTTACACATACTTCTACCTTTAATTCAGTATATTGTATCCCATCTTTAAACGTAATAACGCCATTCTCCGGCTTCGACAAATCCGATTCGGAAGAAACTCCGCCCGGTAAATCAAAGCCCTTTATACCAAGCTGTTCTGCTGCTTCTTTCACTATAAATGTATTCAGATCCTCGCCATTTCCATCCAGCCTCAATGAAACCGTCATTTCATCACCGACTTTCAAAGAAGGCATAGAAGCCATATCTTTACTATAATCTTTAGTATCATCTCCAATGAAAAAACCCGTTATTTCAATAACAGGACTCTCTGCCGAGCCAGAACACGAAACTAACAGCGGTAATAGTAATGATACAAGAAGTAGCTTTTTCATGTTATGTAGTTCTCTTGATTATGCCACAAAAATACATAATATATCCGAATATGCAAAAAAAGCGTAACTTTGTAGCACAAAAAATCAATAGGTATCAAAGATATGTCTCAGAAAGAAATACATTTAAAAGCCGTACTATTCGACATGGACGGCGTTCTGTTCAATTCCATGCCCTATCATGCAGAAGCCTGGCATAAAGTAATGCAAGCCCACGGGCTCAACCTCAGTCGCGAAGAAGCCTATCTGCACGAAGGTCGTACCGGAGCCGGAACAATCAATATTGTCAGCCAGCGTCAACTGGGTCGGGAAGCCACTCCGGATGAAATAGAAAACATTTATCACGAAAAGAGTGAAGAGTTCAACAAATTCCCCGAACCCGAACCGATGCCGGGAGCTTGGGAGTTATTGCAAAAAATAAAAGAAACCGGGTTAGTTCCTATGGTAGTTACCGGTTCTGGCCAGCGATCACTACTGGACCGCCTCGAGCACAATTTCCCCAACACATTTCACCCGGAGTTGATGGTAACAGCTTTCGACGTAAAACACGGTAAGCCACACCCTGAGCCCTATCTGATGGCTCTCGAAAAGGGTGGTTTCAATGCCAATGAAGCAGTAGTAATAGAAAATGCCCCACTCGGCGTACAGGCAGGGGTAGCAGCCGGTATCTTCACAATAGCAGTCAATACAGGCCCGCTGGATAACAAAGTATTACTGGATGCCGGCGCAAATGCTCTGTATCCTTCTATGCAAGCTCTTTGTGACGGATGGGCCACCTTTACCAACGGTTTACAAGGAAACAAAAAAGCAGACGAATAACGCAAGTGAACTGTAGAACAATAGTAGAACATTTGCTTTATACATAAAAACAAAAGCTGTGCCTTATTAAAAAGCACAGCTTTAAAGTAGCTCCGAAGGGAATCAAACCCTTATCTTAGGTACCGGAAACCTACATTCTATTCGTTGAACTACAGAGCCGGGTTGCATTTGCGACGACAAAAATAGATAAAAACTTCTTATCTTCCTAATCTTTCAGACATTTTTTCATCATTCTTTCTATCCACGCCTCCAAAAATGTGTTATTTTGAAACCTACATCAAGGAAACCTTTATCATATTGACATTATTTTAGACAAAAACCAATACATATTATAGATATTATTCCTATCTTTGTCGACAATTAACATATAATAAACCTATGAGTTATCTTATAAAACCTCAAAATTACAAACCTCTTCTTGACCTGAAGCAGACGGAACTTGGCATCAAACAGATAAAAGAGTTCTTCCAGATGAATCTATCATCAGAACTGCGCTTGCGTCGTGTCACCGCTCCTCTCTTCGTACTCAAAGGGATGGGAATCAACGATGACCTGAACGGGGTGGAACGCCCGGTATCCTTCCCTATCAAGGATCTGGAAGATGCACAGGCCGAAGTTGTACACTCACTTGCCAAATGGAAAAGGTTAACACTTGCCGACTATCATATTGAACCCGGATATGGCATCTATACAGATATGAACGCCATACGCTCAGATGAAGAATTAGGCAACCTGCACTCATTATATGTAGATCAATGGGACTGGGAACGCGTCATGACAGCAGAAGAGCGTAACGTAGAATTTCTCAAGGAAATCGTAAATCGCATATACGCCGCAATGATCCGCACCGAATATATGGTATACGAAATGTATCCGCAAATAAAACCTTGCCTGCCGCAAAAGTTACACTTCATTCATGCGGAAGAACTCCGTCAGCTATATCCCACTCTGGAACCCAAATGCCGTGAACATGCTATCTGCCAGAAGTACGGTGCTGTATTTATCATCGGTATCGGTTGTAAACTTGGTGACGGAAAGAAGCATGACGGTCGTGCACCCGACTATGACGATTATACCACAAAAGGGCTCAATGACTTACCGGGATTAAACGGGGATCTTATGCTATGGGACGATGTTTTACAGCGTTCTATAGAATTATCCTCTATGGGTATCCGCGTTGACAAAGAAGCTTTGCTACGCCAAGTAAAAGAAGAAAAACAAGAGCAACGCCTCGAACTCTATTTCCACAAACGTCTGCTGGACGATACTTTACCCCTATCCATTGGTGGTGGTATCGGTCAATCACGCCTGTGCATGTTCTACCTCCGCAAGGCCCATATCGGAGAAATCCAGGCAAGTATCTGGCCCGAAGACATGAGAAAAGAATGTGAAGCATTTGACATACACCTTATATAAAAGCGTCTTATACTATGAATGTACAAATAGAAGAGAGTTGGAAAGCTCACTTACAACCCGAATTTGAAAAAGACTATTTCCGTACACTGACAGAATTCGTGAAAAGTGAATACAGTCAATATACCATATACCCTCCGGGAAAATTGATTTTTAATGCTTTTAATCTTTGTCCGTTCGACAAAGTTAAAGTAGTTATTATCGGGCAAGACCCTTATCACGGCCCCGGACAAGCACATGGACTTTGTTTTTCGGTGAACGATGGAGTACCTTTTCCACCATCATTGATCAATATCTTTAAAGAGATTAAAGCAGATATCGGTACCGATGCACCTGCTACCGGTAATCTAACGCGATGGGCCGAACAAGGAGTCCTACTGCTCAATGCCACTCTAACCGTACGCGCCCACCAAGCCGGTTCACATCAACGCCGTGGCTGGGAAGAATTTACGGATGCTGCTATTCGTGCATTAGCCGAAGAGCGGGAACACCTCGTTTTTATTCTTTGGGGAGGTTATGCACAACGCAAAGGGGCGTTCATTGACCGCAATAAACACCTCGTGCTCAGTTCAGCACATCCCTCACCCCTATCTGCCTACAATGGTTTCTTCGGAAACAAGCATTTCAGTAGAGCTAATGAATACTTAAAAACATACGGAGAAACAGAAATCGTTTGGTAACGATTTAGTCTAAAATTATAAGTTGAGAGTTGAGTTGAAAGTCACTGTATTATTATGTTGTACAATAACTTTCAACTCTTATTTTTTATTTTCTCAAGAATCATTATCTCTATTCATAATTCACTAACCGATATACCCTCTATCTCTTCACCACTTCTCTCTTATCAACCTGCACAGAACAATCAATAATGCATAAATATACTGTAACATATTAGAATTTTAGCCTATTTTACGCTACACTATAACACAAAAGGCAGCTTTACCGATGCTTTAGAACATATTATAAAGATGTTTTAGTAACCATTTGTTATTATTAGAATGTTTCTTTATAAACAAAATTGTTATATTCATATTTATTAATATATTTGCATTCAGAAATGGCATAATATACAAAATTAAACCTCAAGAAACTTATGATTAGAAAATTAATGTTATTATTAACATGTTTGCTGATTGGCACAAACATAATAATAGCGCAAACCTCCAAAGCAACGGGCATAGTAATCTCTGAAGAGGATAATTTACCGGTCGTTGGCGCTTCCGTTTCAATTATCGGTACTGATATGGGAACCATTACCGATATAGATGGCAACTTCACTTTGTCAAACATTCCAGGCTCTGCACATAAAATACGAATATCATTCATCGGTATGGTAACTTATGAAGGTGAAATCAAACCCAATATGAAAGTTATCCTAAAATCGGATTCACAATTGGTTGATGAGGTTGTAGTGATCGGATATGGTACGGGGAAAAAATTAGGTTCGGTAGTAGGTTCGGTTTCTACGGTCAATAACAAAGTATTAGAAGCAAAACCAACTATGAATTTTGCAGATGCACTCCAGGGGCAAGTTGCCGGCATGCAGGTCTTCACTTCTTCGGGAGAACCCACAGCCACTTCTTCGATGCGAGTACGTGGATATACTTCTCTCAATGCAGGAACTTCACCTTTATATATATTAGACGGCGCACCGGTTTCAAACGACGTTTTCACTTCTCTTAATCCAAATGATATAGAAAATGTGACGGTATTGAAAGACGCTTCTTCAACTTCCATCTATGGTGCACGAGCAGCCAATGGGGTTGTCTATATTACAACCAAGAAAGGGAAAATGAGTGAAAAAGCTAATATTACGATTCGCGGACAATACGGAATCTCCCAATTACCTGATTTCAAAAAAGACATGATGAATGCACAAGAATTTATTCAGTTTAAATTAATGTGTGATCCTTCTTTGGCTAATAATGCACAGTTTCAAGCTGATAAAGCCAAGATAGAAAAATATGGTTTAAGTATGGATTGGGCCGATTATGTATTGAGAGATAATACTCCGACATACTCTATAGATGCGAACATAAGCGGTGCTTCGGGTTCTACAAATTATTATGTCAGCGCGGGTCATTTTGATCAGGAAGGAACATCATTCCAATCGGGGATGACCCGCGAGAACTTCAGGGTCAATCTCAACACTAAATTGAAGGACTGGTTAAAATTCGGAGTGAACTCTGCCATTTCTTATCAGGATTACGCAACAACTTTGGGTATCAGAGACAATAATGAAGGCGCCTGGGTTAATTCACCTCTTATATTGGCACGTACAGGTCGGCCTATCGATTTTCCTTATGAAATCATAGAAAATGAGAATGGAACATGGTCACGTGGAGAAGATTTATTATACTTACCGGGAACAGGGTATACTAACCCAATGATGATTTTCCGGAACTCATCTATCAAGAATGAACGAATTTTAGGTAACCTAAATACATTCATTGAACTAACTCCGCTAAAAGGGCTGACCATAAAAGGAGCACAGGCCTTTGAAGGATATATATATAAATACAGAGGAGTAAACTACCCTTGGGAAGATAATGAATTCAATGGAAATGTCTCTGAACAGTTTCAAAGAGCAAGCAACTGGACTTTCACAAACACAGTTGAATACAAGCATACGTTTGCCAAAAAATATTTCGTAACATTACTAGCCGGACAAGAATCAATCATACACAATGCAGATGGTTTTTCTGCTTCAGGCAAAGGGATCGAAGATAAACGATTGACCCAATTATCCGCTATTTCAGCTTCATCGGCAAAAGTTGACGGTGCACGTTCTGAGTATGTATTCAACTCCTATTTTTTCCGTGGAGAATATAACTATGACGAAAGATACTATCTGGACGCTTCATTCCGTAGAGATGGCTCTTCACGTTTCAGTAAAGATCATCGCTGGGCTTCTTTCTTTTCTATTGGAGCCATGTATAATATCAAAAATGAAGCTTTCCTTAAGGACACAAAATGGCTGAATGATTTACGACTAAAAGTCAGTTATGGAACCACTGGAAATTCAGAAATTGGAAATTATGCTTCTTTAGGTATGGTCGCTGGTAGTGGTAAATATAACTACAATAATCAAAGTGGTTGGGTAATTGGTACTGTTGGTAACTCCGATTTGACATGGGAAACTTTGAAAAACTTTTCAACAGGTATATCTACCCGAGTATTCGATCGTTTGGATTTCAGCATTGAATACTATCGAAAGAAAACGGTTGATATGCTAATGGATGTACCCTTCTCACTCACTACCGGACATTCCACCGGTATGGGAAATGTAGGTACTCTTTTGAATACCGGGGTTGACCTGAATATGAATCTTGATCTTTTGAACACCAACAACTTCAGATGGAGCGTATATGCCAATTTCAACTATAATAAAACGAAAATAGAATCTTTATTTAATGGGTTAGACGAACTGGCGTTTCCACAATATGGTTTAAAATATCAGGTAGGACATGACCCCAATGAATATTACTCAGTGTTATGTGCCGGAGTAGATCCCAGAGACGGTTCACTAATGTACTACGACTTGAATGGTAACAAAACCAAGACATTCACTATGGACAACATGCAATTTACAGGAAAGAAAATGTTTGCTCCTTGTAGTGGCGGTTTCGGAACATCATTGGGTTGGAAAGGGATAACCATGATGATAGATTTTTCATGGATAGGTGAAAGATACCTCATTAACAACGATCGTTTCTTTACAGAAAATCCTACCAATTCAAATATGGTCAACATGAATAAACGCATGCTCAGCATGTGGCAAAAACCAGGTGACATCACCGATGTACCACGCTATGGCACCGCAAGTGAAAATTTACTCCGTACCAATTACTTTTTAGAGAATGCAGCGTTTGTCCGTTTAAAAAATCTGACTATAGCTTATGAATTGCCTAAGAACCTATTAAAGAAAACCAAAATCATAGAAGGAGTCAGAGTATTTGCTACCGGACGCAACCTGCTTACATTCACCCAATTCTCTGGTATAGATCCGGAAATTGATTCTAATCTGGCATTAGGAGACTATCCCAACTCAAGGCAATACACAATAGGACTGGAAGTTAAATTTTAAAGAACTACAAATATATGAAAACATTAAAGTCAATTATATTAACCTCTATCTTAACACTAACATTGATATCCTGTGATATGGACAAGTATCCTTATGACAAGATTCCCTTAGATAGTGCTGCCGAGTCATTTGCTGATTGCCAGAAATTACGCACTGGGATGTACCGCGACTTACGCATCATCGGAGTTTCAATCAATACATTGGCATCTGAAATACAAGCGGATGGTTTTATTCCGCTCTCCTACTTTGGCAATCAACTTGGAGCTATCTATCGCTGGGAAGCAAACGCTTCAGAAAGTACTTTTGCTACTGTATGGAGTAATTGCTACGTCACTATTGCTCAATGTAACTTACTCATAAAAAGCATAGAAAAACTTCAGGAAGAAGATATCTTTTCGATAAGTGAACAACCAATAATAAAAAACTACCTAGGAGAAGCATACCTGATTCGTGCCATCGCTTACTCTCAGCTAGCTGAAAAATTCTGTGCAGCTTATGACCCGGCTACTGCAGGAAACCAATATGGTATCCCCTTGGTAGACGAATATGCTCCGACATCCGATAACACTAAATATCCTCCACGTGCTACTTTAGCGGCAACCTACAACTTTATAAAAGAAGATATCAGGCTGGCCAAAGAAAATTTAAGCACTAAAGGAGCGCAATCATCAGAATACCTGACAGTAGATGCCCTAAGCGCATTCGAAGCACGAATTGCCCTACTAACCAAAGACTACGACACCGCCATTGAAAGCTCCGAAAGCTTACTTAAAAGTGCACGGTATCCACTCATCAATAATGAAGCGAAACTCAAAGAGATGTGGAAAAATGATATTACTACGGAAGTAATCTGCCAGCTATTCTGTTCCAAACAAGAATTGGCTCCTACTATTGGAAACTACTTCCTGGACGACATCAACGATAAACCGGTTTTCCTACCCTCTAAAGATATCATCAACTCGTTCAGAGAGAAAGATATACGCATCAACTGTTATTTTGCTTTCAAAGAGATAGCTTTCTCAACCAATCAAAAACAGAGATTAATAGTCTTCACTAAATATCCCGGAAATCCGGAAATGTATGAAGGGGTTAACAACTACGTGAATAAACCTAAGATTTTCCGTATTGCTGAACAATATCTTATTACAGCCGAGGCCTATTACCTGAGAGGAGAAGCAGGTGACGAATCAATGGCCTATGATATATTATTTGAGTTAATGTCAGCTCGTGACGCCTCCATCCAATATGCACCGGTGACAGGATTGACCCTCAGAAATCTAATCCGTGCCGAACGAGAACGTGAATTATTCGGCGAAGGATTCCGTCTTGTTGATTTAAAACGATACGGTGAAGAGTTCAGACGTCAAACACCTCAGTCAGTACAGCTATCCTATGAACTGGCTTTAGATCTGAATATAAAAACGGATAACATACGTTGGGTATGGCCTATCCCTAAAGCGGAGATAGATGCTAATCCTCAAATTAAGAACCAACAAAACCCAGGTTACTAATCTCAATACATAAAATGAAACTGTTATGAATTATTTCAAATTACTAACCATATTCCTTTTATCATTTACTATGATTGCTTGTAGTAGTGATGAAGATTTTAATACCCAAGAGGCTACTGTTGAATTTCAATCGGCTGAAATTGAGGTAAAAGAACTTACCTCTATCCTTAATCTACCCATCGTAGTAAAAGGAGAACGTAATGGACTCATAAAAGTACACGTTATCCTGAAAGAAAACAATAGCGGCTTTGAAAGTGAAAAAGCAATCCTCATAACGGAAGACCACCTATCCATTCCGATGCGAACAGAATCAGTAAATGTGGAAACCCTTCTTTCAATAGCCAATGAGCAAATAGTGCAGAATCGCTCTTTTTCAATAGCGATTGCAGATGTAGAAGGGGCAACTGCCGGTTCAATAAATACGTGCAAAATTAATATAGTAGAAAACAGCCCTATAGAAGGAAAATACTCGATGGAAGGAAAAAGCCAGCTTCCGACTCCAACCGGAGTGACAGGGTATGCATGTACTCTTACTTCTGTAGACAACACTTTCCAACAGATATATTTAGACTTTGGACATGGTGGAGCTGCTATCGCTGATATAGAAGAAACAGAAAATGAAGGAGAGTATAAATTGACTATAGCCGCCAGCCAACCAGTAGGAATGTATAGTGATAACAGAGTCGAACTCACTCACAAACAGATATCAGGTGGTATGTGGGTTAAAACATCCGATCCTATAACAGGAATTTACAAAGACAAAGCAATCAGCTTCGAAACAGGTCATGCTCTCGGTTTAGAAATTCCGGCCATAAACAGTTGGTTAGGTCTTGTAGGCAGCTACACTGATGATAATGGAAAATCGGTTCCATTAAAGTTCATTAAACAATAAATAGATTACTCACAATTTAAAAAAACATGCGCTTATGAAAAGATTATTACTTTTGTTGGCATTGCAATCAACAGCACTGGTAGCAATGGCCGAAGAGCCGGCAAAGCACCTATTCTATGAAAACTTTGCAGCTGAAGAGAATTTCACCAATAATTGGGTGGTACTTGATAATAACAATGACAAATCAACCTGGCTGAATGACAGGGATAGTGAACCCGACGCAGATGGCGGAATAGGAATAGCGAGGTATCAGTATAACAGCAAGAATGCAGCAGATGATTATCTCACTACAAAAAATCCTGTTACCCTGAAGGCCGGAGCTAATTGTATTTCTTTTTACTATCGCACATCATCGTCAACTAATTATCCGGAAAGATTTGAAGTACTCTATGGAAAATCAAACGACGTTACCACAATGACAGTCATCGCGTCTTTGATAGACAAAAAATCCAAAGAATGGGTTGCCAGTATCAACGACTTTGAAGTAGCAGAAGCTGGAGACTATTACTTCTCTTTTCACGCTATATCAGAAAAGAATAAAGGAAGTATCTATATAGATAATATAGCTATTGATGAAGGTAGTTTTAATGGAGTTCCGGACATTGCTTTGGAAAATCTGATACTTCCTCCTTCCGATTGCACATTGGGAAGTAGCCCTATCAAAGTAACTGTCAAAAACTTAGGAACAGGACCGATCAACGGATTCAGCCTATATTATGAATTGGAAGATGAAGACATCAAAGTAACACAAGAATTTACCGATGTAATAGCTGCAGACGCTTCATTGGATGTTACTTTTACCACACCTGTTGATTTTTCATCAGTAGATCAAGGATACAATATAAAAGTAGTAGCTCAGTGTGCAGGCCAAACGAACTTTGCCAATGATACGGTAGCAGGGCGTGTTATTAATCTGTCACCTGCCCTATTACCGTTTGAATCTAACTTCGAGAAAGCCATTGATCTGCTAAACTGGAATCCTATAACCCCTAATGGTTGGATTTATAAGTCCGGAGCTTATAAAGCAGAAGTACCTTCTTCTTTATTATCCAGATGTATTCAGATGGAACCGGGTAACTATCGTCTCAGCTTCAATTACAGTGCAGGAAGTGAACTACTTATCGGAGGCATAAAATATGACCTGTTTAACATTACATTTGGAAAAAGTGGAAGTGATATGGCTAACTGGAGCGAATTAGGGAAATTCAAAGAATTTACTAATTATACTACAGTTAAGAAAGAGATAACATTTACTGTAACCGAAGAAGGTAATTATGGTATCAGCTTCAACGCAACCGAACTGTCTTATCTTGAAATATTCAGTATCAGCGTAAGCAAGATTCTGGAACATGATATTAAGGTAGAATCAATCACCAGCGAAGAGAAATATCCAAGAATGATTCCTCAATTCCACATCAAAAATACAGCTCAGAAATTTGAAGTAACTGTTGCAAACTATGGACAACAGGTTGAAAACAATATCAAACTGAACGTGAAAGCTTATGATGATGTTTTAGCAACTACTACCATCCCGACACTGGCTGTAGGAGAAACAAAGAAGGAAACTTTCAATTTCAATCTGGATAATATAGTAAGCAGCAAAGAGCAAGTACCAGCTTTCTCTGTCGAAGCCAGCATTGCTCAGGATGACGACATTGCAAATAATACGGCTCAGCTTACAACTATTGTGACCGATTCTATTTACGCCTGGGATAACCCAACCGATTTCAAATTTGGTGTAGGCAGTGGCAGCGGTCCCGTTGCATTTGGTGCAGCATTCACTATACTGAAAGAGGACGTACTAACCTCACTTAGCCTTGGTTTCATGCTTAAAGAAGAACAAGCCAATGACAAAATCACCCTGAACGTATATAAAATAAACACTAATAATAACTCTGAAATAGGAGCAACTATGGTTACTAAGTCTGTACTCAGAGGTAAAGGTGGAGAAGAAATCGTTTACAAGCTCCCTGAAACAAATCTTACTCCCGGCAAATATATGTTTGAGGTAAAACAAGAGAGTGCAGTGAACATGGGATTAGTATGTGATCAATCAAAAGATGGATTAATTGCAGCATCCAAAAATGGATTCATGAGTGAGCTACCTGGCTATGGTGCTCCTTATATCCGCCCAAACTTTGGTAAGAATGCTCCTACAGGTATTAAAAATAATACTACTATAAAAGCAGAGTTTTCACTTTATCCCAACCCTGCAAGCGAGCTGATCAATATCAAGATCAATGGCAGTCAGATTAAGAATATTACGATTCATAATCTACTCGGACAAGCTGTGCTTACTGCTACAGGCAATGGAACATCAGAACAGAGAATGGACATCAGCACACTTAGTTCAGGAACATATCTGGTTGTAATCGCTACCGACGCAAACACAGAAACAGTCAAACTGATCGTAAAGTAGAAATATCCTACAAATAAAAACATCAAAGCCAACCAGTCACTGAAACTGGTTGGCTTTTTTAGGGATATTCCTAAAATAATAAAATTAAAGGCAACTACTTCATTGCGAATTA
>DXWV01000024.1:0-31455 GCA_019416685.1 Bacteroides sp.
CCGTAGTGTGATCGCGAAAATGTTTGGCACTGATGAAAATTACGACGTAATTGTAAACCCGGATAAGGGGGACTTTGAAATATGGCGTAACCGTGAGGTAGTGGCAGACGAGGATTTGACAAATCCGAATATGCAGATTTCGTTGACAGAAGCACAGAAAATAGATGCTTCTTACGAAGTAGGAGAAGAAGTAACTGATGAAGTTATTTTTGCAAAGTTCGGTCGTCGTGCTATTCTAAACCTTCGTCAGACATTAGCTTCTAAAATTCTTGAGCTCGAGAAAGATAGTATTTACAATAAATACATAGATAAAGTAGGTACAATCATTAATGCAGAAGTATATCAGATCTGGAAAAAAGAAATGCTGCTGCTTGACGATGAAGGGAATGAACTGTTACTGCCTAAAACAGAGCAGATTCCGGCAGACTTCTACCGTAAAGGAGAGACTGCGCGTGCAGTGGTGGCCCGCGTAGATAACAAAAACAATAATCCGAAGATTATTCTTTCACGTACGTCTCCCGTTTTCCTACAGCGTTTGTTTGAAATGGAAGTACCTGAAATTAACGATGGCCTGATTACTATCAAGAAGATTGCCCGTATTCCCGGTGAACGTGCTAAGATTGCGGTAGAATCTTATGATGATAGAATCGATCCTGTAGGAGCCTGTGTAGGTGTAAAGGGAAGTCGTATCCATGGCATCGTTCGTGAGCTTCGCAATGAGAATATTGATGTGATTAACTATACGTCAAACATCTCCTTGTTTATTCAGCGTGCATTGAGTCCGGCAAAGATCTCTTCTATCCGATTGAACGAAGAAGAGCGTAAGGCAGAGGTTTTTCTCCGTCCGGATGAGGTTTCGCTGGCTATTGGTAAAGGCGGTTTGAATATCAAACTTGCCAGTATGTTAACTGAGTACACTATTGATGTGTTCCGTGAATTGGATGAAAGCGCGCAGGATGAAGATATCTATCTGGACGAGTTTAAAGATGAAATCGACGGTTGGGTAATCGATGCTATCAAGGCTATCGGCATTGATACGGCTAAAGCTGTATTGACCGCTCCTCGCGAAATGTTGATTGAAAAGACGGATCTGGAAGAAGAGACAGTGGACGAGGTATTACGTATTTTGAAATCGGAGTTTGAAGACAATGAATAATTTCATGTACGATTAGGCTATTTACGATTTACGATTGGAGCTACTCTATATTGTAGGTTGTAGATGAAAGGATATACAGATCGTCTAATCGTCAATCGTGAAATCGTAAATATCTTCTCATTCCATTATTCTTTTAATTTAAAGTATGACGATAAGGTTAAACAAAGTAACAAGAGATTTGAATGTAGGAATTGCAACGGTAGTTGAGTTTCTACAAAAGAAAGGGTATACCGTTGAGGCGAACCCGAATACAAAAATTACCGAAGAACAATATGCTATACTCGTGAAGGAGTTTAGTACAGACAAAAATCTTCGGATTGAATCAGAGCGTTTTATCCAGGAACGTCAGAATAAAGATCGTAACAAAGCATCAGTGGCTATTGATGGTTACGAAAAACAACCCGAAAAACCTAAAACGGATGACGTTATTAAGACAGTTGTTCCTGAAGATGCACGCCCGAAGTTTAAACCTGTCGGAAAAATAGATTTAAATAAATTCAACCGGAAAACTGATAGAAATGAGGTAGCGAGTGGGACTAAGCCGCAACCTCAATCGGAACCACAGCCGCAGAATAAACCTGAAGCTTCAAAGCCAGCTCCGATTCCTGTAGTGGAAGAGAAAAAAGTGGAAGAAGTAGTGAAGCCTGTTGTCGTAGAGGCAAAAAAGGAAGAGGTTGTTGTATCTGCTTCGAAACCAGAACCGGTAAAAGAAGCACAGCCTGTAGTTGTAGAACAGCCAAAGCCGGTAGTGGAAGAGAAAGTAGTGGAAGAAGTGAAAAAAGAAGAACTAAAAGTGGAAGCTGCTCCAGAAATAAAAGAAGAGAAAGTAGAGTCGAAACCGGTTGTTTCGGAAGCTGCTGAGTCAGAAAAGAAAGACGATGACGTTTTTAAAATTCGTCAGCCGGAGTTTGTATCTAAGATTAATGTAATTGGTCAGATCGACTTGGCTGCGTTGAATCAGTCAACCCGACCGAAGAAGAAATCTAAAGAGGAAAAACGGAAAGAACGGGAAGAAAAGGAAAAAGTTCGCCAGGATCAGAGAAAACAAATCAAAGATGCTATTATCAAGGAAATCCGTAAAGATGATAATAAGATAGCTAAATCTGCTCCTAAAGAGAATGCGGATGCAAATGCAAAGAAGAAGCGTATCCGTATTAATAAGGAGAAAGTAGACGTTAATAACGTTGCTTCTAATTTTGCGCATCCTACTCCTAATAGTCAGAAACCAGCAGGTCAAGGTGGTGGCGGACAGAACCGTAATCGCAACAATAATAAGGATCGCTTTAAGAAACCGGTTGTAAAACAGGAAGTGAGCGAGGAAGATGTAGCTAAGCAGGTAAAAGAAACTTTAGCTCGTCTGACAACAAAAGGAAAAAATAAGGCTTCCAAATATCGTAAAGAAAAACGTGAAATGGTTTCCAACCGTATGCAGGAATTGGAAAACCAGGAAATGGAAGATAGCAGAGTACTGAAAATAACAGAGTTCGTGACTGCCAATGAGTTGGCAAGCATGATGGATGTATCTGTTAATCAGGTTATCGCAACTTGCATGAGCATTGGTATGATGGTTTCTATCAACCAGCGACTTGATGCGGAAACAATTAATCTGGTGGCTGAAGAATTTGGTTTCAAGACTGAATATGTAAGTGCTGAAGTTGCTCAGGCCATTGTAGAGGAAGAAGATGCAGAGGAAGATCTTGAACCACGTGCACCGATTGTAACTGTTATGGGACACGTTGACCATGGTAAGACTTCATTGCTTGATTATATCCGTAAGGCGAATGTAATTGCCGGTGAAGCCGGAGGTATTACACAGCATATTGGTGCTTACCACGTTAGTATGGAAGATGGACGTAAGATTACATTCTTGGATACTCCGGGACATGAGGCGTTTACTGCTATGCGTGCCCGTGGTGCTAAGGTAACAGATATTGCTATTATTATTGTAGCTGCTGATGATAATGTGATGCCACAGACAAAGGAAGCTATCAATCATGCCATGGCTGCCGGAGTACCTATTGTATTTGCAATTAATAAGGTGGATAAGCCAACGGCTAATCCTGATAAGATAAAAGAAGAACTCGCTGCCATGAACTTCCTTGTTGAAGAATGGGGTGGTAAGTATCAATCACAGGATATCTCTGCCAAGAAGGGTATGGGGGTAAGTGAATTGATGGAAAAGGTATTGCTTGAAGCCGAAATGCTTGAGTTGAAAGCCAATCCGAACCGTAATGCAACCGGTTCTATTATTGAATCTACTTTGGATAAAGGGCGTGGTTATGTGGCTACAGTACTGGTATCCAATGGTACATTGAAAGTAGGCGATATCGTGTTGGCAGGAACCAGTTATGGTCGTGTAAAAGCGATGTTTAATGAGCGTAATCAGCGTATCAAGCAGGCAGGTCCTTCTGAACCGGCATTGATTTTGGGATTGAATGGTGCACCTGCTGCAGGTGATACATTCCATGTTGTGGAATCCGATCAGGAAGCACGTGAAATTACTAATAAACGTGAACAATTGCAACGTGAACAGGGCTTGCGTACGCAGAAGATTCTTACACTGGATGAGTTGGGCCGTCGTATTGCATTGGGTAACTTCCAGGAATTGAATATCATTGTGAAAGGTGACGTAGACGGTTCGGTAGAAGCTTTGAGCGACTCGTTAATTAAACTTTCTACTCCGCAAATCCAGGTGAATGTAATTCACAAAGGTGTGGGACAGATTTCCGAATCGGATGTTTCTCTGGCCGCTGCTTCTGATGCTATTATTATTGGTTTCCAGGTACGTCCTTCAGGTTCGGCTGAGAAAATGGCAGAAAAAGAAGGGGTGGATATCCGTAAATACTCGGTTATCTATGATGCTATCGAAGAGGTAAAAGCTGCAATGGAAGGTATGTTAGCACCAGAAGTGAAAGAGGTGGTGACTTCTACCATTGAGGTTCGCGAGGTGTTCAACATTACGAAGGTTGGTACTGTTGCCGGTGCGGTAGTAAAGACCGGAAAGGTGAAACGCAGCGACAAGGCACGTCTTATCCGCGATGGTATTGTTATCTTCTCGGGTGCAATTAATGCTCTGAAACGTTTCAAAGACGATGTGAAGGAAGTAGGTACAAACTTTGAGTGCGGTATCAGCCTGGTGAATTACAATGACATCAAGATGGGTGATATGATCGAAACCTACGAAGAAGTAGAAGTAAAACAAACGTTATAGTTGTAGGGTTATAACGTTATAGAGTTATAAAGTTATAGGGTGGTAATGTGGTAATGGCCACCTTACCACCTTTTTCTTTTTGATAACTTATTATCTCACTGATCTCCTATGACTCTATAACCTTATAACTTTATAATCTTCTTCATATATGATCGATATAATAATTCTGGTTATCGTTGGTGCAGGCGTTGTGACAGGCTTTATGAAGGGTTTTATCCGGCAGCTTGCTTCCATATTGGGGCTGATAGTGGGATTATTGGCAGCGAAGGCTTTGTATGCCTCTCTTGCCGAGAAACTCTGTCCTACTGTGACTGATTCAATGACGGTGGCACAGATATTCTCTTTTATTATCATTTGGATTGCCGTGCCATTAATTTTTACTTTGGTGGCATCTCTGCTGACAAAAGCAATGGAAGCTGTTTCTTTGGGATGGCTGAATCGTTGGCTTGGCAGTGGACTGGGGGCATTGAAATTTCTGCTACTTACCAGTCTGGTAATTTGTGTGATAGAATTTATCGATGCAGATAACACCTTGATTGATAAAACAAAGAAGGAGGAATCGGTGTTATATTATCCTATGGCTAAGTTTGCGGGAATATTCTTTCCTGCAGCAAAAGAAATGACACAACAATATATACTCAATAAATAATGCAACAAGAAGAACCCAATAAATATGTAAAGGAACTCACGCAGGAGAAGTATAAATATGGCTTCACTACGGAAGTGCATACAGATATCATTGAGAAAGGACTTAATGAGGATGTCATTCGCCTTATTTCGTCAAAGAAAGGCGAGCCGGAATGGTTGCTGGAGTTTCGTTTGAAGGCGTATCGCCACTGGCTGACATTGGAGATGCCTACCTGGGCACATCTCCGTATCCCTGAGATAGATTATCAGGCCATCTCTTATTATGCCGATCCTACCAGGAAGAAAGAAGGACCGAAGAGTATGGATGAGGTAGATCCGGAGTTGATAAAGACATTTAATAAGTTAGGTATTCCGTTAGAGGAACAGATGGCGTTGAGTGGAATGGCTGTGGATGCTGTAATGGACTCTGTCTCGGTAAAGACAACATTCAAAGAAACGCTGATGGAGAAAGGAATTATATTCTGTTCTTTCAGTGAAGCGGTGCGTGAACATCCCGATCTGGTAAAGAAATATCTGGGATCGGTAGTCGGTTATCGTGATAATTTTTTTGCTGCATTGAATTCGGCTGTGTTCTCTGACGGTTCATTTGTTTATATACCTAAAGGTGTACGTTGTCCGATGGAATTGTCAACATACTTTCGTATTAATGCTGCTAATACGGGACAGTTTGAACGTACACTGATTGTGGCGGATGATGATTCGTATGTTTCTTATCTGGAAGGTTGTACGGCACCAATGCGTGATGAGAACCAGTTGCATGCCGCTATTGTGGAAATTATGGTACATGATCGCGCCGAAGTGAAATATTCCACTGTCCAGAACTGGTATCCGGGAGATGCTAACGGTAAAGGGGGGGTTTATAACTTTGTGACGAAACGTGGTAATTGTAAAGGGGTAGATAGTAAACTGTCATGGACACAGGTAGAAACCGGTTCGGCCATTACGTGGAAATATCCTTCTTGTATTCTTACCGGCGATAATTCTACAGCAGAATTCTACTCTGTAGCTGTGACGAACAACTATCAGCAGGCGGATACGGGTACGAAGATGATACATCTTGGTAAAAATACCCGTAGCACGATTGTGAGTAAGGGTATTTCGGCCGGGAAGAGCGAAAACTCCTATCGTGGTCTGGTACGTGTTTCTGAAAGAGCTGATAATGCACGTAACTATAGCCAATGTGATTCACTGTTGCTCGGTGATAAATGTGGTGCACATACTTTCCCCTACATGGATATTCATAATGAGACGGCAGTGGTAGAACATGAAGCTACTACCAGTAAGATCAGTGAGGATCAGATATTCTATTGTAATCAGCGTGGTATCCCAACCGAAGATGCTATCGGACTTATCGTAAACGGATATGCCAAGGAAGTGTTGAATAAACTTCCGATGGAGTTTGCCGTTGAAGCACAAAAGTTGCTGACGATCTCGTTAGAAGGAAGCGTGGGATGATTGGACGATTAGACGATTTACGATTTACGATTGAAGTTTGATTGTGAATGTGGACCGTCTTAAAAGTATTATCAATCGTAAATTGTAAATCGTAAACGTACCTATGTGATAAAGATTAGAGAATGGTCATGACCATAGGGAATAAATTGTAAATATAATCATGTTAGAGATAAAAGACTTACATGCCAGCATTAATGGTAAAGAAATATTGAAAGGCATTAACTTAACCGTGAAGCCGGGTGAAGTACATGCTATCATGGGACCTAATGGTTCTGGTAAGAGTACACTTTCTTCTGTTTTGGTGGGAAATCCTGCTTTTGAGGTAACAAAAGGTAGTGTCACTTTTGATGGAAAGAATTTATTAGAACTGAGTCCTGAAGATCGTAGTCATGAAGGTCTGTTTCTGAGTTTTCAGTATCCGGTAGAGATCCCCGGAGTAAGTATGGTGAACTTTATGCGTGCTGCGGTAAATGAGCAACGCAAATACAAAGGACTTCCTGCATTGACAGCCAGTGAGTTTCTTAAACTGATGCGTGAGAAGCGTGCGGTGGTAGAACTGGATAATAAGCTTGCTAACCGTTCGGTGAACGAAGGTTTCTCCGGTGGTGAGAAGAAGCGTAATGAGATTTTCCAGATGGCTATGTTGGAACCACGTCTCAGTATTCTTGATGAGACAGATTCTGGCCTTGATATCGATGCACTTCGCATTGTAGCCGAGGGAGTTAATAAACTGAAGACTCCTGATACAAGTTATATTGTTATTACCCATTATCAACGTCTGCTGGACTATATCAAACCGGATATCGTACATGTGCTCTATAAAGGCCGTATCGTGAAAACTGCCGGGCCGGAACTGGCTCTCGAACTGGAAGAGAAAGGATACGACTGGATTAAGAAAGAGGTGGAGGATTGACTTATGAATTATGAGTCATGAAGGCTGTGCAGCATGGCATTGCTTATATGCATCATAACTCATAATCCATACATCATCATACATAATTCATAAATGATAAATCAAAAAGATGAGTGTAGAACAACAATATATAGATCTCTTCTCACAATGTGAAGCAATGATTTGTCGGCATAGCACTGAGGTCATGAATGCTCCGCGTGCTACTGCTTTTGCCGATTTTGAGCGGTTGGGCTTTCCTACGCGTAAGCAGGAGAAGTATAAATATACCGATATCAGTAAATTCTTCGCGCCCGATTATGGACTAAATCTGAATCGGCTGGATATTCCGGTGAATCCCTATGAGGTGTTCAAGTGCGATGTGCCCAACATGAGCACCTCTTTGTTCTTTGTAGTGAACGATGCGTTTTATAATAAGGCATTGCCAAAGTCGCATCTGCCGGAAGGAGTTATCTTTGGAAGTCTGAAAGAGGTAGCAGAGCAACATCCCGATTTAGTAAAGAAATACTATGGTAAGCTGGCTGATACTTCTAAAGATGGAGTGGTTGCTTTCAATACTACTTTTGCACAGGATGGTGTACTGATGTATGTTCCCAAAAACGTAGTGGTGGAACGCCCTATTCAGTTGATTAATATATTACGTGCGGATGTCAATTTCATGGTAAACCGTCGTGTGCTGATTATTCTTGAAGAAGGGGCGCAGGCGCGTTTATTGATGTGTGACCATGCTATGGACGGCGTAAACTTCCTGGCTACGCAAGTGGTTGAAGTGTTTGCCGGAGCGAACTCCGTATTCGATTTGTATGAATTGGAGGAGACACATACCAGTACGGTGCGTATCAGTAATCTCTGTGTAAAACAGGAGGCAAACAGCAACGTATTGCTTAATGGTATGACTCTTCATAACGGCACTACCCGTAACACAACAGAGGTAACTCTTGCGGGAGAAGGTGCAGAAATCAATCTTTGTGGCATGGCTATTGCCGATAAGAACCAGCATGTAGACAATAATACGACCATTGACCATGTTGTGCCAAATTGCACCAGTAATGAATTGTTTAAATATGTACTCGATGACCAGTCTGTTGGCGCTTTTGCCGGTTTGGTACTGGTGCGTCCTGATGCACAGCATACAAGTTCTCAACAAACGAACCGTAATCTTTGTGCCACCCGTGATGCCCGTATGTATACCCAACCCCAATTGGAAATCTATGCAGACGATGTGAAATGCTCTCATGGTGCTACCGTTGGCCAATTGGATGAAACTGCTTTGTTCTATATGCGTACCCGTGGTATTGCAGAGAAAGAAGCTCGTTTGCTGCTTATGTTTGCTTTTGTAAATGAAGTAATAGATACCATTCGTCTGGATGCCTTGAAAGACCGTTTGCATCTGTTGGTGGAGAAACGTTTCCGGGGTGAACTGAACAAGTGTCAGGGATGTGCGATATGTAAGTGATTAGTGGTTAGTGATAAGTGATTAGTGCCATGCAGCATAATAGCGCAGCCCACTAATCACTAATCACTAACCACTAATCATTAACCGACTAATCACTAATAAAATGGATATAAAGAAGATACGTGAAGACTTTCCCATTCTAAGCCGTACGGTGTATGGGAAGCCTTTGATTTATTTCGACAATGGTGCAACGACTCAGAAACCTCGCCTGGTAGTTGATTCGCTGGTAGATGAATACTATTCCGTTAATGCCAATGTGCATCGGGGAGTACATTATCTTTCTCAGCAGGCTACGGAACTGCATGAAGCTTCCCGTGCCACAGTGCGTGAGTTTATTAATGCTCGTAGCATTAATGAGATTATCTTCACCCGTGGTACAACAGAGGCTATTA
The DNA here is from genome assembly GCA_019416685.1 of Bacteroides sp. GTDB lineage: Bacteria > Bacteroidota > Bacteroidia > Bacteroidales > Bacteroidaceae > Bacteroides. The sequence goes on from DXWV01000024.1 coordinate 9,229, forward strand.
ATCTCCTTGTTTCCAGTTTTGGTGAGGAGTTTATGGAAGAAGGCGATGAGGTTATTCTCTCCGTCATGGAGCATCACAGTAACATTGTGCCTTGGCAACTTTTAGCTGCCCGTAAAGGTATTGCAATAAAAGTGATACCTATGAATGATAAAGGTGAACTGTTGCTGGACGAATACGAGAAGCTTTTCTCAGATCGGACGAAGATAGTGAGTGTAACGCAGGTTTCCAATGTATTGGGAACTGTGAATCCCGTCAAAGAGATGATTGCTATTGCTCATGCCCACGGGGTACCTGTATTGATAGACGGTGCACAGTCCGTACCTCATATGAAAGTTGATATGCAAGACATGGATGCTGACTTCTTTGCCTTCTCTGCACATAAAATCTATGGTCCTACCGGTGTGGGTGTTCTTTACGGAAAAGAAGAATGGCTCGACCGCCTGCCGCCTTATCAGGGTGGGGGAGAAATGATACAACACGTTTCTTTTGAGAAAACAACGTTCAATGAACTTCCTTTCAAGTTTGAAGCCGGTACTCCCGATTACATTGGTACTACCGGGTTGGCAAAAGCCCTTGATTATGTGACAGGTCTTGGTATGGATAATATAGCTGCTCATGAACATGAACTGACTGCTTATGCTATGCAACGTTTGAAAGAGATTCCCGATATTCGTATTTTCGGTGAGGCAGCGCACAAGAGCAGTGTTATCTCTTTTCTGATAGGAAATATTCACCACTTTGATATGGGTACTTTGCTCGACAGACTGGGTATCGCCATTCGTACCGGACATCATTGTGCGCAGCCGTTGATGCAGCGTCTTGGTATTGAAGGTACGGTTCGTGCTTCTTTTGCCGTTTATAATACAAAAGAGGAGATTGATGCCCTTGTAGCCGGTGTGGAGCGCGTTAGTAAAATGTTCTGATTGAGTAATATGCCGTAAGGCACAATAACATAAACTATGAAACATAAACTGCTAAACTATTTCTGTTTACTTTTTCTTTTGGCATTCGTAACCGGATGTGAAGAAGATAATAAGGATGATTTTACTCCGAAACTCTATAAAGTAACGGGTAAAGTAGAAAAAGGACCTTTTATAAATGGTTCCAAAATTACTGCGCAAGCATTGGATAAAGATTATAATCTGACTGGTGAGGTTTACCAGGGTATTATTGTTGATGATGACGGTTCTTTTAACCTGGGAGAGATTAAATTGAATTCGTCTTACGTGTTATTGACAGCTGACGGATATTATTTTAATGAAGTAGACGGGGAATTGTCTACCGGACAGATATCCCTGCAGTCAATAGTCAATTTGGCTGATAATAAACAGGCTAATATCAACATTCTTACCCACCTGAAAACGCAACGTATGATGCAGCTTCTTAGGAATAACAAGCCGGATTTCAATGAAGCTGATGCAAAAGTCCAGAAGGAAGTTTTGAAAAGCTTTGGTCTGGAACGTTATGCCGAAAAGGACGTTTGTAACTTTTCTATTGCTTCCGGTACTGATGAAGCCGGTGCATTAATCGTTGTGTCTTCTACTTTATTGAGAGATCGTACGGATGCTGAACTAACGGAATATTTGGCCAAGCTGAGTGCCGAATTCAAAGCGGAAGGTACATTTACGGATAATACCAAAAAACAACTCAGGGAGGATGCCATGATGTTGAATGTAAATGACATATCAGATAACATCATCAGCCGCTATAAGAAGTTGAATATGGATGTTACTGTCCCAAACCTGAATTATTTTATTGACTGGGATGGTGATGGTATTGCTGGTAATGAACCCGATGCCGGAGGAGATATGACACTGACGCTCGATAAAAAAGAGTTGTCTATTCCTGCGGAGGGAGGAACTTTCCGTATTAAGATAGATTGTAAAGTGCCGGTAACTTTAGAGAGACCGGCTGGGATACCGGATGAACCTGTCTTTGAGGAGAGTCTGAAGGTTTTTAAATATACTGATATTAATTACACAAAAACGATTGAGGGGAATGATCTGATTATCGTTGCCCGGCCTGCTGATGGAGCTTTGATAAAAGGAGAATCTATTACTGTCTACACTACAAGTGGAAGACTTTCTGCAGAATTGAGGATTACACAAAACGGAGATCCTTCTAAACAGATCGAGTTTGGAGAGGATGGGCAAGCAGTTGTTGCCGGTATAGCCAATCAAATGATGACTTCCATGCAGGACTTTTCCAATTTGGATGGTTACTATACACAAAGCTTTGATGGTAGAAATACATCATATTATGCTATTTATGAGCATGCATTGACTACCTATGACAATAAATTACTGAATATTTGGCTGAAGGCATATAATGCTATTTCCAGAATCAGGATGTTAGATTATATACTTGAAAAAGGTGAAGTCGTTGAAGCCCCGTCCTTTATGGCCTATATTCATCAGTTAGCCGCCGTTCAGTATTTCCAGTTAGCATCCTGGTGGGAGAATGTTCCTTATGTGATAAATTATGATGATCCGCTTGGAGGCTCTCAACAACTGGGTAGTGAGAATTTGTTTGCGAACTTTATAGATGATTTGAATTATTGTGTGGAGCATAGTAAGCTGGAACCGGGTGGGTTTGATACTCCTGAGGGTGTTTTGTACCCTGCAAAAGGTGCTTCGTTAGCGTTATTGGCTAAGATGTATCTGCATCAGAAATCCTATGCGCAAGCTTATAATTATCTGAAACGGATTATTGACAGTGGTGTATACGCCTTGGAGTCCTCTTCGGAAACGTCGCTGGGATTGAGCTCCCGTGAAATCGTCTGGGGATTGCGTACTGATTCCCAGCAGCAATCATCTGAATCTGTTTTGAAAGGCAATGCTTATGTACCTTTTGTGACTTATACCGAAGTCCTGTTATCTGCTGCTGAATGTGCTTATCATTTAGGCAACCGGGCTGAGGCAATGGCTTATTCGAATAAAGTAACACAAGCACGGAACTTACCCTTAATTTCCGAAGATAACTTTATCGAATCTTTACGCTCGGTCTGGCAAAGTGAACTGAAGGGTTTTGGTAGCTATTTCTCATTCTTACGGCGCAACAATCTGGCTGTTGAGCAGTTGAAGATAGAAGATTATCAACAGTTATTGCCTATTCCCCTACAAGAGATAGGAGCTAATCAAAATCTCATTCAGAATCCGGGATGGAAATAATAGTGAATTAAATTGGACGGCAGTTGCAACTTTTCCGGTTATTTGTGCGTCTAATAATGTAAATAACCAATAAACAAAGAAAAGATTATGTTAGTAACAACGACTCCCATTATTGAAGGGAAAAGAATAATTCACTATTATGGAATTGTTTCCGGTGAGACGATCATCGGTGCCAATGTATTTCGTGATTTTCTGGCCGGTATTCGTGATTTTGTAGGTGGACGTTCCGGTGCTTATGAAGAAGTGCTCCGTCAAGCTAAAGAAACGGCGATAAAGGAAATGGAAGAACAGGCTGCCCGGCTCGGGGCTAATGCTGTAATAGGCGTTGACCTGGATTATGAAACCGTTGGAGGTAGTGGTAGCATGTTGATGGTAACTGCTACCGGAACGGCGGTAGTGATAGAATAATAACAGAACTCCTCTGGTTGTTAGTAAAGTTATAACAATTGGAGGAGTTTTTCTATGGAAGAAAAGATATGCATTGCGCAATATTAACGGAGTTACTTATCCTTTGAGAAACATGATTTCCTGTCTATCTGTCCTTTTATAGATATTTTCTACTCCTTTGTAAACGGTGTAGTCTGTCCGCGTTGTATAAGGAACAACTGTTTTTCCGCCGGATTAAATTCTATCGTTGCGTCAGACGGTGAATATTTGAATACATCTTTGTTGAATGCCACAAGGCAAAAGGCAGGTTGCCCTGTCATTTGCGCCATCAGGTTATCTTTTTCTGTATATATACGTATCTGCAACTGGTTCATTGACAATTTGTAGATTCCTGTATATTGCTTTAGGCTGTCTGTATCTGCCGTGTATACACCATATTGTGAAAAATCCGGAAGCCGGGAAGGCAGGTCATAAATGCCATTCATTACTCCGATAAGAACATCATTGAAAGGCATGGCCCCTCCATTGATAGACATGGCAACTGCGATACTGTCTTCTTCGTGATACAGTGCGATTGAATGGGTACCGAAAGTATCTCCTCCGTGTCCGTACAGTGTCTTTTCATAGAATGGTGCTTTTGTCACACCCAATCCGAAGATTTGTTCCTTGACCGGTTTCATTGTAGCTACAGTTTCAGGTTTAAGAAGTTTTCCGGTGAAGAGAGCTGTTGTGAAATAGTTGAGTTCTTCCGGTGTGGATGCAACATCACCTACTCCGATTACATTAGGAAAATATAAATCGTTGGTTACTTCCCAGCCGTGACTCGTACTTTGGAAATAGGAGAGTGATATCGTTGTATCTTTGGCTATTCCGGAGACTGTATACTTTAATCCCAGCGGTTTCAGGATCTCTTCCTGTAGTATCTCAGGATATTTCTTATTATATTTCTTTTCGAGAATCTTTGCAAGCAGATAATAACCACTATTTGAATATTTCGTGTTTGTACCCGGATCAAAGAGTGTTCCCTGTCTTACTATCTCGTCCATGATTTCCTGTTCGGTTACAGGGACCGTTGTCCAAAAGTACAGACTGTCATTTTTCAGAATATAATTGCCTAATCCGCTACTATGATTAAGTAATTGAGTCAGACTGATTTTTGGGGCATTGGGGATATTGGGAAAATAAGTATCCAATGTCTCGGTTAGACTGAGCCGGCCTTGTTCCACAAGTTGTTCAACCAGTGTAGCCGTCATAAGTTTGGTGATGGAGCCTATACGATATTTAAATGCTTCACCGTTTTGTTTCTTATTCAGATTATTTTGTCCGAAACGGCGTGTATACACCGTTTTTCCTCCTTTGGAAATGGCCACAGAACCAATTCCTTGATTATACTTCTCGATGTGATTAAGAAAAGAATCGATTTTGGCTGTGTTTATTTCTTGTCCCTGTATTGGCAACAGGATTAAACAGAAGAGAATACATGAGATTATTGGTTTCTTCATATTGTAGATTGTTTTTTACTGCAAACGGTCATATTCGTTTAATTGTTCTTTCAGCTCTTGCAGGCCGGGGAGCGCTTGTCGGATTTCTTCCGGAAGTTCATTATAAGTATAAGTACTGACTCCAATAGGTTTGTTGATGTCTCGAAGCGAGAATTCCACTTCATAGTCATCTTTTCCTTTGCAGAGGAGAATACCGATGGTGGGGCGGTCTTGGGAGTCACGTACCAGTTCGTTAATAGCTGATACGTAAAAATTGAGTTTACCTATGAATTCGGGTTCGAACTCTTTCGCTTTTAATTCGATAATGATATAGGCCTTAAGTTTTGTATGATAGAATAGCAAATCCAATCTATACTCTTTTTTACCTACTCTCAGCAGGTATTGCCGTCCCATGTAAGCGAATCCTTGTCCCATCTCCAATAAAAATTGTGAGATGTGTTGCACAAGACCATTTTCAATGTCGCGCTCCAATGCTTTGTCTGAAAGTTGGAGGAAATCGAAATGATACGGATCTTTGATAAGTTCGTTGGCGAGTTCACTTTGAGGTTCGGGGAGAGTGGTAGAAAAGTTATTGATAGCTTTGCCTTGAGTATGATAGAGGTCTTTTTCGATGTGATATTCTAATATGGCACGACTCCATCCGTTTTCGATGGTTTTGTGGATGTAGAAGAGGGCTTCCTGAACAACTTTGGTTCGTTCCATTATGAGTCCGTGATGCCCCCAGGGTATTTGAAATAAAGAATCGTCTTCTAATTTGGCCACAAGTTGTGGCCGAATTGTATTGTATTGATTATAAAAGAGATAGAACTGCTTGCAACGTCTTAGATTCCGATAAGAGAACCCACCTATAGTAGGAAACTCCATTTGTAAGTCTTTACTGAGCCGTTCTATGAATCCGCTTCCCCATTGTGCATTCTCTTGCTTTTCTACAATCTGTTGCCCGAGGTTCCAATATAGGCGGATGAGCTCGCTGTTAACGGCTACTGCCGCTTTTATCTGGCTGAAACGTATTTTTGATTTACGCTCAGTGAGCCATTGTCGGTAGTCTTCTTGCAATCCATAAAGCTGTTCCATTGTGTGTTGAATAGTATGATGAGACACAAAGGTAACAAAAGATATATATAAGAGAACGCTAACCGAATCTTTTTTTGTTAATGCGAACAATGATCACACAAGCCCTTTATCACGTAATTGATACTTTCTGCAGTGAAATGTTGTGGCAGGCTGACTGCCGGGATATGTATATTCCGCAGGCAATATGTCTTGTGGCACTTAGTACAATAGAAATGTACATGCAGATCATCAATGTCACAGTTGCATTCATTCCCACATACGGCGTACTTTAGTGAGCCTGAACCATCGTCGATACCATGTATGAGATGATGTTTCAGAAAAAGGTTAATAGTGCGTGAGAGTGTAGATTTGTCCACAGTATCCAGATACGTCTCCAGATCGAGCAGGCTGAAAGCCCGGTTGAACTGCATCATGGCTCGAAGGATAAGCAACCGCATAGCGGTTGGCTTAATATCCCGTTGTCCTAATTTGTCGAGGTAGATATTCTCTTCCATAATCATCTTCTGTTTTCATTGTTTATGCCGGATGTAAACCGATCCGAAGCACCTTGCTTCTGTATTCGTATGGCATTCAGGATAGCCAGCAAAGCTACGCCTACATCAGCAAACACAGCTTCCCACATGGTAGCCATGCCAACGGCACCCAATAGCAATACGGCCAGTTTTACACCGAAAGCGAGAATGATGTTTTGCCAGACAATCCGTCGGGTAGCACGACCGATGCGTATGGCAGTTGCTGCTTTAGACGGCTGGTCGTTTTGTATCACTACATCTGCTGTCTCGATGGCTGCATCACTACCCAAGCCTCCCATAGCGATACCCACATTGCTCATTGCCAGTACAGGTGCATCATTGATGCCGTCTCCTACGAAAGCAATGCGGTGGGCAGGATTGGCCTTCAGTTGTTCAATATGGGCAACCTTCCCTTCGGGTAACAGATCGCCGTATGCCTGAGATACTCCCAATTGCGCTCCTAATTTAGAAACAATTGCCTGTTTATCGCCCGAAAGTATTTGTATATTATCAATATTTAATGCTTTCAATGCCTGGATAGTTATCTCCGCATCCTCTTTGGGAGTATCGGATAAAAGAAGATAACCGGCGTATGTACCGTCTACTGCACAGGCTACAATGGTATCTGCCGATGCATTCAATTCTGCGGGATAAGCAATGTTGTAGCGGGAGAGTAGACGGGGATTACCTGCCAGTACTTCGTGCCCGGCTATGATAACTCTTAGTCCGTGTCCGGGTATCTCTGTTGTGTCTGTGGCAGGGAGGAGTGTTACTTCCTTTCGGATCGCATATTCACCGATGGCACGCGCTATCGGATGTGTGCTTTTCTGCTCGGCAGAGGCAACGTATTGCAATAACTCTGTATCGTCAGAGAGTACGCTCTCTAAATGCTGTACTTCAAATACCCCTTTGGTGAGGGTTCCTGTTTTGTCGAATACTACGGTGTTGATCTGAGTGATAGCATCCAGATAGTTCCCCCCTTTGAACAGGATTCCGGCACGGGAAGCCGCTCCGATACCTCCAAAATAGCCTAAAGGAATGCTGACCACCAGTGCGCAAGGGCAGGAGATAACCAGAAACACCAGACTCCGGTAAAGCCAGTCTCTGAAAACATAATCAAATGCAGGTACTCCCAATGAGTAGAGGAAGGGGAGGAGAACGATAAGTACTGCCAATCCCGTAACGATAGGGGTATATATCCGTGCAAACCGGCGTATGAATAACTCTACAGGTGCTTTCCGCTCATTGGCTTCCTGTACCATGGCAAGTATCCGGGCGAGTGCACTTTCATTAAATGGTTTGGTTACTGTAAGTCGTACTACCCGGTCGGTAGCAATCATTCCTGCAAGCACCGTCTCTCCTTTGCGGATGGTTCGAGGACGACTTTCTCCGGTTAGTGCAGCTGTATTGAAAGAGGCCTGTTCATTTTGCATCATTCCGTCGAGAGGGACACGTTCTCCGGCTTTTATTTCGATCGTTTCTCCTACCTTAACATTCTCGGGGTGCATTGTCTCCGGGCGTTTATCACGGATGACTGTTACCGTTTCCGGACGTACATCGAGTAGTGCTTTGATATTTCGTTGTGCATTTCCTACTGCACGTTCTTGAAAAGCTTCACCGATGGAGTAGAATAACATCACTGCCACTCCTTCAGGATACTCGCCGATACAGAATGCGCCGATGGTGGCGATACCCATCAGCATAAATTCATTGAAGAACTCTCCGTGACGGAGTCGTCCGAAAGCCTCCCGCAATACAGGCCATCCTACGGGCAGGTAGGCTACTGTATACCATATCAGAGCACTGCCCGGCAGCGTAAACAGATTGAAATGATTGAGTATCATTCCTACTGTTAGCATGGTAAAACTGATGATAGCCGGTATATATTCGTTCTTTTTCTTTTCCGGGCTACAGCCGGAAGGGTGACAACAGTTACAGCTCATAATGATTCTATTATTGATTTCTGATGCAAAGATAGAGCATTTGCATGTGCAACTGGGTTGCAATCTTGTCAAGAACAGATTTATTGATTCTTAACTAAAAAGCAACTATTCGGGAAGAAAGTAGCATTTACATCGCAACACAATGTCATTTGCATCGTAACATAGTATGTAATGAACCGTAACATACCGTGTAATTTTCATTATATACCGAGGAAATACTTAAAAAGTACCGAAGAAAGAAGGCATATCCTCCGTATATAAAAGAAGAAAGGAGAAAGCTGCGGCTCTCTCCTTCTAATGTAGTTTAACTGAATCTACTTTATGATTACGTTAACAAAGATACGATATAAAAAAGCTAAAGTCAAGTAATCCGACATCTTTTTTCTTTCTTTTTTATTTGCTTATCTCATTTGAAATCAATACTTTTAGCCTTTCGTAAACCTCTAATAATTAATTCTATGGATAGCTTGCTTTTCTGGCTGGTTCCTGCCGCCTCTGTACTGGCTCTCTGCTTTGCTTATTATTTCCATAAGCAAATGATGAAAGAGAGTGAAGGTACTCCTCAAATGATTAAAATTGCTGCCGCAGTGCGCAAAGGTGCCATGTCTTATCTGAGACAACAGTATAAGATTGTGGGATGGGTCTTTTTCGGTCTGGTAGTTCTGTTCTCTATTATGGCTTACGGTTTTCAGGTACAGAATGCTTGGGTACCTATTGCGTTCCTGACCGGTGGTTTTTTCTCCGGACTTTCGGGGTTCCTTGGTATGAAAACAGCCACTTATGCTTCTGCACGTACAGCCAACGCCGCTCGTACTTCTTTAAATGCCGGACTGAGGATCGCTTTCCGTAGCGGTGCCGTAATGGGGCTGGTAGTGGTAGGTCTTGGACTTCTTGATATATCTTTCTGGTATTTGTTGCTGAACTGGGCTATTCCCGCCGATGTACTCAGTCCTACCCATAAACTTTGTATTATCACTACTACGATGCTGACTTTCGGTATGGGAGCTTCTACTCAGGCATTGTTCGCTCGCGTGGGTGGTGGTATTTATACCAAAGCAGCCGATGTGGGAGCCGACCTTGTGGGTAAGGTAGAAGCAGGCATACCGGAAGATGATCCGCGAAATCCTGCCACCATTGCCGATAATGTAGGTGACAATGTAGGTGATGTGGCCGGTATGGGAGCCGATCTTTATGAGTCCTACTGTGGCTCTATCCTTGCTACCGCTGCATTGGGGGCAGCTGCCTTTATTCATACAGGCGACACGGTGATGCAGTTTAAAGCCGTTATTGCTCCGATGCTGATTGCTGCTGTGGGTATTTTGCTTTCTATTATTGGTATCTTCTCGGTACGTACCCAAGAAAACGCTAAGATGAAAGATTTGTTGAATTCTCTTGCTTTCGGTACAAATTTGAGTTCGGTATTGATAGTAGCGGCTACTTTCTTTATTCTCTGGTTGTTGCAGCTTGAAAACTGGATGTGGATTTCTTGTGCTGTAGTAGTCGGATTGGTTGTTGGTATTGTTATCGGTCGTTCTACCGAATATTATACATCCCAATCTTATCGGCCTACTCAGAAGTTGAGTGAGAGTGGTAAAACAGGTCCGGCTACAGTTATCATTTCCGGTATCGGGCTGGGTATGCTTTCTACAGCTATTCCTGTATTGGCCGTAGTAGTGGGTATTATAGCCTCTTTCTTGTTTGCTTCCGGTTTCGACTTTGACAATGTCGGTATGGGACTTTATGGCATTGGCATTGCTGCCGTAGGTATGCTTTCTACATTAGGAATAACCCTTGCTACGGATGCCTATGGACCGATTGCCGACAATGCCGGTGGTAATGCCGAAATGTCCGGTTTGGGGGAAGAAGTACGTAAACGTACGGATGCTCTCGACTCACTGGGTAATACAACAGCTGCTACTGGTAAAGGATTTGCCATTGGCTCTGCTGCACTAACGGGGCTTGCATTGCTTGCTTCTTATATTGAGGAAATCCGTATCGGGCTGACTCGTCTGGGAACATTGGAACTGACAATGCCTAATGGTGATATTATAGCAACTGCCAATGCTACCTTTGTAGATTTTATGAATTACTATGATGTCACTTTGATGAACCCCAAAGTATTATCCGGAATTTTTATTGGTTCTATGATGGCCTTCCTTTTTTGCGGATTGACAATGAATGCTGTTGGTCGTGCTGCTGGGCATATGGTGGATGAAGTACGTCGCCAGTTTCGTGAGATAAAAGGTATTCTGACGGGAGAAGCAGAACCCGATTACGAACGTTGTGTGGCTATTTCTACCAAAGGCGCTCAGCGCGAGATGGTTATTCCTTCACTTATAGCCATTGTTGCTCCCATTCTTACTGGAGTCATTTTTGGAGTGACGGGTGTTGTAGGCTTACTTATCGGTGGTTTGAGCAGTGGTTTCGTACTCGCTATTTTTATGGCTAATGCCGGAGGAGCCTGGGATAATGCAAAGAAATATGTAGAGGAAGGTAATCTGGGTGGCAAAGGCGGCGAAGTACACAAAGCAACTGTTGTGGGCGATACCGTTGGTGACCCGTTTAAAGATACATCCGGCCCGAGTTTGAATATCCTGATAAAGCTTATGAGTATGGTTGCCATCGTGATGGCAGGACTGACTGTTGCCTGGAGCATCTTTTAAGATAAAAGAATACGTAATAGTGGCGGCTGGATGGAATGAATTTAGCCGCCACTATTTTTTTTTCATTTAGATCATAAGAGAATGAGTAAATGTTTTTTTTACTGGATAATCACTTTTTTTGTTTAGATAATCTTGTTTTTTGCATGATATACTTGTTTGGCTGTTTTTGTGTTTTTTTATCATTAATAATAATTTTATCTTTGCCTTGTGTTATTATTGTAGCATATTAAAGAGGATACCACTCTTTAATGGCTCTTGTGCTATATTGAATTAATAAATGCTGAAAGTGAGAGCCATAGGCGAAAAATAGTTGTTGTATATGAAAAATTTGAAGTTTTTATCATTCATGTTGTTCGCTATTCTGAGTGTAGGATTTATTTCTTGTGGTGATGATGATGATGAAATAGGAGGTAAGGATACTTTGGTAGGTACATGGCAATGTACTTGGTCGGAAGGTTATGAAAAAGACTTACACAATTCTGATAATGATGATGAATGGAATGGCGCAGAAGACTTTACGACTACATTTAAAGCGGATGGTACGGTAACTGCTGATGGAGATACCGGAAAATGGAAACTTGAAGGCAATAAGTTGACTATGACTTTTACTTATGGTAATGACGAGACGGAAAGTGATGTGCAAGTTTTTACCGTTTTGAAATTAACAGATTCGGAAATGATTATAGAGTCTTATGAGAAAAATGACGGGTATGAATATTATGATAAATCTACTTTCAAGAAAATATAAATTCAATACCTTATTCAATATAAAGGATGCTTTTTTCGGCATCCTTTTTTTATTATCTATATCTTTGTACGGTTTTTAAGTTATAATAAAACGATTATGCTATTACCTTATTTGAATGAAGGTCTTGTGGAAGCTGGTTGTGATGAAGCCGGGCGTGGCTGTCTGGCCGGTTCTGTTTATGCTGCCGCTGTTATTCTTCCGGTAGATTTCAAGAATGAACTGTTGAATGATTCCAAACAGCTTACCGAAAAACAACGTTATGCGTTGCGTGAGGTTATTGAGCGGGAAGCTGTTGCTTGGGCTGTTGGGATTGTATCTCCTGAAGAAATAGACGAGATAAACATTCTAAATGCCTCTTTTCTTGCTATGCATCGGGCAGTAGATCAGCTCAAGGTACGACCGGAGCATCTTATCATAGATGGTAATCGTTTTAAAAAGTATGCTGATATACCTCACACAACGGTGATAAAAGGGGATGGGAAGTATTTGTCTATTGCCGCTGCTTCTATTTTGGCAAAAACTTATCGCGATGATTATATGAACCGGTTGCATGAAGAATTCTCTTATTACGATTGGGATCATAATAAAGGGTATCCCACAAAAAAACACCGTGCAGCTATTGCCAAACACGGTGTTTCTCCTTATCATCGGATGACCTTCAACCTGTTGGGTGACGGTCAGTTATCTTTAGAATTCTGATATCGTAGTTGTTGTTACTACTTTTTTAGCTTTCTTCTTTCCCCAGGTAATGTTGAATCCCATGCTTACATTTGCATTTGCATTGCCTACCGGAACATATTGCGGAGTTACTTTGGTTATCATATGATCTGTTCCAATGAAGAGGTTGAAACCACTCGGATGGAAATTCAGTACCCATCCCAATGACGAACCGAAACTACTTATTGCATAATTCACAGAAGCCTCAAACCATCTTACTGGAGCTACATTGGCTGAAAGGCGTGCTTCCGACCATGTGAAAGGCTTATTGAAATGTGTTGATGAAAGCAAGCCGAATTTCAGGTTCTTATAATAAGGAAGCACATACTCGGCACCGATATTCATGGTAGTAGCCAGTTTGGTAGTACGGCTCTTAACTGTTCCGTCATCATAAAACTTGATGAATTCTTCAAACTGATCCCCCAGGTTATCTAACTCGTCGTCAATATCTCCCGGCTCACCTTCTCCCGGTTTTACTGCGATTGGGTTTTCGAATCCTTTGAAAGTATAGTTATGTTGCATTTTAGCTTTCAAACCATTGTTCCATTTGATGAAGCCCAGGTCAAGCAGAGCAGCCGAAAGGGTAAGCCCTTCAACGTAATCATCCATTTTGTATACAGCTCCCAAATCAACTCCAACTCCATAACCACCTATACCAGGACCATCGATGTCAAAACCATCGATTTCTCCGGGTTTACCGTGTTCATCGGGTTCTTTGCTTTCAAAGTAACCACCCTTCAATGAACCTTCTACCTGGCCTTCAGCGTCTATGAGCCATTCGTCTGCTCCCATCGTGATGTCCATTCTCTTGATTTTTGCTTCTGCGTTAGCACCTCCTACCAGGAATTTAACTTTAGCACCTATTGTCAGGCGATCTTTAATGATTTCATGAGAATGTCCCAGAGCTACTTCTGCATAATTGTTAGAGCGTACCGTGAGATCTTTTACTCTATAATGGGTTCCACCTTCATCGCTCATTCCTGTTTTCATAAAGTCAAAAAGTCCGTATGGCAGGTTCACAGAGGTATTGGAGCGGAATGCAATTTCAAATGTATTGAAACCTCCGAAACCACGGAAACCAAATGCAATAATAGGCATACGAAGATTTACGCTGAGGTGGTTATTAGTATGCAGGTTGCTCAGAAACTCTTGACTGCCAACAGTCGGGTTCATAAATGTAGTCAGTTTATATCCGTTCTGATTGTATTTATAAAGGAAGTCATTCACTCCGATATTACCCTGAAGTCCTACGTTGAAGTTTCCTAATACGAAGAAGGGTAAATTGATGTAATTACTCTCATTCATAAATGCCGGGTTGAGCTGATGACGATAAGTCATGCCTTCCATAAAATAGCTCGAATTGAGGCTTTGTGCCCCTATGCCTGTAGTACAGAGAATAAAGAGTGAAGCCAGCGTGGCTTTTAATTTATAGTGTTTCATTGTTCTATTCGTTTTTTGTACATCTAAATTAGTTCAAATCTATAATTACACCATTGGGTACTTTCAGTCGTACATTCTTCAATTGCAACGTTTGGTTTTCGTTCAGTTGTTGTCCCTCTGCACCTTCTACTGATGCTGCTACAATTTCGAAAGCAAGTCCATCCAGTCTCTTGACTGCTCCGGAAGTTGTTTCTTTTATTTCAATGACTAATGTACTTTCGGCGGCTACATTGTTTTTACCGGCTTTGATGGTACCGTCTTTCTCACCATCAACTATTACTGTGATAGCTACACCTTTCAGCTCTTCTGCTTTTCCCGCAGCATCTACTGTCAATGCTTTAGCTGTGAGATTCAATCCTAACGGAATTGTGTTGAAAGCAGTAGCGGTAGCGTTCACTTGTTGTATTTCGTAGTCTTTCAGGTCATCATACCAACCGTCTACACTGTCTTTGTAAACAATCGTTGTGATGTTTTTACCAAATACGAAAGGTACGTTCACGTCATAATCAGTAGTAATATTATAAGTGTGTCCCAATAAAACTGTGGTTTCGTCAGTAGTAGCTTTCGTTGTTACGTCAAACTTAAATATGTCAGGTATCTTGTTGATAAGTGTTGGCAAATTGGGTACTTCCACATGGGTTATTCCTTCCATATTTGTAGGTGCTAACGGTGAAAGACAGAATTTCTGATCTTCTTCTCTATTCAGTTTGAAGCTGAATGTTACAGGCTTATTAGGATCTCCTACCGGTATTTCTTCACTACCCTTGTTTATGAAAGAAGTGATTATACCATTTACGTTTGCTGCAACCGGGGTATTGTTCTTAGCTGTGAAGAATACCATTGGATTCTGTACAGATAAGGTTACTTTTTCGTCATCCAGGAAGTCGGGCAATCCGGACAGAGTAACTGGTTCGATGTTGATATCTATCTTTGGTTGTACAATACCTGTAACAGATTTTATATTGATGATAGGTTGTTTGGACAGTTTGTCTTGTAATGTGATTTCTACTGTCAGATTGATACTAACGGGACCTTCAACTCCTTGTTGTACATCACCGGTATTGATACTAACTTCTCCTTCCAGAGAAATAGTTCCTTCCATCAGAAGTTGAGAATATTCATTTCCTTTAGTAAATGTGACACCTTCTTGCTTGCAATCAATTCCGTCAACAGGGATTGTAACTGTCAGTCCATTTGCGGCGGTAGCTTCTTCTCCTGTCAAGTGTAATACTCCATTTGTGAGTCTCGGTGAATTGATAAACTTCGGAAAGCTTAATTCAACAGTCTTTAAAGTGAGTTTACTGATGATTGCTGCAGGTATAGAAAAGCGAATCACGGCTTCCATATCCATATCAATAGAAGAGAGGCTTGTGATATCTGTCGGAAGGTTTTCACCCTTCAACTCGAAATTAGTGCTCTCTATTGGAAGTGATGCCGGGATATTAGTTGGGGGAAGACCGGTCAGAGGTGGTATCGTAAAGTTTAATTCTGGTTTTATCGGGGTGATATCAGGAGCTTCTACCTGAAATTCATTTACAGAGATATCTGTGTTACTTTCTGATCCTTCCTGTAACAAATAATAATTGCCTTCACCGTCGATTTTTACAACGCCATCTTCTTCGATATCCAATATCTTACTCAGCTTTATCGGCTCTGTCTCTCCTCCGGGAATAGCGAATTCACTTCCGCCCACCTGAATGGTTAAGTCGATGTCCTTAGTAAGATCATAATCGTTATCCACACAAGAGGATAGCGTGAGTAATGAGGCCATGAGGGCACATGAGCCGAGTTTTAAGTGTTTTTTCTTCATAATGCATTCCTTATTTAACACGATAGTAGTACTTTTTGCAAAAATAAACAAATAAATGGAATGGCACAAACTTTGTGCAAGAAATGCATCTTGCAGATATTCTTCGTTTTACAACATAAAAAACGCTTAAGCTGCTATTTAAACCACTTAAGCATTCTTTATGTCTGTTTGGACCTTATTTTTGTTTATTCATTTAGAACATGAATAATTATCTCAATGATAATTTGTAAGTCGACACATTCTTTTTTTTAAGAACGAAAAGGCTTTAGAACCATTTAATCTTTCTGAATATGATAAATGCCATTGCAGAAAGCACTACTGAAGAAAATATGATTAATGCAAAAGCATGTGGCACTTCATCAATGAGTATATCTACATTCATTCCATAGAAACTGGCAATCAATGTAGGTATCATCAATGTAATAGACAAGCTTGTCATGCGTTTCATGATCGCATTTACATTGTTGGAAATGATAGAGGCAAATGCATCCATGGTTCCCGTAAGGATATCACTATAGATGTTCACGGTATTGAATGCTTGCTTTAATTCGATTATAACATCTTCCACTAATTCCTGGTCCAGATAGTCAGTATCCTGAAAAATACTTTTCAGCTTACCTATCATCACCTCATTGCCACGAATAGAGGTGTTGAAATAAACGAGTGTTTTCTGTAACTTCATCAGGCGCAGAAGATCCTCGTTGCGGATACTTTTTTCCAGCTCCTTTTCAGCTGCGGTGATGTCAATATTAATCTGTTTCAGGTATTTCAGAAACCATACTGCCGATGAATAGATGAGCCGTAAGATCAAGTCTAGTTTATTACGTACTATAATTCCTTTCCGGCGGGTATGTTCAATAAAATCCGGTAATAATTCTGTGTTATGATAACATACGGAAACAATGATTTCATTGTTGGTAATGATGCCAATGGGAACGGTACTGAATGGAATACCATTCTGATTGCTTTGTACGGGGATACGAAGAATGGTCAATAACCAATTCCCCTCCGTATCTGTACGAGGACGTTCGTCGGTATCGGCTATGTCATTCAAGAAAGATTCCGGGACTTGTAATTCCTGAGTCAGAAATTCAAAATCATTTGCATCGGGGCATACTACGTTCACCCAGCTATTGGGTAGCCATTGTGATTTTTCCACAAAGCCAGCCTCACAATAAAGATATTTTCTCATCTTATTGCCTCCTTTCGTTTGTTTTTAATCCGAACAGAGGCATCATGACACTTGTATGGCTCTGTTCGCTTTTAGTTAATACTATTGCACGTTCGCGGGTTTGGATCGTCCATATTTATATTCTTAATATTTTTAAAAGCGGGGCAAAAGTACGGAATATTTCTTATAAGAGTGCACCTTATTCTCCTTTTTTGTGATTAAAATAATCTTTTTCGTACCTTTGCACCCGAATTAAAGAAAGCCAATTAATTAATTTTAAATATTATGAGTAAGAAAGCCCTTTTAATGATCCTTGATGGTTGGGGAATAGGCGACCACGGAAAAGATGACGTAATTTTTAATACTCCCACTCCTTATTGGGATTATTTGCTAAAAACGTATCCTCATTCTCAGCTTCAGGCAAGTGGTGAGAACGTGGGTTTGCCCGATGGACAGATGGGTAACTCAGAAGTAGGACACCTTAATATTGGTGCCGGACGTGTGGTTTATCAGGATTTGGTAAAAATCAACCTGGCATGTCGTGATAACAGTATCATGAAGAACCCCGAAATTGTTTCTGCTTTTACTTATGCAAAGGAAAATGGAAAAAATATTCATTTCATGGGGTTGACTTCCGATGGCGGTGTACATAGTTCATTGGATCATCTGTACAAGCTTTGCGATATATCCAAAGGATATGGCATTGAGAATACATACATTCATTGTTTCATGGATGGTCGTGATACAGATCCGAAGAGTGGTAAAGGGTTCATTGAACAATTGGAAGCTCATTGTGCAAAGTCTGCCGGTAAGGTGGCTTCTATTATTGGCCGCTATTATGCAATGGACCGTGACAAACGTTGGGAACGTGTGAAGGAAGCATATGATTTGCTGGTAAATGGCATTGGAACAAAAGCTACAGATATGGTACAGGCAATGCAGCAGTCTTATGATGAAGGTATTACTGACGAATTTATAAAACCGATTGTTAATGCGAACGTTGACGGTACAATTAAAGAAGGTGATGTTGTTATCTTCTTTAATTATCGTAATGACCGTGCGAAAGAGCTGACTGTAGTACTGACTCAGCAGGATATGCCGGAAGCAGGTATGCACACTATTCCGGGATTGCAGTATTATTGTATGACTCCATATGATGCTTCTTTCAAAGGTGTTCATATCTTATTTGATAAAGAAAATGTAATGAATACTTTGGGCGAATATCTGGCTGCCAAAGGTTTGCAGCAGCTTCATATTGCCGAAACAGAGAAATATGCACATGTAACATTCTTCTTTAACGGTGGACGTGAAACTCCATATAATAATGAAGACCGTATTTTGGTTCCGTCTCCCAAAGTGGCTACTTATGACTTGAAGCCGGAGATGAGCGCTTACGAAGTAAAAGATAAACTGGTGGCTGCTATCAACGAAAATAAATATGATTTTATTGTTGTGAACTATGCCAATGGTGATATGGTAGGACATACCGGTATTTATGATGCAATTGAGAAAGCGGTTGTTGCTGTAGATGCTTGTGTAAAGGAAACAATTGAAGCTGCCAAAGCGCAGGGTTATGAAGCTATCATTATTGCCGATCATGGTAATGCCGATCACGCTTTGAATGAAGATGGCACTCCGAATACAGCACACTCTCTGAATCCGGTTCCTTGTGTGTATGTTACAGAAAATAAGGGCGCTAAAGTAGAAAATGGCCGCCTTGCTGATGTGGCTCCTACAATCCTGAAGATTATGGGACTTGAAGCACCGGCAGAGATGAATGGTAATGTGCTGATTAAGTAATTATAATTTATGATAGAGACGCACTGCATGCGTCTTGTAGCTTTGCAAACACGAATGAAATGTTTATAAGGGTACAAGGTGTATTCAATGCGTCTCTGTTTTTTTAATAGATTAAATGGATGATTCAAATAGGAGATGTTGTAGTAAGTTTAGATGTGTTTCGTGAGAAATTCATTTGCAACTTGGAGGCTTGTAAAGGTGAATGTTGCATCGAAGGAGATGCCGGTGCTCCGGTAGAACTTGATGAGATTACAAAGCTGGAAGAGGTACTTCCTGTAATTTGGGAGGAACTTTCTCCGGAGGCTCGTGCCGTTATTGATAAACAAGGAGTGGTGTATACTGACCAGGAAGGTGATATTGTTACTTCTATTGTAAATAATAAGGATTGTGTATTTACTTGCTACGATGAAAAGGGCTACTGTTATTGTGCCATTGAAAAAGCTTATCGTGAAGGGAAAGTGGATTTCTACAAACCTGTGTCCTGCCATTTGTATCCTATTCGTGTAGGTGACTATGGTCCTTATAAAGCTGTTAATTATAATCGTTGGGATATTTGTAAGGCAGCTGTGTTGTTGGGGAAGAAAGAGGATGTGCCGGTATATAAATTTCTGAAGGAACCACTTATTCGTAAATTCGGAGAAGAGTGGTATAGGGAGTTAGAAGTTACTGCCGAAGAATTAAAGACCCAACGTTTCATTTGATCAGGGCAAGGTGGTATTTCAGTTTTTCTTTTTAAAAAGAGAAGCGCCGGTACAAAGGATTTTCCTTTGTTTACCGGCGCTTCTTCGTTGTAAGATGTGAGGTTGGTGATATAATTACGTATTATGCATCGATATTTGCATACGTTGCATTCTCTTCAATGAACTCGCGGCGCGGTCCTACGTCTTCACCCATTAACATGGAGAAGATGAAATCAGCTTCTGCTGCGTTTTCAATATTTACTTGTTTTAGCATACGGTTTTCCGGATCCATCGTTGTCTCCCACAATTGCTGGGCGTTCATTTCACCCAAACCTTTATAGCGTTGTGTATGAACAGCATTTTCCGAACCACCGCCATAGGTATCGATAAATTTCTGGCGTTGCGCATCTGTCCAGCAATATTCTTCTACTTTACCTTTCTTACACAGATAGAGCGGAGGTGTAGCGATGTACAGATAGCCATTCTGGATTATCTGCGGCATATAACGGAAAAAGAATGTCATAATCAATGTGTCGATGTGAGAACCATCGACATCGGCATCGGTCATAATGATAATCTTATGATAGCGCAACTTGTCAATGTTGGCAGCCTTGCTATCTTCTTCCGTTCCGATAGTAACACCTAATGCTGTATATATATTACGGATTTCTTCGCTCTCAAGTGCTTTATGATACATTGCTTTCTCTACATTCAAAATCTTACCACGTAAGGGTAGAATAGCCTGGAATGCGCGGTTACGACCCTGTTTGGCCGTACCACCTGCTGAGTCTCCCTCGACGAGGAATAATTCGCATTTTTGTGGATCTTTGTCCGAACAGTCAGCCAGTTTACCCGGAAGTCCGCCACCGGACATCGGAGATTTACGTTGTACCATTTCACGTGCTTTACGGGCAGCGTGACGAGCTGTTGCAGCAAGTACCACCTTGTCAACGATCAGCTTGGCTTCTTTCGGATGTTCTTCCAGATAATAAGCTAATGCTTCACCTACTGCTTGGTCTACAGCTCCCATTACTTCGTTGTTACCCAACTTTGTTTTGGTTTGTCCTTCAAACTGTGGTTCAGCTACTTTAACAGAAATAACAGCAGTCAAACCCTCACGGAAGTCATCGCCGGAGATTTCTACTTTTACCTTTTCCAGCATTTTGCTGTCTTCGGCATATTTCTTCAGCGTACGCGTCAGTGCACGGCGGAAGCCGGCCAGGTGTGTACCACCTTCTATTGTATTAATGTTATTTACATAAGAGTGAACGTTTTCAGAAAATCCGGTATTATACATGATAGCCAGTTCAATAGGGATACCCTGCTTCTCTGTGTCCAGATAGATCACATCATTAATCAGGTGATCACGTGATGACTCCAGATAACGAACAAATTCCTTTAAGCCTTCTTCTGAATAGAATATCTCCTGTTTGAATTTGCCTTCATCATTAACTACACGGCGATCTGTCAATGTAATTTTGATTCCTGCATTTAGGTAAGCAAGTTCGCGCATACGGCCGGCAAGAATTTCATACTTGTAAACCGTTTCTGTGAAGATGGTATCATCCGGCCAGAATTGTTGTTTTGTTCCGGTATGTTCCGACTCGCCTACTTCCTTTACGGGATAAAGCGGTTTTCCTATTTCATACTCTTGCTGGTAAATTTTACCATTACGGTAAACCTGACTGATCATGTGGGCAGACAGTGCGTTCACGCAAGACATACCTACACCATGCAGACCACCTGAAACTTTGTACGAACCTTTGTCGAATTTACCACCTGCATGAAGTACCGTCATTGCTACTTCAAGTGCTGATTTCTGTTCTTTTTCGTGGAAGTCTACAGGAATACCACGTCCATTGTCCTGTACGGTAACTGAATTATCTTCGTTGATTGTGACTTCAATGTGGTCGCAATAACCTGCCAACGCTTCGTCGATAGAGTTATCAACGATTTCATATACCAAGTGATGAAGTCCCTTTACACTGATGTCGCCGATGTACATCGCGGGGCGCTTGCGCACGGCTTCCAGGCCTTCTAGGACCTGAATGCTGTCGGCTGAATACGATCCATTGTTCTGGGGAACTTGGGAGAATAAGTCTTCGCTCATAATTGCCTTTCTAAGTTATAATAACAGAGCAAAAATAACAAAAAAAAATGGATTGAGGAAGAATAAAGGGTGAAAAAACAAGAATACTGATAAGTCGTAGAAAAGAAGAAGATGTTATCTGATCAGATAGATACTAATGCACAAAAGACCGAACTAAAAAGTTCAGTCTCAGTGTTGTATGAAGTAGTGCTAATTTCTAATGTTAAGCAAGCTTATTGATGTAAATAGCCAATTTAGACTTCAAGTTGCTAGCTTTGTTCTTGTGAATAATATTCACTTTAGCCAACTTGTCAAGCATCTTAGTGATACCTGGATACATAGCAGCAGCTTCTGCTTTGTCAGTAGTCGAACGAAGCTTTCTTACAGCATTTCTCATGGTCTTACCATAATATCTGTTATGAAGTCTTCTTGTTTCTTCTTGTCTGATTCTCTTTAGTGATGATTTGTGATTTGCCATCTCGACTAATCTGTTTTAATTCGTTTATTTTTTTAATTGTAGC
>DXWV01000024.1:31465-105948 GCA_019416685.1 Bacteroides sp.
CCCCCTTTCAAGAATGAAAATCTTGCGTCCTAACCGATAGACGAACGGGCCATCATTTTTTTGAAACGTTTCCGTTTCTTTTGCTTTTCGAGTGTTTGTTTCTCGATTGCGGATGCAAAGGTAGATACTTTTTTTGAATTAGCAAATGTTTCGCAAGATTTTTTTTATAAGAAGTAACCCTGTTTCTTGTGTTATACCTGATTTACTTCTGATTATCAATAAAATAATGTAGCAAAAAAAATGTCACATAGATACTCTTTTTTTTAGGTAGTAGGAGAAGAGTTACTAACATTCCGCTTTTTTTTGTAGTTTTGTATTGAATTAGAATTATAAGAGAAATGTTACAAAAAACGGTTGGGATAGTTCTTCATACACTGAAATATAACGATACATCTAATATTGTTGAGATGTATACTGAGCTGTTGGGACGTGCCTCTTTTTTAGTTTCGGTACCACGTTCGAGAAAAGCGGCAGTAAAGTCAGTATTGTTTCAGCCACTTTCTTTGATAGAGTTTGAGGCTGATTACCGGCCCAATGCTACTCTTTATAAAATAAAAGAGGCAAAGTCCTTTTTTCCTTTCTCTTCGATTCCTTACGATCCATATAAGTCAGCTATTGCTCTTTTTCTGGCGGAATTTCTTTACCGTGCCATTCGTGAAGAAGCGGAAAACCGTCCGTTGTTTGCTTATCTGATTCACTCCATTACCTGGTTGGATGAATGCCGGGAGGGCTTTGCCAATTTCCATTTGGTGTTTTTAATGCGTCTTTCCCGCTTTTTGGGGTTATATCCCAATCTGGAGGATTATCATGAAGGGGATTATTTTGATATGTTGAATGCCTGTTTTACTTCGCTTCGTCCACAGTTGCATTCGTCGTATATTGGTCCGCAGGAGGCATTTCGTCTTATTGGTTTGATGCGAATGAATTATGATACGATGCATATTTTCGGTATGAACCGTACAGAACGGGCACGTTGCCTCACCATTATTAATGAGTATTATCGGTTGCACTTACCCGATTTTCCGCTATTGAAATCTTTAGATGTGCTGAAAGAGTTATTCGATTAGTTGCTCCGTCTCTATGTCCTCTGCGGTGAGCTGATTTATTATTAATCAGTTTTACGCTAAATGTTGTCTGCCATTACCATCTATTTATCTCTCCGG
The DNA here is from genome assembly GCA_019416685.1 of Bacteroides sp. GTDB lineage: Bacteria > Bacteroidota > Bacteroidia > Bacteroidales > Bacteroidaceae > Bacteroides. The sequence continues at coordinate 32,629 of DXWV01000024.1, forward strand.
TATCGATAAAGCCCCCTCTCGTAGAGTAACGTAGGAAGCCTCGGTGTGTAGCGTTGTTTTACATGTACATGTAAAGCAGTAAAACATGTACATGTATGACAGTGAAACATGTACATGTAAAGCAGTGAAACATGTACATGTAAAACAAGACTGCTCACCGGGGAAAGGAACGTTCCTTTCTGAGAAAGACAAAGTACAACACCGGGCAACGGTGACGATGCCGCTTAGGGGCACTTCCGCTACCGAAAAGATAGGGCCATAATCTTTGTTCTTGTATGGATATGAATCTATTTCACCACAGAGTAACACGGAATTCCACAGAGTTTAAATCTTTATTGAAACGCAAATGAACGCAGATTTTCGCAAAGGGAAACAAATGTATGATAAAGAGCTACAGTCTTTTAATCTGCGTTTATCTGTGTTAATCCGCGTTTTATCAGATAAATAGTACTCTGTGGAACTCTGTGCTACTCTGTGGTGAACTGATTCGCATAAGTAGGGATTTTTAAGGTGCTGTAATACGGATACTTATTTCTACTTTCCCTTTTTCATCTGGTTGTACAATCACAGGGATAAAACAAAATCCGGGGACAGGGTTGAAAATACGTCCGTTTTCATCTGTTGGAGCGATTGTAAGCACTTGCGGACTATTGAGTAGTAAGACTCCTCCTTCCTTATTTACTTGAACGGAATGTTCGGTTATTCTTTCTTTTTCCTGCGGCGCGGCAATGATGGGCAATGTTAGCTGTACACCGGTTTTTCTTAGTGGTTCCGGGATAGAGCAGTGAATGCCGATCTCTTTTTCCTGAAAGATATAATCAATCTCCACAGCTTCTTCTCCGGCAGAAGAAAATTGCTGTTTGCTATCTACCAGATGTGTTACAATATGAAACTGATGTGCATTTCCCTTTTTCTGATAAGTTATTTTTGTGTCCAGATCGTCGAGGTTACTATACATCGTTCCATTTTCAATAAGCTCTATACGAGGGCTGCCGGTCATACGGTGTGGTTGTGTATAGGCCTGCATATTAGGAGCTTCGATCAGTGTATAGAGATTCATGGTAGCTGCAAATACCGGACCGGCCTGTTTGTTCCATAACATAGAAAGAACTCCCCCCATAGGATGTGTGCCTTTCACTTTATATTCCGAATCGAATCCTGTGATTGTGGCCCGCCATTCGTCTTCACTCACCAACCAAGTATTAATATCCTTGAAACGTTTCACTCCATAAGTCTTATCGCGTGGGAGTGGAACGGGGGCCGGAGTAACTACCGGTTGGTTGAGAAAAGAAGCCAGTGCTTTGGCATGTCCGAAGGTGTGATGAATGCAGGCTTCTACATCGCAGTCGTGATAATTCATACCTCCATGTAATAGTCCGTTGTGGGTTGCTTCTTTCAGTAAGGTAATGTTGCGGTGTATGGCTTCTGCATATTCCGGATGCCGGTCAGCAAGTGCATAGTATCCTCCCATGAAACCGTCACTGGTACGTCCTCCCCAATACGTCCATTTAAAGCTGCGGGTTCCCCAACTGTTGTCCCATGCTCCGTCGGGGAGCATAAATTCAAGATGGGTATCCATTGATTTTTCCAGGAGTGCCATTAGCTCCTTATCATCTGCCATACGGGCATAGTAAACCATATTTGGAAGTGATTCTTCTACATTATATAGAAGGTCTACCGGGAGGCAACCATTGCGTGTTTTATTCTTTATTTCGGGACCTTCACCAAAAAGGAAATATTCATTGGTGGTGAAGAAGGCTTTTAAGTCTCCGGCCGTTTCGCGGGCACGGGCGATGAAGTCCTGCCGGTTGAATTCTGTGCCAATAGCGAAGAGCGCATAGATTGCCGAGGCGGAGTAGTTTACATTCATATTACGCATCCCTTCACGACGACGGCTGTAGATGAATTTATCACCATAGATAAATTCTCCGGCCTGTAAGAGTTGTTCACGCCAGGCATTGCGGGTCGAGTCGTCCAGTAAATGACCGTGATGATGCAGTGCCTCATAAAGAGCGATGGCGGCAAATACGGTTGTTCCGTTCCAGTCCGACACATTCACGTCATTCATCCATGAGCCATCCGGTTGATGAACATTGCCCATCCAGTGCATCAGGTTTTTGGCTGCTGTTACATATTTCTCATTACACGTTTTCTCGGCAATATACATTAAAGGTAGTACGGCATCACCACAGCGCCCGTGTACGCGGGCACAGGCCGGACAAAGAAGTCCTCCGTTCAATGAGGCATTTTTGTGATTGATCTGATAGGTAAGGAGTGTTTCCACCCATTCGGCAAGTAGCTCATCGGCTTCGGCTTGTATAGAGCTGTCTTTGTATCCGGCACGTACACCGATAGCCGAAATTTTATCTTCCGGATTTACGCTGAACGGACCTGTGTAGAGGAACCAATGATGTGCGTTCAATCCGCGCCCGTTTATCTGGTAAGCAATGGAAGCTCCTTCGGTACTACAAGTCAGGGTAGCTGTCCCGTTTTCTATCTTTACTTTAGGGCGGGCTACGACAGGTTGTATACCTCCCGGGCGAAACATTTTAATGAGTTCCGGTTCGGTGTATTTCCACATTTCATTATAAGTTGATATCCAACGGTCAAATTCATCACTCAGTTCTTTTATCTTTTTCTTATATTTAGGATCATTCGCCAGGTTGTTTAGTTCATGCGGATCAACCTGTACGTCATAAAATTCTATTTCGGGACGAGGATATTTGAACCATTTCTCCTGATCGGCATTTAGTTTCCCGGCTTCATGGAGCTCTGCCATGCGGGCCATCATAGGCATAGCGGCACGGGAGATGATAGGTAGATAGTCGGGTTGTTCAGTACGATAGTTACGTATATAACGATATCGCTCGTCACGTACACAGCCTTGTTTTTCATAGAAAGTATCAAGGCGGTCGCGCGCACCATAAACATACTTACGTGATTTCTGCTTGTATTGACCTAAAAAAGGACGGCCATGCATGTATTCTGGTGTAGGTAATCCGGCCAGTGAAAGAATGGTTGCAGGGATATCAACAAACATATGTAATCCCCGGTCCACCGTTCCCGCTTTGTATCCGTCGGGGAAACGTATCATAAACGGCACAAGTGCTCCTGATTCGTATAGTTCTCTTTTTTGTCTGGGCATTGGACCTCCGTTGTCTGAGTACCATATGATAATTGTATTGTCCAGTTTACCGGATGCTTTAAGTTCATCTACCAGTATCTGAAACTGACGGTCCATTTCGGTGATATTGCTATAAAGAATGGCCATGTCTTTACGTACAACAGGATCGTCAGGATAATAGGGAGGAAGAATGATATCTTCCGGCTGAACACTCAAAGGCTGGTCAGCACGTTTCATTACCTGAAACTCATGCGTCACATTGAGATTGAAGATGGAGAAGAAGGGCATTCCTTCGGGAGCATGTTTCCAATGTGCCCGATCTCCTTGTTCATCCCAGGCGGTTAGAGGAGCGGCAAACTGGTAATCTGTTTTTGAGTTATTAGTGCAGAAGTAACCTGCGGCACGCATCTGTTCCGTATAGCATTTGATACCTGCCGGAAGTACTACATCGTATGGATGTATGCCGGCTGGTTTCGACTTGTTTTGTGCTGTACGCATATTGTTGGCACCAATGGAGGTTGGATACATCCCGGTGATGAGTGCTGCACGACTTGGAGAAGAGACTCCGATCGTGGTGTACATACCCGTGTAGCGTATACTCTCGCGGGAGAAATTATCCAGGTTGGGGGTAACGGCTACAGCGTCGCCATAACATCCCAGATAAGGGCTGATATCTTCGCAAACGATGCAGAGAATGTTTGGCTGTTCGGGCTGTTTTTGCCCGGTAGCGTTACTGTGTACCAAAGGTAAGATGAGGCCCGGCAGGGCTGATAATAACTTGTATTTCATAATTGTCAGGGATAAAATCTGTTTCAGCTTTCCCCTTAGACCGCAGATTATACAAATCCGGAACAAAAGATAATCACACTAATTGTTATGGACTTGAGAGTTTATGGTTTGTATAGAGGTTCATACAACCTGCGGCCCGGGGTTTTATCAATATTTCGGATTCTGGGTCACGATACCCTTCGTCTCCCGTATTTCGTAAGTTGGTATCGGATATAATTCATGTTTGCCCGCTTCGAAACGATTTCCTGCCGCCCAGGTATAGGCTTTCAGTGTACCGTCAGCTACAGCTGCTTTGAACTTCACTGCAAAATCGGCAATCGTACTACCCAATAAATTCCATCGGATAAGATCAAATCTGCGAAAACCTTCAAAGCAAAGTTCGCGTGCACGTTCCATATATAGATAATCACGAACGGTTTGCTGTGTGGGAAAGTCTGCTTTTGTGAAGTCCAGCTCTGTATTTGGAGTTGTAGGATCGGCTTCATAAGCCCGGCGACGTACCTGGTTCAAACATTCAATAGCCAGATCGTCCGGCCGTCCGTCGTATTCATTTACAGCTTCGGCATACATCAGCAGTACGTCAGAGTAGCGTAACAGGATGAAGTTTACATCTGTGTTTTCGAGATCTTTTGGAGAACCTGCTACCCAGTTGCGACGCCATTTGCCGGGTGCCCAGTTATAACTCTCGTTAAGGGGAACTTCGATTACTTTATCATTCTTGTCTATTTTGAATGTAGCAATAGCGGTTGGGAGGCGTGGATCATCTTCATCAAAATAATTATAGAAGATGTGAGTGGTTTTGATAAATGAATTTCCCAACCCATAAGAAGAGTTTCTGTCAATCTCAGGTGAGTTGTATGAGCCGATTTTACCGGTATGTTCCGTACCTCCTGTCGGGTTATAGAACTGTACTTCGTACATCACCTCTTTCGGTTCCAGTTTATACTCGCATACATTGCGGAATACCCGTTCGTAACTCGGATTCAGTGAGTGGTGGTGCGAAGTGATCAGTTCGCTGCAAACTTCTTTGGCCCGTTTGTAATACTCTTTGTAATTGTCCGGGCGTTTCATCTTTCCATCCTGGTGCAAGGAGTATCCGGCACGGAAGAGATAAGCACGTGCCAGTAATCCCATAGCCGCTCCTTTGGAAGGACGTCCCGTATAAGAAACTTCGTCATGCCAGGGTAGATCAGCAACGGCAGCTTCCATATCTTCTATAATCTGGTCATATACTTTTTCACGATCAGTACGGGGGATCAGGAAGCTTTCGCTCTTTTTGGATGAGGTTAGCTTCAGTGGTACATCGCCCCACATACGTACAAGGTCAAAGTAACAAAGTCCGCGCAGAAGGCGAGCTTCGGCAATCAGACGTTTGAAAGTAGCTTTACTTGCTTCATCCGGTAATTCCACTTTCTCTTTGTTGTCCATGATACGGTTCACACGGTCAATACCTGTATAATAAAGCCCCCATGATTCTTCCAGCCAGGTATGTGCGGCATAGATATTATAGTGGCCAATGTCCCGTGCAGCTTGTCCTGTACCCGAACCTTTAATATGACTCAGATCCGTATCGCAGTCGTTGACGAGCATAAAATGTCCGTAAGTCATTTTCTCACTCAGTACTTCATAAGCTCCGTTTACCGCAAGTTCCAATTCGGTGTTATTGGTGTAAAAGTCGGCTTCGTCAATGAAATCATATTTCTTTTCTGAAAGGAAATCTTCGCAGGAAGTAAATATACCCATACCTAAAACAATAAGTGGCAGGGTTACCATATGCTTGATCGTTGTTGTTCTCATAATACTTGTTCTTTTTTAAAGTTTAGAAAGCGATGTTTGCACCAAATACGAAGGAGATAGAAGAAGGATAAGCTCCCCAATCGATTCCCGGAGTCAGACCGTTGTTAGGGTATGTGTTTACTTCAGGGTCATAACCGGAATATTTCGTGAATGTATGAAGATTGTATCCGGTGGCGTAGAAACGTACCGTTGACAGTTTGATTTTCTTTGTCAGTTCACGTGGGAGTGTATATCCCAATGAGATATTGTTAATTTTCAGGAACGAACCATCCTCTACATAACCGGAGTGGAAATAAAGATCAGAACTTCCTTCAATGGATACATAGTTTCTGTTTCTATTTACTTCTGCCAGTTGTGCCGGATCGTTGAAGATATATTCACCTTTGGCATTCATTACGGTGAAACGGTTTAACGCTTCGTCTTTCAGTGTGTTGCGCCACTGGTTATTGAACTTTGTATAATACATCTTATTGGCACTGTATACTTTGTTTCCTATGGAGAAATTCAAGAAGATACTCAGGTCAAAGCCTTTCCAGGTCAATGTATTGGTCATACCACCATAGAGTTTGGGATTGGCATTCCCGATAACTTCACGATCTTTATCGGTGATTTCTCCGTTTTTATCTATATCTTCAAACTTCCAATAACCGGGTTTGGGATAACGGCTTTTATCATAGGGTATACCTTCTTTTAATATATATTTTTGTTGATTGGCATCGTATGTAAAATCATCCATCGTATAAATGCCTTTCAGGCGATAGCCATACATCTGTCCCAATGACTGTCCTACCCGGATCATGTAGTCACTTTTATTAAATTCAGAGGTTTGTGCCCATCCTGATACGATTTCCATATAGTCGGACATGTACAGCTCTTTCACCTTGTTTTTGTTGTGTGCAAGGTTAATGTTGGTAGTCCAGGTAAAGTCCCGGGTGTGGATGTTATGTGACGTAATAGATACTTCTATGCCTTTGTTGTTAGTTTTTCCCGCATTAATCATCATGTTTTTAAAGCCGGATAATTGAGGGATAGGAGCATCCAGTAGCAAACCTTTGGTTTCTACGTTATAGATATCTATGGTCAGTTGCAGACGTTGATCGAAGAATCCCATATCCAGTCCCAGGTTGGCAGTGATATTGGTTTCCCATTTCAGGTCGGGGTTGTATAGTTGTTTGCTTACAAAGCCACTTTGAGTACCTGTACCATAGGGGATCCATACCGAACCTATTTTTGAAAGTGAAAGGTAGTTATCGATATGATTGTTGCCGGCAGCACCGTAGCTGAGTCTTACCTTCAGATTAGAAAATACATTCCATCGTTTAATAAAATCCTCCTCGGAAGCTCGCCATGCAAAAGAGGCAGAAGGAAAATATCCCCATTTGTTGTTTGCTCCGAATTTGGATGAACCATCTGCGCGGATGGAAGCAGCGAAAAGATACCTTTGTTTCAAGTTATAGTTGGCACGAAAGAAGTAAGACAGCATACGTTCCTCCTGATTGATCGTCTGTACAATATCAGGTGAAGCCCCTAATGACATATCATTCAGACCGAAGTTCTTGTCGGGAAAGTTAGTTGCCCCCGTCTTTAAGTATTTTGATTTGAAAGAGATGAACTCCTGTCCACCTACCAGATCGAGTTGATGATTGATGTTAAATGATTTATTATAGGTCAATACATTATTATACATGAAACTTTCTTCGTCCGTTGATTTTTTCCATCCGAAAGGAGCACCGGCATTCTTTGCCTGTTTTGAACGTTCCGAATAAAATACATCTTCGTTGCGCATCCGCTTACGGATACCAACTGTTCCGCGATAAGACCATTCTTTATTGAATTTGATTTCAGCATCTCCATTGATATTCAAGATGCGGTTTCGTTTTTCTATAGATTCGCTTTCGATAGAAGCAATCGGGCTTTGCATGGGGCTTGCACCTTCGAGTAGCAATACCGGATCGTCATCATTGATAAGTAAGTCGTTGTCACTGCCGTTTTTACCGATAGTAGGGCGGTATTGTATCACATGTTGCATGCGGCTGAATGCTCCACCTTCCTGGAGACTTCCCAGCCCTTCTGTTGTTTCGTCAATATAACTTGCATTGGCCGATAGGTTAAGCCATTCGGATGCTACCTGGTTAATCTTCATACGGAAGTTATCACGCTTTAGCCCACTGCCATACCAGATACCTTTGTCATCATTACGTGTATAAGAGAAAAGATATTTTGAGGTTTTACTACCTCCGCTGATTGTGAATTTATGCTGTTGGCTGATAGCAGAGTGATTTTCAAAAACTTCTTTCTGCCAGTCGATACCGGATCGGTTTCCATATAACTGGTCGTATTCGTCGAAATTTCCATAAGTTGGAATGATAACGTCGCGCATCTTGTCCGGTTGATCGATGTAACGTTCGTAGTCTAATTTTACGAAATCTTCTACATCCAGGAGGTCGTACTTCTTATTTACCTTTTTGAATCCTATATACATGTCGTAACTGATACTCAATTTGTCCTGTTTACCGCCTTTCGTTGTTACCAGAACCACACCGTTTGCTCCCCTTGCTCCATAAATGGCCGTTGACGAAGCATCTTTCAGAATGTCAATTGATTCAATATCATTGGCTTCAATACCTTTTAACCCATCTTCCGCCGGGAAACCGTCAATAATATAAAGAGGTTCATTGCTTTGTGTGATTGATGTTCCTCCACGTACTTTAATAGACACATCAGCATCGGGTGAACCTTGTGAACGGATTACCTGTACGCCGGCCACTTTACCACTTAGTGCCTGAGTTACATCTGAAATAGGTACAGCTGCCAGTTCACTGGCTTTTACTGAAGACACCGAACCTGTCAAGTCCTTCCGCTTAACAGTAGCATATCCGATTTTTACGACTTCTTCCAGTTCGACAGCAGACGATTCAAGAGTGACATCTATTTTTCGTTGGTTTTTCACAGGCACTTCTTTGGAGTCAAGCCCTATAAAAGAGAATACTAACACGGCCTTACCAGGATTGGCAACGGTAAGTTTATAGTTACCTTCCATGTCGGTCGTAGTTCCTACAGTTGTTCCTTTAATAAGGATATTTGCACCGGGTAAACCTTCCTGATCGGCATCAACCACCTGACCAGTGACTTCGATACTTCCTTGTGCGTGTACCTGTAGAGTGAAACAAGTACATAATACAAGAAAGATGTAGCGTAATACATTTTTCATACGTGTTTGAATATAAGATTAATACTAGGTTTTAGTGTTTGCAATGTAACATTTTATTTCTTTTTGTGCTTTCAGCTTCGTTGTTGTTATTTTTGTTTTTGATTTTTGGATTTTAATTCTGTGTAAATTAAATATAAATTTGTTGAATATTATAAAAGAAGTCCCGGAAAGAGAATATTGATCTCTTTCCGGGACTTCTTTTAAAAACTGGTATTTACTTCGGTTTTCTCATAGAGAATTCCTCTGTATATTGAAAAAATTAACCGAGTAACTCTTTAACTTTAGCAGATATAGCGCGACCTTCTGCCAGTCCGGCAAGTTTTTTGGAGGCAATCCCCATTACTTTACCCATATCTTTACCGCTTGTAGCACCTGTCTCTGCAATGATTTCTTTTAGCGCTGCTTCCAGTTCTTCCGGAGTCATCTGTTTAGGCAGATAAGCTTCCATAACCTTCACTTGTGCTAATTCACCGTCTGCCAGGTCCTGACGTCCTTGTCCGATGTAAATTTCTGCAGAGTCTTTTCCTTGCTTTACCAGTTTCTGGATGATCTTTAAAGCAGCATCATCTGTCAGAATATCATTTGCTCCCGGAGCTGTTTTTGCTTCCAGAAAGAATTTCTTTACATTTCTCAGTGTTTCAAGGGCTACCTTATCTTTAGCCTTCATTGCGTTTTTAATGTCTTCGCTGACCCTTTCGAATAAATCCATGACTATATTTACAATTTATTCCCTATGGTCATGACCATTCTCTGATCTTTATCGCATAGGTACGTTAACGATTTACAATTAAAAAAAACTCTTATTTCTTTAATTTTCAACTTTCAACTCAAAACGTGATTAGTCCGCTTTCGTCCACGGCTTCTTCCGTTGCAATCTCTTCTTCCAAAGCTGCCTTTGCTCTGATTTTACCAAGAGTGGTTTTATCACGCTGATAGGTTGGTGAGTCTTCTACCATCGCAATGATATCGTCATTATCCAGATCTTCGGCACTGAAAATATAGATATGACGACGTTTACGGATATTCTTACTGCCAATACTGCTGGCACTTTCGCCATATGCCTTGCGAATACGCTCTTTGTTTTTCTCTTTTTCTTCTTCTAATTGGAGTTGGCGTTCTTCCTCTTCCTGGCTGCGTTTCTCGAGCACACTGTCCATACCCGGTACATCTTCTACACCAAATCCGGTAGCAAGCACGGTTATTTTTACTTTCTTATCCAGCGAACTGTCCATAGCCACACCCCAGATAACTTCTACTCCTTCACGGAATTTGCTCATGAACTCGTGGATTTCATTCATTTCTTCCATCATCAATTCTGAATTAGGACAGAAAGAAACGTTCAACATGACTTTCTTTGCATTGAAGATATCGTTGTTGTTCAGTAACGGTGAGTGCAGAGCATCATCGATGGCCTTTGTTACACGATTTTCACCTTCTCCGAAACCGGTACTCATGATGGCTACACCACCATCTTTCAAGATTGTTTTTACATCTGCGAAGTCCAGATTCACGGTACCCCGCATTGTGATAATTTCAGCTATACTTTTGGCCGCGATAGAAAGTGTATCATCCGCTTTTCCGAACGCATTCATAAAAGTGAGGTCAGAATATATTTCTCTCAGACGTTCATTGTTGATGACCAACAGCGCATCTACATGTTGGGCGATACGTTCTACACCATCCAGTGCCTGAATGATTTTCTTTTCTCCTTCAAAGATGAAAGGGATAGTTACGATACCTACAGTCAGGATATCCATCTCCTTAGCAATACGGGCTATGACAGGAGCAGCACCGGTTCCTGTTCCTCCTCCCATTCCGGCAGTGATAAATACCATTTTGGTACCATCATTCAGCAAGGTTTTGATGTCTTCGATACTTTCTTCAGCTGCATCACGTGCCCGATCGGGGCGATTACCGGCACCCAGACCTTCCGTAATGTTACGGCCTAATTGTAGTTTAACAGGCACAGGTGATTCCGCCAATGCCTGATTATCCGTATTACAGAGAACGAATGTTACGTCATGTATACCCTCCCTGTACATGTGGTTTACGGCATTACCGCCACCACCACCTACACCAATAACTTTGATGATCTTCGGTGAATCTGTCGGGAAATCGAATTGTACTATCTCGTCCGTCATAATATTTACTATTTATTCCCTATGGTCATGATCATTATCTGATTCTGGCACTAAGGTACGTTATCTATTTACAATTTACTATTTATTGGTTGTCTGGCATTTATTATTCTATTTCATATCGTCATCAGAGAATATCTCGTTAGAAATTTTATTGAAGGTTTTTTCAAACCAGCTGGGTCCTTCTTTTTTCTTTTTTCGTGCTTCTTCCTTTTTACGTTTCTCTTCTTCTTTCCGGCGTCTGTCTTCATCACGGCGCCGTTTATCCTCTTCGTCTTTCTTCTTTTTTGCCTCACGAGCAGCAGCTTCCTGTTCCTTCAATGCTTCATCTTCTTCGAACATATTGACAGGCTCCGTTATAACGGGCTGCGGAGGAGTTACAGGACGTGCTTCTATCAGACAACAATTTTCTTTTCCTTCAAACAGTAAACCGAATAATGTGTTTTGTGTTCCGTCTTTCTTTATCAGATCGCTGTCTGTATGTATCGTATTGCGAATACTTCTGGCAGTCCGTATCTTTTCAATTTTAGTCCTTTTGCGAAACATGGTATCCAGATTTTTCAGATTAGCGGCTCCACCGGTGATGATAATGCCGGACAATAATTTGTCATCATAACCTGATAACTGAATTTGATTCCATACATTCGTGATAATTTCTTCTACCCGTGCTTCGATAATGTTGTTTAATGCTTGTAGCTCGACTGTACGGCTTCCATCCTCGAGTTGGCAGGTAGCAGCTTCTTCACTCTCTTCTTCCTCATACATTACATTTCCGAAAGTTATTTTCAGGCGTTCGGCTTCTTCCTCTTCCATCTGCATGGAGGTAATGTCGCGCGTAATGCTGTTTCCACCTAACGGCAATACTGTGAGGAAACGAAGAATATTATTTTTATAAACAGAGATCGTAGTGGTGTCAGCTCCGAAGTCGATAAGTGCACAGCCGGAACGGCGCTCACTTTCACTTAGTACGGCATTGGCCGTTACTAATGGAGAAATAAGCAGGTCGGCTATTTCTATTTTAGCCTGTTCGAAACAACGTTCCAGATTTTTTTTGATCGAAGCTCGTGCAACGATATTCAGGAAACGTCCCTCTATATGGCTACCGGCCACTCCTACAGGATCTGCCTGCAGGTTGTTTCCGATTTTATATTCCTGTGGGGCAACATCCAATATATCCATGTCTACCAACGGAATTTCCAGATTCTCATCGCAGATAGCATCTACTAACTCTTGCGAGATGATTGTTTCTTCGTTCAGATCACGGCTTACGACATTTCGTACAGTACGGAGTGATTGTCCGCCGATACCTACGTATACCTTGGCGATTGAGTTTTTCAGATCGCCTTCCAGCTTGTTAATGATGGACGTAAGGCTTTGGGCTGTCTTATCCAGATTATAGATAATTCCTTTTCGGATGAACGAAGAAGAATCTTCTTTGGCATAAGCCAACACCTGCATACTTCCGTCACTGTTCTTTCTTCCGGCAATACCGGTAACCTTCGATGAACCCAGTTCAATAGCGGCGATAAATTCTGTTGTTGCCATATTTCTTATTTACGATTTTACAATTTACAATTTACAATTGACTGTGTGCAAGCATTCATCATTGATGCTTGGTGCAGATAATCTGGTTACTGAACTCCAGACTGATACGTGAATATTTATTCCATCCCACCTCGTTCAAAGCCTTCCCATAGAATGTTTTCAGGCGATCCAGCTTATCTTCAAAGTGTTCCAGTTTTCCGAGATAGACAATGTGATCACCTACCCGTGGTACCAGTTCAATATCCTTACCGGGCAGTACATGAATTTGTTCTATCTGAGCATCCCAGAATGGATTGTTTTGCAAAAATACACCAAACTTATATAAATCCCTCATTGCAAACGACTTTTCTACATTTCCGGTTACAATTGTCCGGCGAGCTACGCATTTGGCTTCGGGTGGCATGATGGTTCCTTTGTTATCTACATAATAGTTCTCGCCATTATTGCTCATGATGCGGAGGATCGGAATACGCTGTTTAACTTCTACGCAGAGTTTGCCACTGGGAGTTTTATAGCATTCTGTTTCGTCAATAAGCGGGTGTTTATCCAGTTCCCGTTCCAAGGTCTTAGTCTGAATGCGTTCCATTTTCTTTCCTACCGGGTAGATTCCTTTCTTTTGTAGTATTCCGGCTACTTCGTCTTTTGTTACGAAACCGGCATAAACCGTGTCCTTGATAATTAATTCCATGTCACGACAAACCTGGTTGGCCGGTTTACGGTTGAATACTGTCACGGCTATACACAGATAGGCAGTGACGAGTAACAGGACGAGGGATAAAAGAATCCGTTTCAGCATAATGACATTTACAATTATACGATTTACAAATTATGATTGAGGTTTGTTCAATCTTGTATTTAATTTTTCTGTAATAGATGGAACATAGTTGTCTATGTCACCAGCTCCAAGAGTGATTAATACTTCTATGTCCTTGTTTTCCAGGATATTCAGTATTTCTTCTTTTTTACACATGCATTTTTTTATACCGGGGCGGAGATTGTCGTAAATCAGTTGGCTGGTTACTCCCGGTATGGGCTGTTCACGCGCCGGGTAGATGTCTACCAGAATTACTTCGTCCAAAAGGGATAAACTATCTGCGAAATCCTTATAGAAATCACGTGTACGTGTATATAAATGAGGTTGGAAGACAGCTGTAATCTTTTTGTCTTTATACAATTCGCGGATAGACAAAACACTCTGTTTGATCTCTGACGGATGGTGAGCATAATCACTCAGAAAGACAATACGATCATTTTTGATCTTGAAATCAAAACGGCGGTCTACCCCATGGAAACTTACCATACCTTGTTTGATTTCCTCATTAGTGACACCATTCAGATGAGCAAGTGCCATGGCAGCCACTCCATTTTCGATGTTGATACTTATGGGTATTCCCAGTTGGATATCATTGATACGTACGTCCGGTCCTACAAAATCAATGAAGATCTCACCGTTTCCGATACGGATATTCTCAGCATGGAAATCACCTTCGTCACGAGAATAAGTATATATTTTCACTCCTTGCTGTACCTGAGGCTGCAAAGAAATTCCTTTGCGAATAATCAATGCACCACCCGGTTGAATGAGCGTGGTGTAGTGCTTAAAACTTTCAAGGTATGCTTCTGCTGTTCCGTAGATGTCCAGATGATCGGGGTCCGTAGATGTGATGACAGACATAAACGGAGATAGCCAGTGGAAGGAACGGTCAAATTCATCCGCTTCGATTACGGTGTACGGGCTTGTTTTCGAAAGTAGCAGGTTAGTTCCATAATTCTTTGAAATTCCTCCCAGGAAAGCTGTACAACCCACATGTGACTGGTGTAACAAATGTGCAGTCATCGTCGAAGTAGTTGTCTTTCCATGGGTCCCGGCTACGCAAAGCCCTTTACTGGAGTGTGTAATGGTTCCCAGTACTTGGGCACGTTTCTGTATTTCAAAACCGTTGTTACGGAAATAAACCAGTTCGGCATGTTCCTGTGGTACGGCGGGGGTCAGTATGACGAGAGTACTTTCCTTGTCTTTACATACTTCGGGAATCAGGTCTGCACTTTCTTCGTAGTGTATTTGTGCACCTTCGGCAATAAGGCACTCAGTTAGTTCGCTGGGTGTACGGTCATAGCCGGCTACAAATTTTCCTTTGGAAAGAAAGTAGCGTACAAGTGCACTCATTCCGATGCCACCGGCACCAACAAAATAGACTGATTTTATAGTTTCGATATTCATTGTTGTGCTAATTTTATCACTTCTTTTGCTATGATAGTAGCAGAGTCCGGCAACGCCAGCTTTGCTATATTCTCACTTAAATCTTTTAATTTCGTAGCATTGGTAATTGTTTCTAATGCTACAGACAATAGTTTCTCTTCTGCTTCTACGTCTTTTACATATATAGCAGCCTGCTTATTGACCAAAGCTAATGCATTCTTAGTCTGATGATCTTCAGCTACATTAGGCGAAGGAACCAGAATAACCGGTTTGTTCAACAGGCAGAATTCTGATATAGAACCCGCACCGGCACGGGAGATTATCAGGTCGGCCACCAGATAAGCTGTGGCCATGTTTTTAATAAAGTCTGTTACATACAGATTCGGAATTTCTCCTGCTGTCTTAACAGCTTCCATTACTTGTTGATAATATATTTTTCCTGTTTGCCAGATGAATTGAATGCCGGTTGTCTCTTTTATTGTTTGTAACCCCGCTATCAGCGTATTATTAATGGTACGTGCACCAAGACTACCTCCCAGAATTAGTATTGTTTGTTTTTCCGGACTAAGTCCAAAAGCCTGTATTGCCTCTTCCCGGCTCTGAGTATTGGTGAACAGATTTTGTCGAACCGGATTTCCTGTCATCCGTATTTTATCTGCCGGAAAGAATTTTTCCATGCCATCATACGCCACGCATATTTTACATGCTTTCTTTGCCAGTAACTTATTGGTTACTCCTGCATAAGAATTTTGTTCTTGTATCAGAGTTGGAACTCCCATCATACCAGCCATCTTCAGAGTTGGTCCGCTGGCATAACCACCAACGCCTACTGCTACTTGGGGACGAAACTTCTTAATGATACTCTTTGCTTTCCATTGGCTACGTACCAGCTTAATAAGTACAGAGAAGTTCTTCCACAGGTGTTTACGGTCGAATCCGGCAACCGGTAGTCCGATAATATCATAACCGGCATCAGGTACGCGTTGCATTTCCATCCGCCCTTCAGCACCAACGAATAATATTTTGGCATCAGGACACTGCTCTTTTATGGCATTAGCGATGGATACAGCCGGAAAGATGTGTCCTCCTGTGCCGCCACCACTGATGATAATTCTAAGCTCTTTTTCCATTATATATTATTTTAGTGAACTACTCCTTGCGGATATCATAGGATATCAGGACGCCTACCTGTAGTCCTTAACTATTTCTCTTTCTCAAACTCAGCATCACTATTCAATACCTGTGCTGTTGGTTCTGCAACTATCTGGGCCTCGGTTGTTTCTGCTGCTATCTGCATTTGTAGCTGTGCATCACGTTCTTTCTGCTCTTCAAGATAAGCTGTATAACGGCTTACACTCAGTATCATACCGATATAGGCACAATTTATTAAAGTTGAAGTACCTCCTTTACTGATGAGTGGCAGAGGTTGACCTGTCACCGGGAATAAACCAACGGCTACCATCATATTTAAAATAGCCTGCGATACCAACATGAGTGCTATACCCATTACCAGAAAAGCAGGGAATGTCCGTTCACATTTTTGTGCTATACGCCCGGCACGTACCAGAAGCCAGATATATAGGCAGACTACAAAGGCTCCTCCCACTAATCCTAACTCTTCTATAATAATAGCAAAGATAAAATCGGAGAATGCCTGACTCAGGAAATCACGTTGAATAGAGTTACCAGGTGCTTTACCGACAAAATTACTTGTTGCAATAGCAATACGGGCATGCGCTATCTGGGCATCTTTGTCTATATCAAACTTAGCAGCCGGTACTTCCTCTTTTTCTGTGAAGTTGGTAATACGACTTTTCCATGTGTCAAAACGGTGCAGAAAAGGAATATCTGAATCCTTTGGGATAGCCAGCAGAAATACGACACCTATTATACCTACCAATCCCAATGAACCTATTAAAAGAAGTAGTTTCCGCGCTGCTACCCGTCCGATAAACATCATCAGAAATACGACTCCGAATAGCAACATTGCTGTTGAAAGGTTTTCCGGAGCAATCAACAGGCAAACAAGCCCGGTGATAATCATGATGTATTTGAATGCCTTCGGATTAGCTCCTTCGTCATCTTGTCTTTTGGATAGAATAAAAGAAACTGCAATTACTACAGCCATCTTTGCCAGTTCCGATGGCTGGAACTGTAATCCCATGAACGACATCCAACGTGCTGCACCATTGACGCGATCGCCTGTGATAACCCCCATCAGCGTGACGAAAGCCAGCAGTACAACAGAGACAGGGTATAGGAAAACAGGGAATACCTGAAACCATTTATAAGGGATATTGTGCATCAACACTACAACAACGGCCCCCACCATCAGGATGATAGAATGCTGTGTGATTGGTCCCCAGTGGTCCCCGCTCTTATACGTCAGGGTGCTGGCTGCCGAAAACACCTCAATGATTGAGATGAGGCAGAGGCAGAGAAAGATAATCCAGATTACCTTATCGCCCTTGAATATGTTCTTTAATAGATCCACTGTTTAAATTAAGAATTAAAGATTAAAAATTAGAGAGCGCGAACGTACTCTTTGAACTGGTCGCCACGATCTTCGTAACTCTTGAAGAGATCGAAGGAGGCACAACAAGGACTTAACAGTACGGTTTCACCCTTTTTGGCCAGTTTATATGCTGCTTCTACTGCGTCTTTCATGCCGGTCTGTACATCGGCCACCGGTAACCCGAACCGGTCGAAAAATGCATGTAGCTTTTCATTATGCAGTCCCAGATACACTAATGCCGAACATTTCTCACGTACCAGATCTTCTATTTCTGTATAGTCATTTCCCTTATCCTTACCGCCAAGTATAAGCACTGTTTTGGTTGTCATGCTTTGTAGAGCATACCAGCAAGAGTTTACATTAGTAGCTTTGGAGTCATTGATAAAATCAATGCCACCTACACGGGCTACTTTCTCTAAACGATGTTCCACACCTTTGAAATCCGACAATGCTTTGCGGATATCTTCTTTTGTAATACCGGCAAGATTGGCCGAGATACCTGCTGCTAATGAGTTATAGAGATTATGTTGTCCGGTCAGTGCCAACTTCTCTTGTTCCATGTTGAACGCAATTGGCTCCGTGATTTTTACCTCATTATCCTCCACATAGGCAATCGCTCCATCCTCTTTTACAGCCGCGAATGGGTATAAATGTGCCTTTATACCATGCTTTTCCAGCTCTCGTTTGATGATAGGGTCGTCATTCCAGAAAATGAAAGCATCGTCCTGAGTTTGGTTTTGAGTAATGCGGAATTTGGCATCAATATAATTTTGCATACAGTGATCGTAACGATCCAGATGATCTGGCGTAATATTCATCAGGACAGCGATATTTGCACGAAATTCGTACATGTTGTCCAGTTGAAATGAACTTAGCTCGATTACATAATAATCATGTTTGCCTTCGGCCACTTGCAAAGCCAGGCTTTTACCTATATTTCCGGCCAATCCCACATTTAACCCTGCACTTTTAAAAATGTGGTAAATGAGGCTGGTCGTTGTTGTTTTTCCGTTTGATCCGGTGATGCAAACCATCTTTGCATCCGTATAGCGTCCGGCAAATTCTATTTCCGATATGATCGGTGTGCCTTGTGCCTTTAGTTTCAGAATCAATGGAGCGTCATTCGGAATCCCCGGGCTTTTTACTACCTCGTCGGCATTCAGAATCAATTCTTCGGTATGATGGCCTTCTTCCCAGGCAATACCGTGGCTGTCGAGTTGTTCCTTGTATTTGTCCTTAATGGCGGACATATCTGATACAAACGTCTCGAATCCTTTTACTTTGGCTAATACGGCAGCACCTGCGCCGCTTTCACCTGCTCCTAAAACTACAATTCTTTTCATTCTCAATAATGTGCCGATATGCCAATATGCTAATGTGCCAATGGCAGTGCACAAATTTTAATGGTTAATAATCCGGTTAATTCTCTCTGTTATCTTTTGGGCTCATGCTTCATTACTCCACTGGCTTTTCTTAATCGGCACATTGTCATATTGACGCATTGAATCCTTATTTATCTTATCTTTAATGTAATAATCGTTATGGCTGCCAGTACAATCGTTACAATCCAAAAGCGAACTGTGATTTTTGATTCGTGAAACAGATTGTCCGGTTTTGTAAACACTACCCGGCATCCGTCTTCTATCTGATTCATTGATGTACGGAAATGGTCGTGTATAGGCGTACGTTTAAAGAGGCGTTGTTTCACTCCTTTTCGTTTACCAACTTTATAATAGGCACGTTGCAGAATTACCGACAGGTTTTCTACCAGGAACACACCACAAAGAATCGGAATCAGTAATTCTTTGTGTATGATGATGGCAAATACGGCGATAATACCACCAATTGTTAAGCTACCCGTATCTCCCATAAATACTTGTGCCGGATATGCATTGTACCATAAGAAGCCTATCAGTGCACCGATAAATGCGCAGATAAAGATTACTAGTTCTTCCGAACCGGGGATATACATGATGTTCAGATATCCTGCGAATTCAATATGGCTCGATACATATGCCAGTATTCCCAGGGTTAATCCGATGATGGCGGAGTTACCCGCAGCCATACCGTCCATGCCGTCATTCAGATTGGCTCCGTTGGATACGGCTGTCACCACAAAGATGGTGATGATAACGAACAATATCCAACCGGCTGTTTGAGCATGATCACCCATAAAAGCTACCAGATCGGCATAATCAAGGTTATTACTTTTAAAGAATGGAATGGTAGTCTGAGTAGACTTGAGATCATTCGTCCCATGTATAACTTCCATTTCACGTCCGGGAGTTTGTACTTCGATGTTTTCACGAATTACCACATCCGGGCTGAGGTATAGGGTTAATCCGACAATCAGTCCCAATCCTACCTGACCGATAATTTTAAACTTACCGTGTAATCCTTCTTTGTCTTTTTTGAATATTTTGATATAGTCATCGGCAAATCCTAATGATCCCAGCCATATAGTGGTAATGAGCATCAATATCATATAGATATTATGTAATTTTCCAAGCAACAGGCAAGGTATCAAAATGGCTACAATGATAATAACACCTCCCATGCTGGGCACACCCACTTTGTTGACGCCAAAAGGATCAATTTTAGCATCACGCTGTGTTTCCGTGATTTGCTTTCGTTTCAGCAAATTGATAAACTTATCACCCCAGATACTTGAAATCAGCAGTGCCAGAATGATAGCCATCAATGCACGGAAAGATGTATATCCAAACATTCCCGCACCAGGGAAGTTTAACTTATGTAGCCACTCAAATAGATAGTATAACATGATTTTATTTACTATTGGACGATTTACTATTTACGATTTAAATCACTTCTTTTACAATGGTAACTCCAATCGTAAATTGTAAATTGTTAAATTGTCAATGAAAATAACTCTTTTAATATCTCTTTATCATCAAAGTGATGTTTCACTCCTTTTATCTCCTGATAGTTCTCGTGTCCTTTTCCGGCAACGAGAATTACATCTCCTTTTTCGGCCAGCATACAGGCAGTACGAATAGCTTCTTTACGGTCTGTAATACTGATCGTCTTTTTTCTGTCCTCTGTATCCAGACCCGCCAGCATATCATTTATGATGTCCTGAGGTTCTTCAAAACGAGGGTTATCCGATGTGATGACAACACGATCACTTGCTTTGGCAGCTTCTTTGGCCATAATAGGACGCTTACCCTTGTCACGGTTACCTCCGGCACCTACTACGGTGATCACTTTACCTTTTCCTTCGAGTACTCCATGGATGGCATTCAGCACATTTATCAGAGCATCCGGGGTATGTGCATAATCAACAATCGCTGTATATCCCTGTGGCGAACGAATGGCATCAAAGCGTCCGGCTACCGGGTGCAGTGTGCTGAGTGCTACCAGTACGTCTTCTTCCTTCTTACCAAGCAACACTGCTGCACCAAATACAGCCAAAAGGTTGGAAGCATTGAACTTGCCTATAAATTGTACCATCAATTCATGGTTATTAAAGTCAAGCAGCATACCTTCAAAATGTGATTCCAACACTCTTCCTTTGAAGTTACTCAAACTTCTCAGAGAGTAGGTATATACCTTTGAACGTGTGTTCTGTGTCATTACCAACCCGTTTTTATCGTCCAGGTTGGTAAGGCTGAATGCACTCTTTGGCAAGTCATCGAAGAATTTTTTCTTTGCTTTCAGGTAGTTTTCTACTGTCTTATGATAATCCAGATGGTCGCGGGTCAGGTTGGTGAAGATACCTCCTGCAAACTTTAAACCACTGATACGTTTCTGAGCAATGGAGTGGGAGCTTACCTCCATGAAAACATATTTACAGCCTTCATCAGCCATTCTTCCCAGCAATCGGTTTAGTGTGATAGGGTCAGGAGTGGTATGCTCAGTCGGAATCGCTTCATCATCAATATAGTTACATACAGTTGAGATGAGTCCTACTTTATATCTGAAATAACGGAATGTATTATATAATAAGGTAGCGATTGTTGTTTTTCCGTTTGTTCCGGTTACACCCACCAATTCCACTTTTGAAGTAGGATCTCCAAAAAAAGTGGTGGCTACTTTTCCGGTTGCATCTTCGCTGTCTTTCACTTGTATATAGGTGATACCTTCTTCCGGATGTTCAGGCATATCTTCACAAAGCACAGCTATAGCTCCTTTTTCAATTGCTGCGGGAATATAGGCATGCCCGTCTGCCTGTGTACCACGCATAGCCATAAATAAATGGCCTGCCTCCACTTGTCTGGAATCAATGTTGACTCCTGTTATTTCTATGTCCGAAGCTCCGACAACTTGTATCGGTTGAATAGCCTTTAATAATTCATTTAACTTCATCTTCTTTTTTATATTCGGTTGACACGTACTACTTATTCAAAATCTTCACTTCCATCTCTCTAATGCAGTACGAGTGTTATTGTTTGTCCCTTCTTTACTCTCGTTCCGTTAGCTATCGACTGGCTTTTCACCTTGCCTACACCTACCAGGTTTACTTTCACTCCTCTGCTTTCAAGCAAATAAACAGCGTCTTTTGCCCCCATGCCTATAACGCTGGGTACAAAATCCCGCATGAGGTCTCTGCTTTCCAGAATAACACTTTTGGGAGCTGCATGTGTGCTTCCCCAAGTCTCTTTACCACTCTTTAAGTCAAATTTGCTTTGGCTTTGTATGCTCAGTTCATCCAGTACCCGTTTGGCATCATTCATTTCTCCGGCTTTTACGTCCGGAATGACTACGCTATTTGTGTCGATGGCATTTGTCAAAGGCAAACGCAGGTCTTTTGCATATACTCTTTCTGCAATTTTACCAAATACGCTACCTGCCATCAAACCTCCCGAAGCTGGTAACCCGGGTTTCTGAATAGAAACAATACAGCTGTATTTCGGAGCCTCCGAAGGAAAATATCCGCAGAAACTAACCAGATAATTTGTTCTTCCGGTCTTATATCCGGCAGCACCTTGTGAGATCTGTGCTGTACCTGTTTTTCCCGAAACGGCAAACTGCTTACTACCTGCCGGTCCTGCCAGTCCCTGATGAACAACTTTGTACAAAATCTCCTGTATCTGCTTCAATGTATTGTCTGAACAAATTTTCGGATTAATCACTTCTGTCGGAAACTCTTTTATTACTTCTCCGTCCTTTACAGCTGCTCTTACAAATTTGGGGCGCACCATGACACCATTGTTTGCAATGGCATTATAGAAGGTCAGGATATTCATGGGTGGTACCTGAGTTTCATAACCGATACTCATCCAGGGAAGAGTTGTTTTTGCAAAGTAGCGTTCTTTAGGCCCTTTAATATTAGGCTTACCTTCTCCTGATATCTGTAAATGTAGGGGTTGGTCAATGCTCATACGTTTCAGTCCATCTACAAACTTTTGTGGTTTGTCATGATAGAATTGATCTATAATGCTTGAAGTTCCCACATTGGATGATACTTCCAGAATACGTGTTACATTAATTCTTCCATATCCTCCACGATGCCAGTTCCAGTCTCTCATTGCACGTCCATACATCATTTTGATACCGTTTCCCGTATCTACTTCATAGTCAGGAGTGATGTATCCGTCTTCCAGGGCTACCATGATAGAAGCGGTTTTGAAAGTAGATCCAGGTTCAAGCATGTCACTGATAGCATTATTGCGCATCTCATAATAGTTACCGTCTGCTGCTTTCATCATATTGACAATTGCCTTGATTTCTCCTGTTGAAACTTCCATCAATGCAACAACGCCTACACTGGCATTTAATTCTTTCAGTTTATCTACTAATGCTTTTTCGCAAATATCCTGCATCCCTACATCAATGGTAGCGATGAGGTCACAACCATCTATGGGAGGAATATCTACGATGTTAAGGTATTTGTTCATTACCTTCTGACGGTGTGTGATTCCGTCCCGTCCTTTTAGCAATGTATCAAAAGCCAATTCAATTCCATTCTTTGCACCTTGTGCTGTGTCAGCATAAAGATCCCCTAAAGTACGTGCAGCCAGAGAACCGAATGGCTTCTTGCGTTGGTTGTATGCCAGTTCATGAAATCCGCCTTTATATTTGTTCATGTTAAAAACAGGCAGGCGTTTGGCTTCTTTGTATTGAATGTAAGAGATTCGTTTCGGATAGAGCAGATAGTTCCGGCTCCCTTTTTTTATTCCTTTTTGAAGATGCGCTTTAAACTCGGCAACACTTTTATCAGGAAATATCTGGTGTAGTCCTTCGCAAATCTCATTCATGTGTTTTTTTAGTGAGTCTATTTTAGCAGGAGCACCAGCTTTAAAGTCCATGTAGATACGATATTCCGGCAGTGAGCTTGCCATTAATTTACCGTCGGATGAGATAATATTACCCCGGTTCGGTTTTACGGTTACATTCTCCTTTACAAAACGGTCTGCTACATCCTGCCAGTATTGTCGTTCGGCAAACATGGTAATGCCTGCCTTTACAACAATTGCTACTCCCACCAACCCCATGATGAGGATGACGAAGAAGTAACGGGTCATTATATTTTTTTTATTAACTGCCAAGACTATTAACTGTTTAACGATTTACTATTTAAAGTTACCTGTTCTCTGTGTACTTCATTTTTTGATTTCATACGGTGGATTGGTTGAGGTCTGCAAATCACTTTCTTTTGTCGAGATATACTCTTCGATGCGTGACTGGCGGCTTTTTTCCATCAACTCCGAACTACGTGTCAGTGCGTCATATTTTATGTCGATAAGCTCTTTTTTAAGTCGGTCTATTTCGATCTGTTGTTGCTGGCTGGCATATCGGTTGTGGATGTAGAAGATAATAAATATCATGATAAGTACCAGCAGCTTTGTTTGGCGGCGGAAAAAGTCTGTTGCCAGAATATCTCCTCCAAGAATACTTTTCAGGGAGGCTCTTTTTTTCTTTTTACCTCCTTTCGGCTCTTCTTTTATTATCTTTTCTTCTTCCATTGTTGTCTCTATTTTAGTTGACTTGCCTTTTAGGTAGCCTGATTTTAATTTACTTACAAGCTTCTCTTTTATTTCTTTTCCGCTATCCTTAGTTTGGCACTTCGTGATCTCGGATTACGTTCTACCTCTTCCTCATTCGGGACAATCACTTTATTGTTTACCAGTTTGAATGGAGTTTGCAGATTTCCAAAAAAATCTTGTGTTGCTTTGCCCTCAACATTACCGGTTTTCATGATGTTTTTTACCATTCGGTCTTCCAACGAATGATAAGTGATTACTACTAATCTTCCACCCGGTTTTAGTGCTTCCGTTGCTGCCAGCAACATCTCTTTCAATGCTTCCATTTCCTGGTTTACCTCTATGCGAAGTGCCTGAAATACTTTGGCTAATTCTTTCTTTTCCCGTTCACGTCCAAATAACGGTTTGATGATTTCCAGAAACTCACCGATTGTCTTGATCTGTCCGGTGGCACGGGCTTTTACTATAACCGATGCCAGTTTACGACTGTTTTTTAATTCTCCGTACAGATAAAAAAGATCCGCCAGCCGTTCTTCATCATAGGTATTTAATACGTCAGCAGCTGTGAGTCCTGCCCGTTTGTTCATACGCATATCCAGTGCTCCGTCAAAACGAAACGAAAAACCTCGTTCGCTGTCATCAAAGTGATGAGATGATACCCCTAAATCTGCCAAAATAGCATCCACTTCTTCTATTTCATGATAGCGAAGAAAGTTATGTAAATAGCGAAAGTTACTTCGTACAAATGTGAAATGTGGGTCATTGACAATGTTCCGTTCGGCATCCTCATCTTGGTCAAAACCTAATAAACGTCCGCCTTTTTCTAAGCGTGAAAGTATCTCCCGTGAATGTCCGCCACCACCGAAAGTAACGTCCACATACGTCCCATTAGGGCGAATATTCATTCCGTCTACGCTTTCTTTTAGTAATACCGGTACGTGATATGTCAATTCCTCTTGTTCTTTCTTCATCTGTTTCACCTTATTATATAAGCAAGTGTCGGCAAAAATACGTATTTCTCAAAGAAAAAAGAATCTCTCAGATAGAAAATGTGGAATAAAGTTTTCAACAGATTGTTAAATGGTTCTTCGTTCTCTTTTTCCCTATTATTTTTTCTATGTTCACTTCTCATTACCCGCTTCTGTTGCTTTCTTCTTTTTAGCAGTTGCTTTTCTTTCTTCTTGCAATTGGATACTGAGAAATTTGGTTTTTATTCGTACCTTTTTCAAAAAAGCAGGAGCCGCTTTGAATCCGATACGTGCTACCCACACTTTATCAGCTGTGCACTCTTCCGGCTTTTCTACTCCTTCACTACTAATGGTCGGGAAGAAATTTCCCAATCCGTCAATACTTACTGTCCTGCCTTCGTGCAAGTGCCCGGCGATGATTCCCGATAACTGTGTCAGCACCGACATTACATCTCCATCTTGCAGAGAGCTTCTTTCGGCTAACTGCATTGCAATCTGTGAACTGTCAACAGGCTTTTTTTGCATAGCTCTTGTGGTAGCATAATAACGTACTTTTACTTCTCCCTTCGTTTTATCCACCTTTTTGGTTACTACATAGTTGATAGACATATACTTTTTATATTATTGATAATAATGTTTTTATGTACAAGATTACTGTGCTCTTGTATACTTGTCTTGTGATATCTATTATTAAAACATCCGGATGTTCTGAATAAAAACATGTGGATGTTTTATATAAGAACATCCGGGTGTTTTGATAGAAAACATGGGGATGTTTTTAGTCTTAAATTATGTAGCAAAGATATGCTAAAGTCAGTAGATATGCAAATAAAGAATAGCTGCTTTAGGAGGTCTAAAGTATATTGTTTTATATAGTTCTCATAATGAATGAATTTATAGAGAAGAAGGGTATTTAAAAGGAGTGAACTCTTCATTTTTGATTTATATAATAAAGGATGGTTGAATTGAGTATCTGTATGTGATGTTATAAGGGAGGATGATAGGTTACAGTAATGTTTTGTGTTATTTTTTTCTTAGTAATGGTTGTCGTTTTGTATATAGATATTTTATTGATAATATTTGAGAGAATACTGATAGTAGTTTTACTAAGAATTGCTTATTTTTACAATTGATAATTATGAATATGATGTTTATGAAAAGTTTTTATTTATTTTTTGTATTATCTTGTTAGATAGAAAAATAGGACTACGAATAGACAGAAGCTGAGGATTTTGTTTGGATTGTCTTTTTTTTGTGGTGAAATTGTTTATGAATAAAGTAATTTGGATGTATCAAAACATTATAAGTAGAAGTTGTATATTCATTGTGATATTATTGAGCAGTTGCCAGGTAAATATAAATCCTAATAAAATAGATGAGGAGTTATTAGATCATTTAAAACATTTGGTTGACACTGATTCATTATCTCAATTTACACAGATTGTAGGACTTACGTATTCTGATTTTTATTCTTATGTAATAATTGGAGATGGATCTTTTATCTCTGAATCAATTGAAGATCGAGAACCAACTGATATTATAGAATATAATGGTAAATATTTTTTGTTTTATTTTCAGGGTAAGCCCAAATTGCCTGGTAAAATAGTAGATAAAATATGGCCATATTTAGAAGGGGCTCAATATAGTAATTTTACATGGTATTTTTTTAAATGTAAGTCGTGTGATAAAAGTATGTTTACCCGAAAAAGAGAACTGGAGAGTTATTATGATATAGAAGCTATACGTAATTTTCGTTGTTTAGAGGATGTTAAAGTAGATCCTTTAGTGGATATGACTATCTCGTCTGTTCGGATTTGTGGTAAGGATAACTCAGTATCTCTTTTTTCTGATTTATTGGAAATATATTTGTATATTGAGATTTACAATAAATCTGATTCTTCTTTCTATTTAGATTTATCTTCAAATATTGAGAGTCGTTTTTTACTTAAGAATGGTGATCAGCCGTTTGAATTTTCTGTTTCTGAGATTGATCTTCTGGATGTTTTCCCTGGGATTTATAATGTTCCTCCCTTTTCTCCGGAACAGGAGGGTAAAACAGGAGCTCCTATAAATTTAATTTTGAAATGTGATCCTTTAAGATTTGATGGCGTCTCTTATTGTGAATATCCCCTGAAGATATATTCATTATTGCGTGATTCATTGTATTATATACCTCCTCTGGATAGTATTAATTTAGATACAAAAGTTTTAAATCGAAAGATTCATATAAATCTCCCTGAAACTATGCCATGTTTTTATAAAATTGGAGAGAAGGAGTATGTGTTTCTTCGTGATAGTTTACTGATGTAGTTTAAATGTAGTGAAAATGTAATAATAAGGGTTGTAAGTATAATACCTTTTGTATCGAGAAATATTATAATCAAAAATATCTTGATAAAAAGAAAATTGTAAAAGGTTGATTATAATCTGTGTTGTAATATTATTAGAAGCAATACAGGCAGATACTCTTTGAATTCCTCTCTGAGTAATTCCATTGTTTTCTGTTTATATCGATTGATCGATTTTACACTAAGATTCATATCTTGTGCAATTTCGGCATGCGTTTTGCCTTCAAAGAAGCTTTTGATAAATACAATGCGGTAGTTTTCGGGAAGGCGTTGCAGTGTTTTGTATAGCATGTCATAAAGCTCGTTCAAAGTATATACACTGTCTGGCTCTGTGACATAGATTGGAGACTGCTTTTGACAGAACTCATTGTAATTCCATTCATATTCAAGATGTTTCAGGTGGTTGAGGCAACTGTTGCGCACGCATATTTTCAGGTATGCGGTTGCTGTCTCTTTTTTTAATTCGATTGAATCCCGTTTGTCCCAGAGAGAAACAAATACGTCGGAAACGAGGTCTTCACAGACTGTCATATCATTAATGAATCTCTTCGCATACAGACAGAAAGGAGCATAGTATTCTTCATACAGTTTTCTGAATTCTTTTTCGTTATTACTTTCGCGAAGGTGTATTCTCATTGCATCTACTGTTAAGGGATTTATTACTGTAGCAAAGTCGTCACAAAAATAGTAAATAGTGCCTTGCAAAGGTACTGGTTATGGCTGTTTTTTCAAAAATAGAAGAGGAGTTGTCCTTTGAAGGTGGTTTTAATTGTAATATAGATAAGGTGAGTATGCGTTGAAAAGCCGTGGGAGGCGTGTTTGTTTATGATTTTATGATTCTTAGGGAGAATTAGTTCTGTGTTTTTATTAATTATTCGACAAGAATACAGTAAATTGGCATCTTCAAAATAGTAGAGAGTTTAAGTGAACCAACGATTTACCCGATTACAATTTATCCGGTAATAATTGAAAAACGAAAAAGATAACTTAAAAACAAATGGAACATAAAGAATCAGATTTATTTTTTCGCTATTGTAAAGGCTTATGTACTGAGGCCGAGCAAAAGCAGGTGGAGACCCTGTTGAGTGAGTCGGAGGAGCACCGAAGACTATTTCAAGATCTTCGGATGGCATTGGCTCTGGAAGATGACATCAGGGAGATGGAAACGATTGATGTGCAGGCTGCTTTTGGGAAAACTCAAAATCAGATAAGAAGAAAGAAGAATAAAAGATTGCAGCACCAATTGATCCGGTATGCTGCATTTCTGGCTTTGCCCTTATTTTTCTGCTCTGTGATATTAGGATATTTGTATTTTAATGAATCGTCGGATGAAAAAATACAATATGCGAGTATAACAGCTTCTACAGGCTCTATAGTGCGTTATGAATTGCCTGATAATTCGGTCGTTTGGCTAAACTCGGGGAGTAGCCTTCGTTATCCGGTTATCTTTAGAAAAAATATACGCGAGGTGGATTTGCAAGGAGAAGCATATTTTGAAGTACAATCTGATAAAGAGCATCCTTTTTATGTTAACACCCCTTCGGGAGTGCGTGTGTTTGTAACCGGAACCCGTTTCAATGTCAGTTCCTATGAAAATGAAGGCTATGTTGAGGCTGTATTGGAATCCGGACATGTAAATGTACTTATACCCGGATACGAGGAAGCTGAGTCTTTACAGCCGGGTGAACGCTTGCTTTATGACAAAAAGGCGTTGCAATATGTAAAATCTGAGGTTGATGTATTTGAGAAGATAGCCTGGAAAGACGGTAAACTGATATTTAGGGATACTCCTTTACCTGATATGTTGAAGAGATTGTCACGTCATTTTAATATTGATATTCAATTTAATAATATATCGGGGAAAGAGTATAAATATAGGGCTACCTTCAGGAACGAAACGCTCTATCAGATTCTCGATTATTTGGGTAAATCGGTTACTATGAAGTGGAGAATGGAAGAGCCGGTGCAACAAGCTGACGGAACGTTTACGAAGGAAAAAGTAATAGTGGATTTATATTAAAGTTATCATGGAAGGAGGCAAGGCTCAATTTTAGACAAGAACGATTTTCAATCTGAAATCTGACCTCTCTTCTTTGCATGAAAAAAGTCATGCCATTACTCTAAAATAGAGTTTGGTATGGCTTTTTATGCATGTTAATTATAATCAGTAGCTTTTTTGGAGTGAATGTTTTAGTTTTGATACATTCTCTTTTATTGCCTTATCTGGTTTTTGGAGTCTTTATCAATATAGAATTTGACAGAAATTTATATTAATATCGTACTTTTACAATCTTGTAAAACAGGGAACATAAAGGTTGCTTCAGATACGTCATAAACAACAATAATAATAGATGTTACACCGAATTATAAAGTACTAAGAACTATGAGACTAAAAATTATTTTGAATTTGCTGATATGCTTACTTTCGAGTGGGAATATATTTGCCCAGAAAGCTACTGTTAAAGTAGCCTGTATAGGAAACAGTATAACTTATGGAGCATTCATTGTCAACCGTGAACAGAATTGTTATCCGGCACAATTACAAGCCTATCTGGGAGATGGTTTTGAAGTAAGAAATTATGGAGTATCCGGAAGTACTCTTTTGTCTAAAGGGGACTATCCTTATATAAAGACTGGGGAATATATTGAGTCGCAGAATTTTCAACCTGATATTGTATTAATAAAGTTGGGAACCAATGATACTAAACCACAAAATTGGAAATACAAGAATGACTTCATGACAGATTATCAAAGGCTGATAGATAGCTATAAAGCTTTGGATTCCCATCCAAGAATAATATTACTGACTCCCGTACGATGTTTCTTACCGGAAGGAACACCTATCAATGCGGAGCAAATAGAAAATCAGATACGCCCTATGGTTGAAGAATTGGCATGGAAAAATCAATTGGAAATTATCAATCTGTTTAATTTATTTGGAGATCAATGGGAGAAGCAAATTTTTCCGGATCGGCTACACCCTTCTTCTATTGGAGCAGGGACTATGGCTTATGCAATAGGCAACTATCTGACACTTCCTTCACGGCATTGTAAAACTCCTGATATTAAATGGTTGAAAGGTGCAAAAGAATTCAACTTTCATGGATTTCAAGGATATGAATTTAACTGTGGTGAAGCTGCTTGTAAAGTAGTGACTCCCTATATAGAGGCTAAAGGCAAGCCGTGGGTGATACGTGCCCGCTTCTGGGGGCATGAACCACAAACAGATATTGCTTTGTTGGAACATGGATTCTATATCGTTTATTGTGATGTTGCTGATATGTATGGTTCTGATAAGGCAATCGGCCGTTGGGATAAACTTTATAAACAGATGATTAAGGCAGGATTTCATAAGAAGGTCGTGCTGGAAGGGATGAGTCGTGGAGGACTGATCGTTTATAATTGGGCCGCCAGAAATACGGAGAAGGTTGCCTGTATTTATGTTGATGCTCCGGTTATGGATTTTAAAAGCTGGCCGATGGGAAAGGGCTGTTCAGATGGTTCAGCAGAAGATACCCGAAAACTTCTTTCTGCATATGGCTTTTTAAACGAAACAGATGCCTTGGCATGGAGAGGTAATCCTGTAGATCACGCTTCTGCGATAGCTAAAGCTCAGATTCCATGTTTACATGTCGTTGGAGCTGTAGATAGCGTTGTTCCTGTTAGTGAAAATACAGCTGTTTTTGAAGAAAGAATGAAATTGCTGAGAAATCCTGTTACAGTACTACATAAGCCGGGAGTTGGTCACCATCCTCATTCATTGAACAATCCTGAACCCATTGTGCGATTTATTCTTTCTTCTGTAGACCGTCTGCCTAATGCATGTGTACATGCTGTACCTGGAAATGAATATCGATCTGCCGCCGGATGGTCTGAAGGTAGTGAGTGGCATACGGTGGCTGAAGATATAAAGATTACATTGACCAATAAGCATCTAAAGCTCCTTCTTCTTGGGAACTCCATCACTCAGGGATGGGGAGGAACCCGAAAAGCTGTTGTTCACAAGCCGGGAAAACAGGCAATGGATAATATTCTTGGAGAAGGCGTATGGGAAAGTGCCGGAATATCCGGTGATCGTACTCAGAATCTTCTTTGGCGTATTCGATATGAGAATTATAATCGTTGTAAACCGGAAAATGTAATTATTGCTATAGGCATTAATAATCTTCTTTCCGGGGGGAATACTCCGGAAGAAGTAGCGGAGGGAATTATTGCCGTGA
This sequence comes from Bacteroides sp., assembly GCA_019416685.1. Lineage (GTDB taxonomy): Bacteria > Bacteroidota > Bacteroidia > Bacteroidales > Bacteroidaceae > Bacteroides. The sequence goes on from DXWV01000024.1 coordinate 64,428, forward strand.
CGGAAGAGGCAGAGGAAAAGTTTCCGGATTCGCGTATTATACTTTTGGGAATTCTGCCTTCCGGCAAAGAAAGTCAAAATGAAATACGTATCAAATGTAACAGAATACATGATATACTAAAGAAACAGTCGTTTGCCAGAACAGAATATTACAATCCAACCAGGTGGTTTCTTGCTTCTGATGGGAATATTCGAACCGGATTGTATAATAATGACTATGTTCATTTAACTGCTGAAGGATATCAGGTGATGGCTACAGAGATTGTGAAATTAATGAAAGTGGAATAGAAATAAATGATAAGATTGTATTTTATGATAACTATAAGCTCCCCTTTTATTTAATATTCCGGGGAGTTTATAGTCATTCTGTTGTATAGGGTCAGTTTATAGTACTGACTGCTGATATCATTCCAAATGTTTGATTGTCGTTTAGGCTCCAGATCACTTCTCCTTTTGGATTTATTTCGAAAAGTTGAGGACTGTTTGCTGCATTGGCGTCATGGCTGTGCCCTTGCCAGTTGCATATATAAAGGTTATCATCAGCACTTTTACAAAGACCGGCTGTGAAGAAAAGCCGGACTCCTTTGATATCATTCTCGTTATAACGTCGGATGATTTGTCCATCATTCGGATTGGCTTCGATTAAGGCATGCCCGTCACCGCAAGCAATCCAATAGTTACCATCTGTTGACTCTAATGTAGTGAAGGGTGTACCTTCTACTTTGAAAGAGTTGATTAGTTTGCCGGAAGGAGAAACTTCACGTACTTCAGAGGTAGATATGAGAGGAATGAGGTAATTTCCACGCTTGTTTTTATTCAGTTGGCGAAACTGAGAGTGGGCACGGTCAATCCCTGTTTCATATTCTGTACGGGAGAGAATTTTACCTTTCGGGTTCACTTCCATAATGACAGCCGGATGTCCTGTCCAGGCTAACAGGTAATTACCGTTGGATAACACGCGGGCAGTTTGCATTTCACAACCTTCAGGTGCTGTAATATTCCAGATCTCCTTATGATCCCGGTTGATTACTTTGGCACCTTTGGCGTAGGAAAATAAAATATTCCCGTCCGGAGTCGCAGCTACCGAATTACATTCCCAACCTTTCTGTAAAGGATGTTCCCACTCTATTTGTTTTGAATCTTTGTTTATAATGACTATTTTATTCCATCCCGAACCACCCAGCAATAATTTTTCGGCTTTGTTTTGTCCGGAAATATTAAGGACGAGTGGGAGAACAAAACATAGAAAAAATAATATTCTCTTCATAATGTATGTGTGTTAATTGAAAATTGGGAACCTGATTTGATCGATTCCCAATTCCCAATTATTTGATTATTTAGATAAATCTTGGAACATTTCAAAACCTTGTTCCGGAGTCAATCCGTCATGCACTACAGCATGTACAGCCTGGATCATAGCTGCAGGTGATTCGCTTTGGAATACATTACGTCCCATATCTACTCCGGCAGCACCATCGTTGATTGCGTTATAACATAACTCAAGTGCTTCTTTTTCGGGGAGTTTCTTACCTCCGGCAATAACTACAGGAACCGGACAGGCTGCTGCCACTTTCTCAAATCCCTCGCAATAGTAGGTCTTTACGATGTTGGCACCGTTCTCAGCACAGATGCGGGATGCTAAGCCAAAATAACGGGCATCACGTGCCATTTGTTTACCTACGGCTGTTACCCCCATCACGGGAATATTGTAACGACTTGCTTTGTCTACAGCTTTATACAAATTGGCTACGGTTTTTGCTTCGTGTGCTTCGTCACCAATAGCCAACATAACAGCCATGGCTGATACGTTCATACGGATAGCGTCTTCTATGTCAATCAGTACATTGTCATTCAGATCCGTCAGGATAGAAGTTCCTGCATCAGAGCGCAGACAGATAGGAGTCTTTGTATTAGCAGGGATAACCGACTGTAAAATGCCTCGTGTACACATCAGGCAGTCTGCATATTCCATTAATGGGACTATATTCAAATCGATACGTTCGAGTCCTGAAGTAGGACCCATGATAAAACCGTGGTCGCAAGCTAGCATAACGGATTTACCTGTTTTGGGGTTAAAGATACGTGATAAACGGTCTTTCATACCCCATGCTGCATTTTCTGCACCTTTCACGTGAAAGTGTTGTTGTTGAGATGCAATGTCTAAACCAAAATTTGCACCTTCTCTTAAATCATCTAAATCTGCCATTTCTTTATATTTGATATTTATTCGAAATACATTTTTACTTTATAGCTTCTGCGAATGAAGCGAACATACAACTCCAGGAAGCAGCGCCGCTATCCATATAGCCTATAGACCGTTCACCATAGTTGCGTGCACGTCCGAAATTAGCTTTTAGTTCAATCGTGGATTGAGCACCGGCTAAGGCTGCTTCGGCTCCTGCATTTATTAGTTCTTTGATATCGTCTGAAGGGCAATTCTGAATAGCTTCGACAGCAGGTACGAGGGCATCCATGATTGTTTTATCACCTTGCTGAGCTTTGGTTTGCTTTTGCACATTAGCAAGCCCGCCGGCGAACATGGCTTTTACTGCAGCCGCATCCAATTGTGTGCCACTTACATGATCGCTCATACCAAGAAAGAAAGCTCCCAGTAAAGTACTGGTTGAACCGCTCACTTGCAACATAACATCGAATCCCATGTCGTTCAGCATCGTTTTGAACTCAGTTCCTTTCTCTGCAGTGGCAACAATAGCGCTCATGGCTGTTACGATTGCTTGCCCGTGGTCACCGTCACCAATAACGGCATCCAGTTTGGAAAACTCATCTTCACGTGCTTTGATATTTGCTAAAGCTGTGGTGAGCATTGTCTTAAAGTTATCAATAGTCAGTTGTGTCATTTCTCTTTGCTTTTATTTGCCAATAGTTGTCCAGTATGGTGCGTTGGCACGTTTGTTTTTCAGATAGTCGATATGATCTTCGTCCAGGATGCCCATAATCATCTGGAAGCCTGCTTGTTCCTGTACTGTCAGTATCTCCTGTATGCGGCTTACGACGACTTGTAATCCACGTGCTTCCAGCTCTTTATAGGCTTTGCGGAATATGATATTCAGTTCCATGTGAGTAGTAGCACCTACACCGTTGATGATAAGCATCATTTTATCTCCGGCTTTGGGTTTGAGCTGCTGGCAAAGCAGGTCTACCATTTCGGCTGCTGTAGCATCGGCTGATACAAGCGGTTTTTGACCGCCACCACCTTCACCGTGTTGGCCCATTCCTATCTCCATGATACCGGCAGGCAGATCTGTGATTGTTGCCCCATTCTGAGGATGGGTACAAGAACGCATGGCTACGGCAAGTGTAGCTACCTTATTGTTATACCGTTCGCCAATTTCGATAAGCTCGTCTAATGACTTGCCTTCTTCTGCTGCTGCTCCTAATATTTTATACAAAGGAACACAACCCGCCAGGCCACGACGATCTTCTGTATTAGCATCAATCCCGGCACTGATGTCATCATGTGTCAATATTTGTTTTACTTTGATACCTACACGCTCTGCCAACTGGCAAGCCATGTTTGCACTCATTATGTCACCGGAGTGATTCAGTACAACCAGTAATATACCTGCTTCACGTTTCATCAGCTGCAATGCCTGGAATACACGTTGTGCACCGGGAGCTGCAAAAACGTCTCCTACTACAGAGCAGTCCAGCATACCTTCGCCAACAAAACCACTCAGTGCAGGTTCGTGACCGGAGCCACCTAAGGTGACGATTGCTACTTTATTTTCGTCTTTTGCATGGGCACGTACTACAATATTTTCACCTCCCAGTTTTACTTGATCGGCATAAGCCATTACGTAGCCTTCCAACAATTCGGGAGTAATTTGTTCGGGGTTGTTGATAAATTTAGTTTTGATGTCTGACATGATGTTTTTCTCCTTATTTTGATATTAGTTTTTATTTAATTTCCATTAGTTCGATAGAAATACCCTCTTCTTCTATGAAAGCAATAGTGAGGTGCTCATCGCATACGGCAGGGCCAAAAATAACCTTCTTACCTTTTAATTCTTCTTCTAAAGAAGGTACTGTGTAGGCTATGTGACCTTGTTTTTGTACCAATTCGGGCATACAACTGCCTTCTTCGAATTTAAGAAACTCGATTCTGTTAGGACTTTTGCTATAGTCTGTCAGCCATACGCTGAGCCCTTCATTAAAGAAGGCGCCTTCTTTGTGTTCGGTAGTGACGATACCTACATGGTTGAATGTTCTCATAATTTATTCGTTTTAAGTGTTTATAATAACTATTGGTTTATGACTTGTTCAGATTTAACTCAGGATTCTTTTTCCAACTCCTGTAAGAGAAAAATGCCAATACGATAATGACGGTTGAAGCAAAGTACAGGTAGATCAATATATTGTTCACATTGTCATTCTGTCCATATGAGTGCATTCCGCTAAGGAAATAGTTGACTCCGAAGAAGGTCATTAATACGGATGAAAACGCGATGACCGATGCAACATTGAACAACCAAAGGGTATTACAACGTTTTATCAGGTGCAGGTGGGTGACAATAGCATAAACAACCATGGTAATCAATGCCCAGGTTTCTTTAGGATCCCATCCCCAATAACGTCCCCAAGACTCATTTGCCCAAACGGCCCCCAGGAAAGTACCGATCGTCATCAAAGCCAGTGCTACCAGCAATGACATTTCATTGATGATACTCAACTCCTTGATACGAATAATCAGTTGACTGGCTCGTTTCTTGCCGGCGAAGATCATCAAAACCATATTGGTTAATCCCATCAGGCAACTAACGCCGAAGAAACCATAAGCAGCTACAATAATGGCAACATGGAACATTAACCAGGGAGATTTAAGTACCGGAACTAAGGGGCTTATTTCCGGATCCATCCAGTTCAGGCCGGATACGAAAAGAATGATACCACCGAACAAGGTGGCCAGTGCCAAAGTGATGGTATTACGACGTACAAACAGCAGACCGGCAAGAACCGTAGCCCAGGCCACATATACCATTGTTTCGTATGAATTGCTCCAGGGAGCATATCCACCGATATACCACCGCATTCCCATACCGTACATGTGATAATGGAACACGATAAGTACCAGAATCCCCAATATCCAGACCATAGACTTTATCCAGCGTTTCTGCTGAAACTGTACGATGAATGTAAAGATGAGTAGCAGACCGCCCAAAATAAGATAACCGATTTTGCAATAGCGAAATACATCCATCTTATTATACTTTAGTTCAGACTGTATCTTTTTAGGGCTGATGTCGAGTGTTTTGTTTTTTGCTTGTTGGTAAGTGCTGATCATGCCGACAACCTCGTTGGCTTTTGTCCAGTCGTTACTTTTCAGACCTTCCTGTACCTCTTCCAGATACCAATCCATAATACGGGCTACGAACATGGAGTCCTTTCCTGCAAAGGCCGAAAGATCATCTCCGGGAGCATACCACTTATGGTTGGGATCATCTTCTTTTGGAAAGAGATTCAGCATCTGCCGGTTGATAAGCTGGTGGAAGATGTTGATCTGTTCATCCAGTTTCATTAAATCTTTGTCGAATCGGGTGCGTTGGTTAGGCATTTTGTTATATGCTTCTTCCAGCTTCTCCTGTAATTTGTAGTAGCCGTTGTTGTCAAACACTTCCGCGTATGCACATTGTTTGGCTGGCAGATTGTAATAACTTGTTAATTCCGGATTGGAGACGGCAATAAACGGTATGCGCATCCATACATCCGGCATCACCAGTAAACTTATAAGGAACTGGTCGGAGTTTAAACCTCCGATTTTATCCGACTTATGTAGCTTTCGGAGTATTTGGGAAGAAAAAGTGTTGATCGGCATGGTACGCCCACTATTTGACTGTATAGGTAAAGCGCCAAAGATTTCGGCGTGTGCAGGAGAAACTTTATGCTTTTGCACGATATCCATCATTGGGGAGTTATTCCCGTTTGCTTTACTCTCAGAAGGAAAAGCCATAAAAAAGAACAGGCAGGCTATGATATTAGTTGCGGTATGTAAATCTTTTAACCGGCGGCTTAAATGCATGAATCGGGTGTTTTTGCCGATAAAACATAGAACCAGCCCGATGACAAGCAGCAGATAACCGGTATAAGTAATGTTGCGTCCTGCAACATCCCGGTTGACAGAGAGAATCGTACCTTGTTCGTCCGGGTCATAAGATGCCTGAAAGAACCGGTAACCCTTTACATCCAGCACATTGTTCATAAATATTCGTTCGGAACGTGTTTCACCGTCTACATGTACTATAACTTCACTTTCATAGGAAGAGGGACTGGAAGAACCGGGGTAGCGGGTTAGTGTAAATTTCTTTAGTTCCACAGAGAAAGGTAAGGTGTGGCTACTTGTGTTGTTCTCGGCGGAGCGAATGGCGATTTGATTACTCGTTTCTCCTTCGCGGAGATGAAGAATGCCTTCTTCACTGAAAAGAAAAGAGGTAAAAGCACCCAGAAAGATGATGATAAAAGCAAAATGAGTGACTAACATACCCCATTTCCGGCTTTTGAGATATTGGCGTTTGATAACAATTGCTACAAAATTGATAACCATCAATAATTGAAGCAAAAAGAACAGAGGCGAATAGTAGATGATTGATTTGGCTGTTGCAGTACCATGGTATTTTTCAATGAAAGTAGCGGCAGCGAGTGCAACAGCATAAATCAGTAACAATACAATGGTTGTTACATAAGAAGAGAGGAATTTGTGGAAATTTACTTTCATTGGGAATCACTTTTAGAATTAATAGTTGACAATTGGCAGTTAAAAGTGGACAGTAGGCAGTGGGCAATTTGCTGCCCACTGTCAATTGTCAATTGTCCACTGTCAATTGTTTGTATAGTTAGTCTTCAATAATTACGCGGAACCCTACATTGAATACTCGCTGATGCGGGTAGTAGGCTTTACGGGCATAAGAAGTTGAGACTTTAGGACGTTCAATATAAGAACCACCACGTACTACTTTGAATTCCGAAGGATTCTTTACCTTTTCAGTATAAGGATAAGGTATGTAATCCGAACGGGTCCACTCGGCTATATTTCCGTGCATGCTATATAATCCAAATGGATTGGCCTGATAATTCTTAGAATCAACCTGGTTCATAGCTCCATCGTTTACACTTTCCTCTTTAGGCAGATAAGAGTAATATTTGTACCAGTATGCATTCTTAGACATTGGTTGTGGATTAACGCCACTTACGGCCATATTATTGCAACTTTCGTCTGCAAAGTTCTCCAGTTTACCAAAATCCGTATTGCTGTTACCATACCAGAAGTCGGAATCACTTCCCGCACGACAAGCCCATTCCCATTGTGCCTCTGTGGGGAGGGTAATGTTGAGGCCGGTCTTCTCGCTCAGTTGTTTACAATACGCCATAGCATCTTCGTAACTAACACGAATAACAGGTTGCTCCGGCTGATTGGCTGGGTAACCGAAATGTACGTGATCTTTCCATAACTGGTCTACATAGCGACTGTCGTGGTCAGGGAAAATGACATTGTATTGTTCATTAGTGATTTCTACTTCACCCATCCAGAATGATTTTGCAATTTTTACTTTAGATACCGGACGATTATCTGCAGATCCGTTCCAGCTACCCATAGCAAATTCTCCGGCAGGAATACGAACGAAGGTGAGTTTGACTCCGGGAGCCAGTACAACTTCTTTGCGTGTTTCCTTTTCGTTTGCCAGCATTGTTTTGATTGCGTTGGCATCGAAAGGCCAGTTTTTCACTTTTACATTCTTCTCTTTTACAGGAGCTGCTGCTTCCGGAAGAACCGGAGTAATTTCTCCTTTACCTTTCAGATAGGTTGCATAGTCAGCAATCTCTTTCTTCCAGTCTACTCCCATGCCGTTACCATATTTGTTGGTAAGTTCTGTACGGCGTTCAATCTGATCGAAACCCTGATATGGGAAATCTTTGATCTTATTAGCATTGAAGTAGCCCTTATCCGGTGCATTGTAATCAATCCATGTATACAATGTTCTCCATTCTTTATCAGTCAGCTTCACGTTTGCGTGTCCTTTTTTAAGAAGACGGATTAATTCGCTGGTATTGGCATGATATTCATAGGGTTGAAGAACTGCCATATCAGCTTCCGGACCCTGACGGTGAACATACGGATGCAGATTCAGGTAAGAAGGACCATATCCACGTTCATCTTTTGCACCGGCACGAAGGTCGAATGCTTTTTCGCCGTTATGACAGGCAATACAAGCACGGTCGAGAATTGGCTGTATTTCAAGATCGAATGTAAATGAACGGATACCACCTTCAGGTGCTTTTATAGAGTGTGGTGCACGTTGAGATGCGATTACACGCTTAGGCACGGGAATCTGGTTCTGGTCTTCATGACATCCGATACAGGAAACAACTTCACCCGGTTGTCCGGTTAGCCAACTACGCATTAATTGTATAGCAGCTCCGTCTTTATCAATCGGCTGGATTGAGATTGGTGTATTGGCTGGTATTTTGAAAATAACAGAACCGTCTTCTTCTACAGGAACTGTTCCGAGTTGGCGTTTAATGTCCCATCCACTCTGGATACCATGCCAGTTGTGGTCTGAAACAGTTTTCAGATATGCATACTCATAAGCATGCAGACGGAGCTCTTTTACAGTACCGCGAGGTACATTACGCAATCCTTCACCTTCGTATATATCTTGGATAAATACAGTTGCTTCTTTTTCATTCAGCTTTACTCTGTCAGGTATAGCCGGAGGAGTAGTTGTCTTACGTACAACAATCGGACTGATGTATCCTTCGCCTTCCTGTTTCATCAGACAAGTTACATTATCAAATACATCCACCAGATAAATACCCCATAAATCTTGTGGATTTAATTTGGCGGCTACCAGATAATATTTGTCATCCAAAGGAGTCGGTTTGATGAATTGTGGCCATACACCGTTTACTAATTCATCTTTTACCAGTTCTACAATCGGACGATTACGATATGGTATTTCCTGAAGCATACCGGCAGCACCTTTACGGGCTTTGGTTGGGTCAAACAAAATTAAACGACCGGAGCGGGCAACACCGTGGTGACCGGAAATAATTCCAACAAAAGCAGAGGCATGATTGGGCAGAGGTTGAATGTCAAATGTACTGTTGGGGAAAGCACAACCACTTCCAAACAGGGCCTTTTGTTCTGTGCCGTCCGGGTTCATATGCATTACAAAGCGGGAATAGTAGTGCATCAGGTCGGTATATTCCCAACGGGTATACATGACACGGCCATTATGCATTATAACCGGATTCCAATTGGCATCCTGGTCAAATGTAAGGCGACGCATGTTTTTAGTTTTGGGATCATAAAGCACCATATTACCTACCGGGTCAGAACCGCTGACACAAGGTACACCTTGGTAACCAATATTAGAAGTTGCTATCATGCGTCCGTCGGGTAGATATGTACCGTCATAGAATTCCAGATCCGGTTCTTCATTTTCTATTAGCATTCTGTGACCGGTACCGTCCAGCTTTACTTCATATATATTCCACCGATTGTCGGGCATGGTTGCAGTAAACATGACCCGGTCGCCATCCCAATGCATTTTAAGGTCTGCGATAGAAGATGAGTTTTGTGGTTTGTATATTTGACGCATCTGAATGTCACCACGCAGATTAGACAATTCTACTATTTCAGCATTAAATCCACTACGACGTGCAGATTCTTGATTGCTCCAGTTATTAGATTGCGTACCTAAGTCCGGGGCCATGGCTGTATGTGCACGTGAACCCAGTTTGAAACGAGTTGCAACAATTTTGTCACCATTGAGTAAAGGATTGCCAAGGAGAATGGCTTGTTTGTTTTTCAATGCTTTACGGGCATTAGCCAATGCTTGTGCATCACCTTTATAAATGCCGTCGAAACTTTTTTGAGAAAGGCTTAGTAGTTCATCGAGCAGAGGCTGGTATTTGGCTACATCATACCCTTGCTGTTGTTTCATATCGGCAAATGCCAATTTGATTGCATTTATATTCAGCCACTCCAGTTCATTCTGTACCTCGTATACATTTTGCATTTTTTCAAATACTTCGAGGTATTTGTATATCTGTGTGTTTACATCTTTTTCGGTTGCTATCTGCCGTATGATGTTCTTGAAGTAAGAAGCGTCTTTTAGCTTACCGGCCAAAGCATCTACAACTTGTTTCTCAACAGAAGCATCGGGGGTAATCAACCAGGTATCCAATCCATCCATTTGGCTGCTTAGCATTCCGATCTGATTCGGATATTTTTCTGCCAGTTGATTGGCGATGTCTTTAGGCAATACATTCAATGCTTGAAAATATACACTACCCGTTCTTGAGTCATCGTCAATACCTACTTCTGCTTCGAAACGTACGTATTTACCTTTCACCGGATAGACCAATGTGCCGTTAGCATGACAGAATACACCGTGTTCATAAGCTTTTCCGGCAATCCGGATAGGTTTGCCATTTGCATTGATGTTCATTCTTGGCTTATCCCAGCCGGCTACGCCATACTCAAACGGAGTCTGGTCTAGCCATACAGAAGAACCGTCGGCTGCAATCAGGCGGGCATTACCCCATACTGCATGGTCATAGCTGCTACCGTCAGGACCACCAGAGGTGACCAGTATCAGCTTATCACAATTCTTTAAGTCTACTACAAAAGGTTCTGCTTTATCATTAACTTTAATCCATTTGGATATGACTGGCATTCCTGCTTTTTGTAGTTGCGTCCGCAATTCGGATTTGGCTTTTACTGAAGCATCAATCCATGTCTCTGCTTTCTTAGGCTTCGGCCCGGCAAATGCCGAGGCTGAAGCTGATAAGAAACAGAGTGTTATTAGCAATATTTTATTCATAAGGTTGATTCTAAGGTATTATGTTTTTCTACTATTATAATGCAGCCTTAGGATTCGAAAAACGAAGACCGGCATTGTCATGGTAGGTAGCCCATTCTGAAACAATAGCACCTTCGGGACCAGCCATTAGGAAGTGGAAGGTTGTCAAAGCTTTCAACGGAAGTACTTCGCCTACCTTTTGTACAACGAAATTCTTACTCTTGATAGGACCATGAGTGGCTGGGATTGCAGGGGCATTCGGAGTTTCATCTCCTACTTCAGAGAAGTTATAGGCCCAGCCTTTTTCAACCATCCAGGATTCGTGTTTAGCAGGATATGTAGTGGCTACATGAGCATGTTCCGGAATCATTTGTCCGGGCAACAAATAGATAGCATGTGCAAAGTATTTCTGTTCTGCGTTATTAACCCAGAAAATACCACCCATACCTACATTTTCAAAATCTCCTAGTCCGAAGTCTGTAACCCACATGTCTTTGGCCATTAATTCGGTGAAAGGAACATCATAGAATGCAAACATGTCTTTCATTGCTTCCATAGCAGCTTCTTGCTGGAATTTGCCGTCTTTGTAAAAATCGGCATTTGTGTACTTCTTAGAATAAGTCATTTCTTTTTTATTTTTACAGTTACTTTGATTACATTCATTTTTACATTGTTCGGAACATTGCCCGTTGGTACCACAAGCCGACTCTGATGTAGAAGTTTTGCCTGTACATGCTACCATAGAGAGTAAAACAACCCCTAAAGCTACTGAATTTCTAAGTCTCTTCTTCATTTTCATTTATTTATTTGGTTAGTAATTTCTCTTATTTTATTTATTGTGATGAGGCAGTGCCTTATTTTATGGCAATACCTTCAATTTCAATTAGCAATTCATCTCTGCATACATCTGCACACATATAAGAAATAGGTATGTTCAGTTGATAGTCATTCAGTAGCTTATATGCTTCCTGGTAATGCGACTTGTTTTTCAGGTACACCCGCAATAATTTTAAATGAGCCTCTCCTGTTAGTTGGGCTATGTTTTCCATAGTGATGTGGAGTTGCCTTTCGAGACCTACTCCGGTCAGGCTTTCTTCTCCCCGAATTGCGGCTGTGCCCGATATATAAATGAGCTGTCTGTCATCAAACGTCATACTTTTGGCCCGTTCAAACTTAGGTGTTGATTTTTGCTGATAGGCAGTTTCCAGTACTTGTGGTGAATAAGCATGAGCTGCTACCTGTAATTTATTATCAATAGGAGTGGCGAAACATTCCGGACGGGTAAATACAGCAGCATCAATATCTACCAGAACGCCTCCCAGATTACTACCGATACCTGTAGCAGCCGGATAACCCATACTCCAGGTAGCCTGGTTGTAGAAATTACTACGCACATTATTGAACATCTGGTAGTGTTGATCGGCGCCATCAAATCCTGTAATTTGTTCAATATAGTTCCATTGGCGGATGATATTTTCAATGGGAAAATTTTCCTTATGCAAAACTTCACTTGCTAACCGGAAAACTTCAACGGATTGTTGTTGGGTATTGAAATTCAATACATCACTGTGAAAGCCCCCTGCAAAGAGAAAACGTCCATCAGCATTCTCCAATGTGATATAAGGGAAACCTTTATTGGGATGGTACGTAATATGATCATTCTCATCTGCCTGATAGCTATGTACTTCCATTGTAAGTCCGCCATCCAAAGCTGGTTGGGATACATAACTTAACACAGGTAACTTTTGGGGATAACGTTGTTGTATCTTGTCACCTAAAATGTTACGACGAGTTACATATTCGTTGTTATTTGCCGGTGTACCGAAAAATATTAGTCTGAATATGTGTTCGTTTTGAGGCAACTGTGCCAATAAGGTATCCGTCATTGTTCCGAAATCTGAGATTTCGGCGGTATATATGCTATATTTTATTTTTTCACAATAATTCATATTTCCCAGTGGTGTCTTATTTTATTATAAGGAGTTTACGTATTCTGTTAGCGCTTTAATCTCTTTTTGAGAAATCTTTTTTTCGATTCCGTGTTTGTATACCTTAAATACATCTTCCATCGTGGCGGCACGTCCGTCAAACAGATAGGGAGCTGTGCGCCAGACTTCACGCAGTGTAGGGGTATCCCAACCTTTCTCGAACTCAATATCCTCACCGATACGGTGCATTTTCAGGTCTGTATAATACGGACCACTGTGGCACTCTGTGCATTTTAGTTTTTCAAACACCTTTCTTCCTTCTTTGGCCAGGTCGGATAGCTCGCCATTTACCAGATAGGGGCTTGGTACGGGTTGGAGAGATTTCAGATAAGCATCTACACATACGGCATCTTCTTCGGTAATATCAAAGAACTGTATGAATTTAAAACCGGCACGTACCGCCCATTCCGCTGTTTCGCGGATACCTGATATCATACTTGGAGGAGTGGGATGACTAAATAAAAGACTTTTGCAATTTTTAGAGTTACCTACTCCATCATTCATTAAATCCCAGTTCATTCCATCTGTACGGGCGTCTCCCGGATGGCAACCATTACAACTTTGCCAGTTTTGGAAACAATGAGAGGCATCATTGAAATAGCGTTCTCCTTTGTTTTCAGCACTTTCTTCCCGGTCCGGATTCAGATTGACCGAGGTTATCTCAATTGTTTGGGTATCTACAATGTTCAGGATGTCAGCGAAGTAAGTGGGGATATAGAGCTTTCCGTTTTCCAATATCATTTTGCGCGGTCCATTTCCTTCCAATGGGATACGTTTACGTAAGCCGTACAGAAATCTCAGGTCATAATCCAACATAGCTTTATCAGGATAACTTAGGAATTTCTTCAGCATGGCTTTATGGTCGATGACGCTGATTTCATGTGTTCCGGAGTGAGTGATGAAGAGTGACTCGTCATTGCAGGCAATGCTCCAGATACCTGCTGCTCCACGTTCTGGTTCGTCGACTACAATTGCGCCAAGGAATTCTTGTTTTTCCACATCTATAATACTGAAAGCACTGGTATTCATCCATCCTTGTTGCAATTGTGATGTGGGAACGGTAAAACGCCCTAAATTGTGGGATACATATATATATTTACCGTCCGGTGTGATGCAAATACCACGTAAAGCATTACTACCGTTTGCCAGTTTGATGTCTTTTACTTTGGTAAAATCATCCATTCTGATGACGGAAACACAAGCGGCTACATAGTCAAGGTCTGCCCGTTGAGATGGCAGATAATTGGTAACAAACAGATATTTGCCATCCTTACTGAACTGTGCTGATTTAGGCTCACGCAATACATCAACCGAACGTACAACCGTATGACTTATCGGATCAATTTCTGAAACAGTGTTCTGGAATTGATTACATACATATATATATTTCTTATCTGGTCCGAAAATAGGAGAACATGCACCGGAACCTGTTAGAATGGTGGCTTCTTTTTGTCCTGATTCCAATGATAAGATTTGCAAGTGCCCAGTGGCTGCACTGGTGGTGATATATGCTTTGTTGGTATCCAGAAGGATGCCGGTTGGTGTTTCTTCAACAGGAATGGTGCGAAGTAATGTTTTACCATCCGGCGAAAAGAAACTGATTCGATTTGTTCCCTTTTCTACAATAAGAATTTCACCTTTGGAATTCAAGGTAATGTCTGTAGGGAAAAATGGAGGAGTTCCTGCCAGAACGAAAGAGGTACAGCCACAAAAGAATATGACGGCTAATGTTTTTTTTAATATTTGTTTGGGGGTATTCATAGTATGTATATTTTATGTTTTTTAAGACTGATTGTATCCTAACTCTTTGGAGATAGTTTGTGCAGTATCTTTTATGCACTCAACTGAATTGCGCACTACATCCTTAGATAAGCGGTCTTTAGGACCGGATATCCAAATGGCTCCGCATGGATAACTTGTGTAATTAAAAATAGGGGCACCTATACAGAGTACTCCGCTTAATTCTTCTTCATTATCCATGGCATATCCTGACTTTCGCACTTTCTCCAACTCATCCATATATGCCTCTGGAGTAGTAATAGTACGTGCATTGTAACGCGTAAACTCCATTTGCGATAAATAATAGTCACGGACATTACAGGGGAGATAAGCCATGATGGCTTTTCCCGGTGCCGAACAATGTAACTCAAAAGGTTTGCCGGGTGATAGCACAAACCGGAAAGTGTGATGTCCTTGAGCTTGTTCTATGAAAATGCCTTTCTGATCTCCTAACACTCCGAAACAAGCTGTCTCTTTTACCAGATCCCGCAAATTACGCAAATGTGGCAAGACTACCTCCAGCAGGTTGTGTTCATTTAATGATTTGAATCCAAGCGATAATAATTTGCGGGATAATTTATAATGTTTTGTATCTTCATTATATATAAGGTATCCCAACCGGACTAAAGTATTTAAAATACGATAGGCAGTCGTTTGCGAAATATCAAGTTCTGATTTGATCGCTTGCAGTGTTCTTCCTAAGGAATAAAGCGATAGGTACTCAAGAATCGCAATTCCCTTTTCAAGGTTTGGGACTTTGTAGTTTTCCTCGGTTTTTTCCATATATTCTTCTACTTTTTCCATATTTGGAACAATGTTTCAGATTTTCTGTTCAAATATAAGGAAACATTCGGATAAGCTTGGTAATAAGCGGCTGAAAAAAAGTTAAATATGTTATGGAGTATATTCTGTGGGATTTTATCAGAAGCTTTCTTTAGATTTAAGTATAAAAAAAAGAAGCAAGGAGGAATTGCTCCTGCTTGCTTCTACAATTTAACACAACTAAAAATCTGCACTAAATATTATATGGAAATCGACAATTATAGTGTCGGCTTAGGTTATCTGAAATCTTTCAATTCTTCCTGTAATTTCTGACGGGTAAAGAAGATACGACTCTTTACAGTACCGAGTGGGAGGTGTAATTTCTCTGCTATTTCACGATATTTGAAACCTGAAACATGCATAGAGAATGGAACCTTATATTCTTTAGGTAGTGAGTTGACAATGCGGTGCATTTCTTTTAAGTCATAAGAGCTTTCTGTGCTCTCAAAACCTGATTCCTGCGGAAGACTTAAATGATAAAGGTTGTCTGTCTGATCTACAAATGTCTGGTCACGAACTACTTTACGATAGTTGTTGATAAAGATATTGCGCATGATGGTATACATCCATCCTTTAAAATTGGTATCTGGCATATATTTGTCCTCATTGTCCAATGCTTTTAATGAGGTTTCCTGCAACAAATCATTGGCTTCTTCGCGGTCGGTTGTTAATTTGTATGCGAAACGAAGTAGTTCATCCTGAACTCCTATCAAATCTTTCTTGAAGCTTAAACTTTTCATAAACGTTGCTTTTTAAATTGTGAATATATCGTTGTTCTTTTCGATGTTGCAAGTTTACGGTGTTTTGATGACTAAGACAGGGGTGAATTCATCTTTCTTTAGCCTAAAAACTATCAAGTGATAGTTTTTAGGTGGTATATGATAGTTTTCAGGTGTTCTTTTTTCTCGTCAGAAACCTAAATCCTGCATTTTCTGCCAAATTATTGCAATTAATAGAAAAGAACAATTAATTTTGCACAATCATTTTATCTATAACGAATGACTGACGACTCTTTGTTTTTAATAGATATCGATAAGATTCTTCGGACAAAAGCTCCGAAGCATTATAAGTATATCCCTAAATTTATAGTTTCTTATCTGAAAAAGATTGTTCATCAGGAAGAAATTAATGTTTTTCTACGTGAGTCAAAGGATAAATTAGGAGTAGACTTTCTGGAAGCTTCCCTGGAATTTCTTGACGCTAAAGTGGAAGTGAGGGGAGAAGAAAATTTACCGAAAGATGGCTTATATACATTTGTGTCCAATCATCCGCTGGGTGGGCAGGATGGTGTAGCATTGGGTTATGTCCTTGGTAAACACTATAATGGAAAAGTGAAATATTTGGTAAATGATTTGCTGATGAACCTCCGTGGGCTGGCTCCTCTTTGTATTCCTATTAACAAGACAGGAAAACAGGGCAAAGATTTTCCGAAAATGGTAGAGGCCGGATTTAAATCAGATGATCAGTTAATTATGTTTCCGGCAGGACTTTGCTCAAGACGCCGGAATGGCGTTATCCGGGATCTGGAGTGGAAGAAGACGTTTGTTGTTAAAAGTGTGCAGGCGCAAAGAGATGTAATACCTGTGCATTTTGGTGGACGCAACTCTGATTTCTTTTATAATCTGGCAAACATCTGTAAAACACTGGGAATAAAATTTAATATAGCTATGCTTTATCTGGCAGATGAAATGTTTAAAAACCGTCATAAGACATTTACAGTCACATTCGGTAAACCAATTCCCTGGCAGACATTTGATAAATCTAAAACCCCAGCACAGTGGGCAGAGTATGTAAAGGATATCGTATATAAACTGTGATAAAGAGAAAAAGAACAACTACACTAACGAGGAATATGGAAGAGATTATTGAACCGATAAGCAAAGAACTGCTAAAGGCGGAACTTACGGAGGATAAGCGGTTGCGCATGACGAATAAAAGTAATAATCATATTTATATTACTACTTCACAAGATTCTCCCAATGTAATGAAAGAGATTGGCCGTTTGCGTGAGATTGCTTTTCGTGCAGCAGGAGGTGGTACCGGTTTGTCTATGGATATCGATGAATATGATACAATGGAGAATCCTTACAAACAACTGATTGTATGGAATCCGGAAGCAGAAGAAATTCTGGGTGGGTATCGTTATTTGCTGGGTACAGATGTACGTTTTGATGAGAAGGGTGCTCCGATACTGGCCACTTCTCATATGTTCAACTTCTCAGAGCAGTTTGTTAAAGAGTATTTGCCTACTACAATTGAGTTGGGACGATCATTCGTAACGCTTGAATATCAGTCTACCCGTGCAGGAAGTAAAGGCTTATTTGCTTTGGATAATTTGTGGGACGGATTGGGAGCGTTGACTGTTGTGATGCCAAATGTGAAATACTTCTTTGGTAAAGTAACAATGTATCCCAGTTATCACCGTCAGGGTCGTGATATGATTCTTTACTTCCTGAAAAAGCATTTTGGAGATAAGGATAGGTTAATCACTCCGTTGAATCCGTTGAAAATGGAAACTGAGGAGAAAGATTTGGCTGCTATATTTTATGAAAAATCATTTAAAGATGATTACAAGATTCTGAATAGTGAGATTCGTAAGTTAGGCTATAATATTCCTCCGTTGGTAAATGCCTATATGAGTTTGAGCCCTACAATGCGTATGTTTGGTACAGCTATTAATTATGAATTTGGAGATGTTGAAGAAACTGGTATTCTGATAGCTGTTGACGAAATTCTTGAAGATAAGCGTATGCGCCATATCCAAACATTTATCGAAAGTCACCCGGAAGATTGTAAGTTAACTTCGGGAGTCAATAAAGTATTTACACCGCAGGAAGACTGTTGCCGTTGATTTTACGATAGAGGTCCAGCGCAAAGACATCGGTCATTCCCGAAATATAATCAAGTACCGCCTGTATTCTTTCATAGAGTACAGGCGCTTTTATATTGTACTGACCCGATACACGATTGATCAGAAGCTGTGAGTAGGCTTTGTTGGGGGAGGTTACAGCATCAATCATGAGTTCCAGCAGGGTACTGATAACCTGAAAACCTGCTAATTCAATGTCAAGTACATCCCGGGAGCGGTAGATTTTGCTAAAAGAGACCTCAGAACAACGTTTGTAGGCCTGTGCAGGGCGTTCGGATACCTTTTTAATCAGAGGATCGGTGAAGTTACCGGCAAGAATATCAGCTTCGTGTTCCAAAAATATTCTTGTACATTCTTTTATCAGTAATCCTATAACCGAAGAGCGCAGATAGGCAATTTGTTCGTTCGTATCACTGACGATACTGAATGTTCTCCGGATATGTGCCTGTCGTTCTTCAGTGAAATAGGACAGGAGTAGCTCTTTCGTCTCCTCGGTTGTCAGAATTTTCAGTTTGTGGGCATCTTCAATGTCCATCATTTGATAGCATATGTCATCGGCAGCCTCAACAAGGTAGACTAACGGATGACGGGCATATTTCAGAGGTAGTTCACTAAGTTGAATTAATCCCAATTCGGTAGCAATACGCTGAAATCCTTTTTCTTCACTGACAAAGAATCCGAATTTAGATTTTTTACCTGCCAGGCTTGATGAAAAGGGGTATTTTACGATGGAAGCAAGCGTAGAATAGGTCATGGCAAATCCACCTTTACGGCGTCCTTCAAACTGATGTGTAAGGAGTCGGAAAGCGTTTGCATTTCCTTCAAAATGTGTCAAATCATCCCATTCCACCGGGAGGAGTTGCTCCTTTAGGAACTGTCCTTTACCTTCGGAAAAGAAAGTAGAGATAGCTTTTTCACCGGAATGACCGAACGGAGGATTTCCTAAATCGTGAGCGAGACAAGCAGCAGAAACAATGGAACCGATTTCTGGTAGGAAAGAGTCCTGTAATTCTGGTTGCCGGGAGAGTATTGCCTTTGAAACATCGTTACCCAGTGACCGGCCAACGCACGAAACCTCCAAGCTGTGAGTGAGTCGGTTGTGCACAAAGATACTGCCTGGTAGTGGAAATACCTGTGTTTTATTTTGTAAACGCCGGAAGGGAGCTGAGAAAATGAGCCGGTCATAGTCTCTTTGAAATTCTGAACGGTTTTCTTGCCTTTCTTCATGAAACTCTTCCATCCCGAAGCGCTTTGCTGAGATTAATTTCCTCCAATCCATCATGGGTATTTACGATTTAGCAATTTACAATTTACGATTTTGGAATGCATAGTTCCCATATTCGCACATTATTTAACTGCAAATGTACGGAAATTCGATACAATTTATGTATTTTCGCCCGTTAAATAGTAAACAGACTGAATATGAACGTACAAGTTATCAATAAATCAAAGCATCCGCTTCCGGCATATGCCACTGAACTCTCTGCCGGACTGGATATTCGTGCTAATCTTTCGGACTCAATGACTCTGGCACCTATGCAACGCTGTCTGGTGCCTACCGGATTATACATCGCACTCCCTCCGGGATTTGAGGCACAAGTTCGTCCGCGTAGCGGTCTGGCTTTGAAGAAAGGGATTACCGTTTTAAATTCTCCGGGAACGATTGATGCCGACTACCGGGGAGAGATCTGTGTTATTTTGATTAATCTTTCGACTGAACCATTTGTTATTGAAGATGGAGAACGAATTGCACAGATGGTGATAGCCCGTCATGAACAAGCCACATGGCAAGAGGTGGAGATACTGAATGATACAGAGCGTGGTGCAGGTGGTTTCGGGCACACGGGAAGGGGATAGATTACGAACTACAAATTACGAATTACGAATGAAAATAAAATTATTACTCCTTGGGGTGTTGATACTGATACTTGCTTCTTGCGGTTCTTCACAACGAGTAGGAAAAGCGGGTGGCAGTAAGTCTGTACGACAGATAGTTACCCTCTCGGACGAGCAACAGCGTAAGTATGACTATTTCTTCCTCGAAGCAACGCGATTGAAGACTAAAAAGGAGTATGATGCTGCATTTGACCTGTTGAAACACTGTCTGACCATTGATCCGCAGGCAGCTTCGGCCCTTTATGAGATTTCGCAGTATTATATGTTTCTGAAGCAAGTGCCACAAGGTCAGGCTGCTTTGGAGGCTGCGGTAGAAAGTGCACCGGATAATTATTGGTATAGCCAGGCGCTTGCCAGCCTTTATCAACAACAAAATGAGAAAGAGAAAGCAATAGGATTGCTTGAGACGATGGCGGCCCGTTTCCCGGGAAAAAGAGAATCGTTGTTTGCTTTGCTTGATTTGTACAATCAGCAAGAAAATTATGGTAAGGTGATCGGAACATTGGACCGTTTGGAAGAGATAATGGGGAAGAATGAGCAACTCACGATGGAGAAATTCCGTATTTATCTGCAGATGAAAGATGACAAAAGTGCTTTTCGGGAGATTGAGAACCTGGTGAAGGAGTATCCTATGGATATGCGTTATCAAGTGATTCTGGGAGATGTGTATATGCAGAATGGTAAGAAGCAGGAGGCCTATGATATTTACCAGAAGGTGCTTGCTACGGAACCGGATAATGTGATGGCCCATTTTTCACTGGCTTCCTATTATGAACAAACCGGTCAACAGGATTTATATAAACAGCAACTGGACTCTTTGTTGATGAACAAAAAGGTACCTGCTGATACAAAACTGAATGTGATGCGCCAGGTGATTGCCCAGAACGAGCAAGCGGGAGCAGACAGTACGAAGGTGATTGCACTTTTTGATCGTATCCTGCAGCAAGATGCGGATGATGATCAGATACCTATGCTCTATTCACAATACCTCTGGGCAAAAAACATGAAAGAAGCTTCGGTACCGGTACTGGAACGTGTGGTTCAGATTGATCCTGCCAATAAAGCTGCTCGTTTGATGCTTCTTGAAGTAGCTGTGCAGAAGAATGATTTTGAACAAGTTATTAAAATTTGTGAGCCAGGAGTAGAAGCCACTCCCGAGGCACTTGAATTTTATTTCTATCTTGCTATTGGCTATAGTCAAGCAGAACGCAATGATGAGGTACTTGCTATTTGTCAGAAAGCTTTGGCAAATGCTACAAGTGATAGTAAAAAAGAGGTTTTATCAGACTTTTATTCTATCATGGGGGATGTCTATCATAAAAAAGCGATGCTGACAGAGGCATACAATGCTTATGATTCGGCATTGGTTTACAATCCGTCTAACATTGGTGCATTGAACAACTATGCCTATTATTTGTCTGTAGAACGTCGTGATCTCGATAAGGCTGAGGAAATGAGTTATAAGACGGTAAAAGCTGATCCGGGTAACGCTACTTATCTTGATACATATGCCTGGATACTTTTTGAGAAAGGAAACTACGCTGAGTCCCGTATCTACATTGATGATGCCATGAAAAGCGATGGGGAGAAAAGTGATGTGATAGTGGAGCATTGCGGAGATATCTATTATATGACCGGCGATGTGGATGGGGCTTTGAAATATTGGCAAAAGGCTCTTGATATGGGGAGTGAATCGAAAACGCTGAAAGAGAAAATAAAGAAGAAGAAATACATTGCAGAATGAGAAACGTATTCTATTTATTGTTGCTGGTAGTGACGCTTGCAGGCTGTAAAAGTACAAAGAATATAACTTCAGGCGTACCTGTCTCCGAGCCTTGCTATTTATCGTCGAAACTACAGTTAACTATACCTTCCGGCTCTGATGGGAGTATAACGACGGGGGGGACAATGAAAATGAAAGGAGGCGAACGTGTGCAGCTTTCTATTCTGATGCCTATTCTTCGTACAGAAATAGTCCGGTTGGAGATAACTCCCGATGAAGTATTACTTATCGATCGAATGAATAAGCGCTATGTCAGAGCTTCCCGGAAAGAGTTGGATGATATTTTGCCTAAGGACGCCCGGTTCTCTAAATTGGAGAAGTTACTTATGAGTGCTTCGCGTCCGGAAGGGAAAACAGAGTTGAGTGGTAAAGAGTTGGGAGTACCTTCACTGGAAAGGGCAAAAGTGAGATTATACGATTTCTCATCCAAAGAATTTGTAATGACACCTACCGAAGTCTCGGACAGATACATCCAGGTGCCGCTTGAAGAACTATTAAATATGTTGACTAAGTTATGATGAAACGTCTCTTTGTAGGATTAGCATGTATTTTTTTTCTGGCCATTCCGCTTTCTGCTCAGAGTAGCAGATTGATTAAAGAGCTGGAAAGTAAACGCGGCGAATTGCAAAAGCAGATTGCCGATACCGAATCATTGTTGAAGAATACAAAGAAAGATGTAGGAAGCCAGCTTAATAGTCTTGCTTCGTTAACAGGGCAGATTGAAGAACGCAAGCGATATATCCTTGCTATAAATAATGATGTGGAGGCGCTTGAACGCGAATTATCTATCCTTGGACGACAGCTTCGTACACTTCAGCGTGACTTACAGGATAAGAAAAAGAAATATGAATCCTCTGTCCAATACCTCTATCGCAATAAATCGATAGAAGAAAAACTGATGTTTATTTTTTCTGCCAAGAGTTTGGGACAGACCTATCGCCGTCTCCGCTATGTGCGTGAGTATGCTACTTATCAACGGCTTCAAGGTGAAGAGATTCTGAAAAAGCAGGAACAGATCAAGAAGAAAAGAGCAGAGCTGCTGCAGGTAAAGACTGCCAAAGAAAATCTGTTGAAAGAACGCGAAGGAGAGAAGCAGAAACTTGAAGATCAGGAAAAACAGAAGCGTGAAATGGTGGCTAATCTGCAAAAGAAACAGAAAGGGCTACAAAGCGAAATAAATAAAAAGAGACGTGAGGCCAATCAACTCAATGCCCGGATTGATAAATTGATAGCCGAAGAAATAGAACGTGCCCGTAAGCGTGCAGCCGAAGAGGCCCGTCGCGAAGCGGAAGCTCGTAAAAAGTCAGAAGCTAAGGAAGGCAAATCAACACCCGCTTCTCCCGGAACAGAGACAAAGAGAAAAGCGGAACCTCTGGAAGCTTACAGTATGAGTAAAGCAGACCGCGAGTTATCCGGCAACTTTGTCAGCAATCGTGGTAAGTTACCCATGCCAATTTCGGGTCCTTATATTATTACCAGCCATTATGGACAATATGCCGTTGAGGGATTACGCAATGTTAAACTCGATAATAAGGGTATTGATATTCAGGGAAAACCCGGTGCGCAGGCTCGTGCTATTTTTGATGGCAAAGTTGCGGCCGTTTTCCAACTCAATGGGTTGTTCAATGTGTTAATTCGCCATGGCAATTATATCTCTGTATATTGTAATCTCTCTTCCGCATCTGTTAAGTCGGGAGATACGGTTAGTACGAAGCAGTCTATCGGGCAGGTATTTTCTGATGCCTCCGACAATGGGCGTACTGTGTTGCACTTCCAGTTGCGTAAAGAGAAAGACAAATTAAACCCCGAACCCTGGCTGAACAGGTGATGCCTGCTGTTGACGATTCCTCTCTTAGTAATGTAAGCCTCCTTTCCCCGGTAGGAAGCATTGTTTTACATGTACATGTAAAGCAGTACGACATGCACATGTGGAACAGTACGACATGCACATGTGGAGCTGCACGACATGTGCATGTGGAGCAGTACTCCTTTACGAGTTTCACTTTGTTCGTTTACGATCTTATCGGGTTCTGTCTCCCTTGTTACTCCTTGCCAGTTACTTTTAGCGTCTTTCTTTCAGTTCACTTGCTTCAGGAGGAAACCGTTCCTGCATTTTCATTAGAGTCGGCTGACTCTCCATAAAACGCGTTTCGCCGGTTAGTCTCGATAACGAGATAACCGGCGAAATATATAAATGCCTGTTTCTATATAAGGATCTCTAAGAGGGCTTTCTATTTATAAACTTCAAATCCGTAAATGCGGGTGTCCTTCCCTTCGTCATCTTGTGTCGGATTAGTTACCATTAAGCGGATGTAACGTACTTTGGCAGGTTCTGACAGTTGGCGTGAAACAACATTGCGTTTGTTATTGTTGAGCCTGTCCAGTGTTTTCCACTCTTCATTCAGATTATTTTTTCCTTGCAGGAAACACCCTTTCGTAACATATGTGTGACTCTCTTCACCTGCATTCACAAGTTTCCAGCCACTGATGTCTTGTGCCTCTCCTAAATCAAAATCCACATAGTTCGGAGTCATACCTGTATCACACCATTTGGTATCCTTATTTCCATCAATCATACATTCCGGTTTTTCACGGTTGTTCATATAGCCTGAATACGATATGATCTTCGCAGCTTTCAGTAAGTTTTCTTTCGGACTTTCCTGTGTAGATAGTTTCTTGCCGGCTTCTTCTTTGATGGCTGTACGGAATAGCTGTGATGCAGTGTTCACAACAGGTTGTTCTTCTTTGGCCAGTGTAGCGGCAAAGAGCACAATCTTGTCATTCTTTGGCAGGATAAAGCTTACAGCGCCTTTGGGAATCTCGATACCGAATTTAAACATATACGTAAACTCGTATGCCTGATCTTCACCCGGAGCGTGACGGTGTGTACCCACATAAGCTATATCGGCATCTTTTAGATACCCTTTGGTATGATTGGTGTGTCCCCATTGTCCGATGAAACCGGTGTAAGAAGGAACGGTGATTTCCGCTTTGTTTTTCCCGCAGCAGAATGTAGCTGTACAATCATCATCCGTTGCAGCAGCTAAGAAGTATAAATGAGTATATTTATGTCCGTCGGGCAGATAGATCGTATCTCCTTTGCAGGTCATGCCATTGAATGTTTCTTTCTCTCCCAGGCGGAACGGAATTTGATCTGCGAATATAGAATCCGGCAGTAATTCAGCAGCGTATGAGTATCCGGACTCAAAATTCGCTTCTCCGCGGAATTCATTAAATGAGGCGCATTTGCGGTCATAATTTAGTGGCAGATTCACATATTCCGGTTCAGATGCAGGTTGTGCAGCACCTTTCAAACGCACTTTGAATGTCTTGACAGAATAGGGCTTAATAGTGACTTGAAGTTTGTTGCCATTGAAGTTTGCCGCACCAATTGTTTTTTCTGTTCCGTCAGCTTCATTCGCATTGAGTATATCACCTGCGAATGACAAAGTAGCCTGCTGTGACTTTTCACCTCCGGTTTCATACACGCGCACTACATACTCATCTGAACTTTCTGCTTTCTTGAGCGCTTTGATAATTACGTTGCGGTTGTCTGAGGTTGCAAAAGAGAACTCTTTGCCCAGTGTACCTTTGTGCTTTGTAGTCTGGAATGCCTTCAGGTGTTGGTTCATAAGTTCTGCCTTCTCTACGGTAGATACGTGATCCAGCTTACCGGAATGCCCTATAAGGCTGTACGTAAAGTTGTGATGCCCGTAGTCTTGTTTGTCCTGATATGCGTAGTTCCGGGTCGTTTCCGGAGTATGGAGCAGCGTTAAACGGAGCGTATGGTTGTTGGGCTTGTCCCAGCCATATTTGCTGTCATTCAATATCGATACACCATAACTGTTGTCCTGGTTGGTCAGGTCGGCCCAGTATTGTGCATATACCTCGTAAGCGATATCGGTGTTATTCCCACGTTTAACGCTTCCGATTCCTAAGTCATAAGTTGCTTCCGTATTCTCTACATTCAGAGGGAATTCGGCCTTTAGCAAGGCATTGGTTGATTGCCAGTCTATTTCATTGTAGAAATCGATCCGATCGGCACGACTTCCTTCATAGAGCCGGATGTATTGCTTGAACACCGATTCTCCGTGTGTCTTTTCAATGCAGATTGCTTTACGTAGTTCTCCGTTTTCTATCAATGATATTTTCACATTATCCGTGATAGAGATTGGTTCCCGGTCTATTGTTTCTTTCAACACCTCCCAGGCTGGCCAGTGGTATGATTTATTTTGGGTGAAGAGAGCCAGTCGGATGGCTTTGCCCTGTTTTACCAACTCTTTGTTCTGCGTCTTGTCGAGAAGCGAGGTGATATCACCCTTTCCATCCAATGTGATTTTATAGATGGAATTCTCGAGTGTGTTACTTGTTGTTGCGGCAAAACGATTTGCTGTGCCGGAAGTACGTACATCGTACACTGCGTAGCCGGTAGCCGGTACTGTTGCTTCTATCAACAGATGTGCTTTTCCGTTTGTGTAGGATAGTAACTGTGATGCCACCTTTTTACCGTTGTTGTCATATACTGTGACACCTTTAGGGGCTGTGGGCAATTCCAATTCTACTTCTGCTATGTCCTGTACCGGAAATCCTAATGCATTATAGAGTATTACCGGAATGCCCTTTACCTGTGTATCCATGTCTCCGGCTATTGAACGAATGGAAGAGGTAAGTACGCCGGAAAATTGTTTGAGTGAGATTAACTCGTCATTCCACGAAAACTCGTAGGCACGTGGAATACTTGTTCCGGTGAGGTCGTCATGGAACTGATGGTAGATGAAACGTTTCCAGGCATCTGTTAGAGTTGCTCCGGGATATGCAGCTTTGTTGAGCCATTCGGCGGCTACGGCTGCTCTTTCAGCTGCATCTCCCAAAAGCTCATTCTGCCGGTTGTACAGTTTCATAGCTGCTTGTGAAGTATAGCAGCCTGTTCCATGTACGTCCATCAGTAACTCTCCATTGAATACAGGCAATTCCGGATGGTCTTTATAAGGCTGGAAGTCTTTAAACATCTGGTCGCTTGTAGCACTGATAATTTCGAGTGGCCCGTTTCCTTTTATTCCCTTTTCAACAGAACGTACGGAACCCAATGTGGGTGATCCGCCAATATCTCCTGTGCCGTAATAGCGGTATACCATATGGAGCGGGGTACGCGTGGTCAGTCCTAACAGCTCCTTGTTTTCAGACAAATCCTCATCGTTCCATCTTTTACCATAATCGTATCCGTGAGCCAGCATGACGGAAGAACCATCAATTCCCTGCCACAGCCCGACAGTAAAGGGGTGTTTGCTTTTTCCGTAGAAAGGCTTGTTACGCCAGTCCAGCTTTTGTGATGAGAACCCGATAAGTCCGCAATGAGCTGCAATGGTAGGTAACGTCCATCCGAAGCCAAAACAGTCCGGTAGGAAGATATCTGTACTTTCCACTCCAAATTCATTCCGGTAATATTCCTGTCCTAACATGACGTTACGAATTGCAGATTCGGTTGAGGGCACCAAAGCATCGTTAGCTTCCCAACTGGAACCACTCACGTGCCAGCGTCCTTCCCGAATATATTTCTTCATTTCTTCGTATTGAGCCGGATAATATTCTTTCATCCATGCATACTTGACTCCCCCTTCAAAGTTGAAGATATAGTCAGGATACTGCTTTAGTAGAAGTAAGTTCTGGCTAATAGTATTCCATACATACTGTTTAATAGTCGTTTGGACATCCCAGTTCCATTGAGTGTCCAGGTGTGCATCTGCAACCATGTAGGCTTTAGGCTTTTTCTCCGGTTGCGTATTTTGGCTATAGGAGCCACTGCATAGTAGTAAAGTCGATGCCAGTGCAACGATGTGTTTCTTCATTTCTGTCTGTTTTATGATTTATATATTCCTATAATTCGCTAATCTCTGAATAGAGTTCAATCATACAGGAGTTTTCCAGCAAGCTCTTGAAATGATCTTTTTTGTTGCCGGACCAATCTCTGTTGAGTAATCCGTTTTCGTCACGTGTATATCTCCATGCATAATCTACATTGTCTATCATGGTTTTCACATAGGTGTCGTTACGGTCAACAAGATAGAGCGCTTTCAGTCCGCGGAATAAAATAACGTTGAACCAGGGGCTGGAAGGATAGAATCTCATTTCTCCTTTCACTGTGGGTTGTGTTTTTAGGAAAAAACGGTATGAACCTTCTGCCGTTTGTTGTGCTTCCTGCAAATAACGCTCGTCTCCGGTAGCCTGGTAAAGTAATACGCCGGCTTGTATCATTTGTCCGCTATTATATGTAAATTTAGCGTAGCCGATTTTACCTTCCAGGTTCTTGTTATCCCAATATACGTGGTCGGATGGATCGCAAAGATTGTCGCGTGTCCATTGATACGTTTCTTTGGCTTGTTCCAGATACTTTTTATCTTTGGTCAGTTTGTACAGTTTCATACACAATACGGTAGCCGGAGCATTAGAACAGGTGTTTTTCGATTCCTTCTTTTGCTCACACCAGTAGATGCCTCCTCCAAGGTCGCTTGACCAACCTGAGTAAATGTAGTTATGCAGGGCAACAGCCTTGTTCAGATATTCTTTGTTACGAGTCTGTTCGTAGTAATCACAGAAGTCGATGGCTACCCAGTCGTTATCGTCATAGTATCGGTCGTTCTGACCGGCAAAGGCCGGATAGGATTGATAACAATGGGGTTCCCGGGTGGTATCCCAATAAAGGTCAAGACCGGGTTTGATCTGTTTATCCATTAACTTCTTATACTTCTTATTGCCGGAAGTTTTGTATAAAGACACGCATCCTGATACCATGGCCGAGTAGGGCCATAAGAAAGATACTTCCTGCTGATGAACAGTAGATCCTGTATTGGCTGTATAGGTGATTTCCTGTTTGGAGTTTCTGGGGTATGTCTCCATGAGCAACCCGTGTTCTTTCACCTCATAGCGGGTGAGGATGTTTTGTAATAAGGAGTCAGCACGTTGCTGGTACAACTTCCCGCCCAGTTGTGCCGAAAGTCCGGTTGGCACCAGTAGGGCTGATGCCAATAGAAGTATAGGTCCGAATCTATTTTTCATATCAGTAAGTATAAGTCAGTTTTATTTAGCAGGTCTGCTGGGTATTTTCTCAAAAATAGCTTTGATGCGTTTCATATCCATTTTGGGGCGACGGTCGTAGTAGTAAACGCCATTCTTCTCCTGTTCCACGTCCGTCAGCTGTGTATAGCAGAAACCGCATACGTGTTTTGAGGCAATCAAGGCATCGATCTGTCCTTCAAGACGTTCGTAGAAGGCCTCTTCATCGGCAGGCATTCCGCCATAGCCCCATGAATTGTTGCGGTCTTTGGCTGCCATCCAGCCAATACCGCCAAACTCATCCAGCATATAAGGTTGTCCTTCATATACAGCCAGGTATTTTTTGTCCCGTGCATTGCGATAAGGCTCTTGTCCCTCTACCATTTTCAGTTCATCAATCAGTTTCTCTTTCTCTTGTGTATAGTTGTGCACGCTCCAGATGTCTGTCAGCACATGATTGTCACCACTGGCATCGTTTACCGGGCGGGTAGGGTCAATGGCTTTTGTGATGTGATATATATCCTGAATCAATCGTACATACGTATCGGGACCACCACCCCAGGTCTCGTTAAAAGGAGTCCACGTAACCAGTGACGGGTGATTACGGTCGCGTACAACTACTTCGCTCCATTCGCCGATAAAATTGCGTACAGCCAGTTCATTGTTTACGTCCGAACCCCAGCTTGCCGATTCTCCCCAGGTGATGTAACCCAACTTGTCTGCCCAGTAGAAATATCTTTCTTCAAAAACCTTCTGATGTAAGCGCGCACCGTTGAAACCGGCTTCTTTTCCCAGTTGGATGTCATGTTTTAGTGCTTCATCTGTCGGTGCAGTCCATATCCCTTCGGGGTAATATCCCTGATCGAGTACAAGACGCTGGTAGTAAGGTTCATTGTTTAAGTAAAAGAGTCCGTTGGCAGTATGTACTTTGCGCATGCCTGCATAAGACTTTACTTCATCTATGAGGTTGCCTTGTACGTCCTTAACACGATAAATAATGTCATATAAGTAAGGAGTCTCGGGCGTCCATAACTTCATGTTTTTTACGGGTAGAACAATAGTAGCACTATTGGCACAGGTCACTGTCTTTTTGCCTACTGCCTTTTGTCCGTCCATAAGGGTTACCTCGAGGGTTCCATTGGATTCGTTATAGAATTCTGGTTCTATAATGAGTTGCTTCTGGTCAATATCCGGTCGGATAACTGCTGTTTTCAGTCCTGCCGGAGCTACGGCTTCCAGCCATACTGTCTGCCAGATTCCGGTGACACGGGTATAGGAACATCCACCGGACTGAAAATTATTACATTGTTTACCTATTGTCTGCAAACCCGAACGCTGATCATCTCTTACGAATACAACCAGATTGTAGTTTTGTCCGGGTTTTACGAAACGGGTCAGATTTATACTGAATGAAGAGCTTCCGCCAAAGTGCCGCCCGATGAACTGGCCATCGATAAATATTTCAGCCAGATAATCTACAGCACCGAAGTTGAGGAATATTTTCTTTCCATCCCAGTTTGCGGGGATGGAGATTTGCTTCTGATACCACATTTGATTGATGAAGTCCGTATGTTCCACGCCGGATAGTTTGCTTTCGGGACAGAAAGGGACTGTAATGTTCTGTGCAAATCTTTCGGACTTCTGTAGTTGGCGGTCTTTACCGGAGTTACCGAAGTCGAACTGGAAAGTCCAGGTTCCGTTCAAATTAATCCATTCGGTTCGTTCAAATTGCGGACGGGGGTATTCCGGTCGTGGTGTGTTATTACTAAATCCACTGTAAGTGTTCATAAGAAGTAGCAATGCTGCTATCCAAAGTTTGTTCATGGCCTTTTTGTTAGTTTATTAGGGTTTTACTCTTTTATGTTTGGGAAAATAAAGATTCTTAACCGGGCAGCGCTCATTGGTATAAGCGTTATCTCTTTACCCATTATACTTCCTACCGGAGCTTTATAAAGTTTGAGGGATTCAATGGAGAGCCGGTTACCGAAACAGTTCACATTTGTATGTGTATGGTCCGGCTGGTCTTTTATGGGAATCTCTTCTTGTCGTGTTTCACCGGATGTATATGATGTTAGTGTGCCTGCTAAAATCGATACACCGGTGAAAAGTTGTGTGAGTCTTGTAACGGTATTCATGTTTTTCTTTTAGGTTCTATGATACAAATATGCGAGAAAACGAAGACAAATGTATGAAATAAATCATTCAATAAATCGCAGATATTGCCCAATGGCATTTCTTGTTACTTTTTTGGCAGAATAGGATACTTTTTTGCTACGTATTTACTATCTAAGCGCTTTTGTATTTGCTCGAAAAGGCTTTTCTTTGTGATATTCTAAAAGATATGTATTGCTATGAGAGGGCATAGTCGTTACTTATCTGTTTTCTATGATTGAATAAATAACTAACTTTAATTACAGATTATGACACCAAAACACTCGATGAAACTGGTTGGAGCCTGTACGGTTTCAGCAGCTTTGCTCTTTGCTTCTCCTGTTTTAGTATCCGGAAACAATTTGTCTGAACACGTTTGTGTAACAGATGCTATTCAGAAAGATAACCGTCCTAAACCGGCTGAACGTCTTTTCCGCTCTCAGGCGGTAGAGAATGAAATCATTCGTTTACAGAAACTTCTGAAAAATGCCCGGCTTGCCTGGATGTTTACCAACTGCTTTCCGAATACGCTCGATACTACTGTACATTTTCGTGAGGGTGAAGATGGTAAAGCGGACACTTTTGTTTATACAGGTGATATTCATGCCATGTGGTTGCGCGACTCTGGTGCACAAGTATGGCCTTATGTACAGCTTGCCAACTCCGACCCGGAGTTGAAACGTATGCTTGCCGGTGTTATCAACCGCCAGTTTAAATGTATTATAATGGATCCCTATGCTAATGCTTTTAATGATGGTCCCGTAGGTGGGCACTGGATGAGCGACCTTACCGATATGAAACCTGAGTTACACGAACGTAAATGGGAGATAGACTCGTTGTGTTATCCTTTACGTCTGGCTTATCACTACTGGCAGGTAACGGGTGATGCCGGTATTTTTGATGAAGAGTGGATACAGGCTATCACGAACATCCTGCGCACTTTCAAAGAACAGCAACGTAAGGATGGAGTTGGTCCTTACAAATTTGAACGTAAAACAAACCGTGCATTAGATACGATGACCAATAACGGGCTGGGAAATCCGGTGAAGCCAGTAGGGCTGATTGCTTCTGCCTTCCGTCCCTCTGATGATGCTACCACGCTGCAATTCCTTGTACCTTCCAATTTCTTTGCTGTATCTTCGCTTCGTAAAGCGGCCGAGATATTACAAACGGTCAATAAGAAACCGGAATTAGCAAAAGAATGCAGTGATCTTGCCAATGAAGTGGAGGCGGCTTTAAAGAAGTATGCGGTCTATAAGCATCCTAAATATGGTAAGATATATGCTTTTGAAGTAGATGGATTTGGTAATCACCTGTTGATGGACGATGCCAATGTACCCAGCCTGATAGCTATGCCTTATCTGGGAGATGTCAATGTAAATGATCCCATTTATCAAAATACCCGTCGTTTTGTGTGGAGTGAGGATAATCCTTATTTCTTTAGAGGCAAGGCAGGCGAAGGTATAGGCGGGCCTCACATTGGTTATAATATGATATGGCCGATGAGTATCATGATGAAGGCTTTCACCAGTAAGAATGATGCAGAAATAAAGAGTTGTATCAAGATGTTGATGGATACTGATGCGGGCACAGGTTTTATGCACGAATCATTTCATAAGGATGATCCGAAGAACTTTACCCGCGCCTGGTTTGCCTGGCAGAATACTCTTTTTGGGGAATTGATTCTTAAACTTGTGAATGAGGGTAAAACAGACCTATTAAACAGTATAGAATAATTAAGGAAGAATGATGAAGAAAATTTCAGTGTGGACACTTTGTGCCCTTTTGTTGGCAGGTTGTGCCACTAATGAGAAAACAACCGGATCCGGTTTATTGCAGAGCAATTTTCAAACCGAAGTGGATGGTAAAAAGACTGATTTGTATGTACTTCGCAATGCTAACAACATGGAGGTATGTGTGACGAATTTCGGCGGACGTATTGTTTCTGTCAGGGTACCCGATAAAGAGGGAATTATGCGGGATGTAGTCCTTGGGTTTGATTCGATACAGGATTATATTACGATACCTTCGGACTTCGGAGCTTCTATCGGACGTTATGCCAATCGTATCAATCAGGGACGATTCATGTTGGATAGTGTGGAATATGTTCTGCCTCGCAACAACTACGGACATTGCTTGCATGGCGGTCCAAAGGGATTCCAGTACCGGGTATATGATGCCCGGCAGATTGGTCCGCAGGAGCTTGAACTGACCTATCTTGCCAAAGATGGTGAAGAAGGATTTCCCGGTAATATTACCTGCAAGGTGCTGATGACATTGACGGATGATAATGCCATTGATATTCGTTACGAGGCAGAGACGGATAAACCTACTATCGTTAATATGACCAATCATTCTTATTTCAACCTGGATGGAGATGCTGGCAGCAATGCGGAACATTTGCTTACGATTGATGCCGATTACTATACCCCGGTGGATAGTACCTTTATGACTTCCGGTGAGATTGCTCCGGTAGAAGGTACTCCGATGGATTTTCGTTCACCTACTCCGGTGGGAGCACGTATCAACAACTTTGACTTCGTGCAGTTAAAGAATGGAAACGGTTATGATCATAACTGGGTATTGAATACAAAAGGGGATGTTACCCGCAAGTGTGCTACCCTTCAATCTCCAAAGACAGGTATCATCCTGGATGTTTATACTAACGAGCCCGGTATACAGGTTTATGCTGGTAACTTCCTGGATGGAACAGTGAAAGGTAAGAAAGGGATTGTATACAATCAGCGTGCTTCTGTTTGTCTTGAAACACAGAAGTATCCGGATACTCCGAATAAACCCGAATGGCCTTCGGCAGTACTACGTCCCGGCGAAAAATACAATAGTCATTGTATCTTTAAATTCTCGGTAGATAAATAGTGATCAGATAACCTCGCTCTTCAACCATTTACCCATAAAGCGGTCGTAAACGATGTAGCCTTTTGAGGTCTTATACAACAATTCTTTGTTGAGTAACGATTTCAAGGCTACATTTACGCTACTGGGTGTTTTCAGGTTGTATTTCTTAATAAATTCGCTTGAATTGACACTTTGCGCACAGTCCTCCATGGCAACGGCTTTCAACAGATTTACTTGATTGTTGGTTAGTAATACCAGATTATTTTGATATACTGATTCTTGCTCTTCCAGAATATTACTCACAGTTTGGTCTACCCTCTCCTTATTAATAGTTTTATAGCTTGTTTCGTAGAGCCTGTTCAGAATTGTTTGTATATACCAGGTATGTCCGTCTTCCAGATCATAAATGTAAGAAAATATCTCTTTCGGGAGTTCTCTTTCTGCTTTTTCGAAGAATCTCGAAGCAAACTGATAATAAGCTTCTTCCGGAATCTCTTTCAGGACCATCATTTGAGTACTTTGGTAGAAAGGTCGCTTGCCCGAAGTGAACATTTCCTCCATAACATGCTTCTTACTACCGGAAAAAATGAAATGTACATTAGGTATAAACTGAATGTAAGATCGTAACAGTGCTTCTACTCCCTTTTCCGGATATTCTGTTATCTGCTGAAACTCATCAATGGCAAGATAACAACGTTTCCCGGAGTCTTTTATATAGTCGAATATCTCTTTTAATGTTTGCTCTGATTGCTCCGGTAGAAAATCGAGTGTTACGGTTGGTGTTCCGGTCCTCTCATCTGCACTGATTACCGGGCGGCAACTTTTAAAGAAAGACATCAGCTTTCTGAGTGCACTCTGTGACAATGTATCCAATTCTCCCAGCACTGTCTTTGCCAATAATTGGACGAATGCTTTTAAGTCACGGGTAGAGTAGATGTCCATATAAAAGCAGAATATTTTTTTTTCCTGCTCTGCCATATTGTGAAACACATTTTTGATAAGACCGGTTTTACCCATGCGTCGGGGAGCAATGAGGGTAAGGTTTCGCTCATTGTTCAAAGCCGATATGATCTTTTGAGTTTCAGTCTCTCTGTCGCAAAAGTATGCCGGGCTATGATAGCCGTAAACTAAAAAGGGATTATTCGGTTTCATCATAATTACATGTTTTACGTTACATATTTTGTGTAACGCAAAATACGTAATAAGTTTTTGGATACGCAACCTTTTCTCTTCCTTTATTCATTTTTCCTTAAAATTAAAAAATGAAAAACACCTCAAGTAAATATCACTTGCATATATAAAGAGTATATCTTTATCCAAATCTAACTGATGTTTAAAGACTTAATCCATCCAGCAATTCCAGATATAGCCCTATTGCCTCTTCCATCTCCTTTAGCATCACATATTCGTCTGCTGTATGTGAACGGGATGAACGTCCCGGCCCTATTTTAACTGATGGGAACGGCATCAGTGCCTGATCTGAAAGAGTAGGGGAACCAAAAGGTGCCCGTCCTAATTTGATGGCCTTTTGAACAAAAGGATGTTTCTCTTCGATGCGTGAGGAGTTCAGACGGAAGGAACGTGCTTCGGCCTTACAACTAATATGCTTTTGTATTTCGGCAAACAGTTCTTCGTTAGAGTATAACTCATTGCTTCGCACATCTACTACAAATGTACAGCGGTCCGGAACCACATTGTGCTGTGTGCCGGCATTGATCACCGTAACACTCATCTTGACCGGACCTAACAAAGGAGATTCCTTCTTGAAACGGTAGTCGCGAAACCAGGCAATGTCATCCAGTACTTTGTAAATAGCATTGTCACCTTCGTTGCGGGCAGCATGTCCTGCTTTTCCGGTGGCAGTGACATCCAGTACCATAAGACCTTTTTCGGCGATGGCGGGTTGCATTTCGGTGGGTTCGCCCACAATAGCAAATGAAATAGGGGGAAGACCTTTCAATACACTCTCGATACCTTCCTTGCCAGATACCTCTTCTTCGCAAGAAGCAAGGTAAATAAGGTTGTATGATTGCTCCGTTCTACATAGTTGCAGGAACACCTGTAATAACGTTACTACACTGGCACCGGCATCATTGCTGCCTAACCCATAGAGCTTTCCGTTTTCTTCTCGTGGAGTGAAAGGGTCTTTGCGCCAACCGTTTACGGGTTTTACGGTGTCAATGTGCGAGTTGAGTAGAATAGTGGGTTTCTTCAAATCAAACATCGGGCTAAGACACCAAATGTTGTTGCCTTTACGTCCGGTAGTCATGCCTTCTGCTTCAATGTAATTTTGCAGATAGTCAGCAGCCTGAGTTTCTTCACGGCTGATTGAGGGGATGGCTATAAGCGACTTAAGCAGGCTTACGGCCTCCGTTGTCAGATAAGATACGTCATATTTCATGGTGCAAACTTACTGATAATTATTGAAAAAGGCGATAGTTTCAAATAAAACTAATATCTTTGCCCTATATTTACTAACAACAAATAGATATGATTGAACATCATTTATCTGTCTTGGTTCATCGCCAGGCCCAAAAGTATGGCGATAAGACAGCGCTTCGATATCGTGATTACCAGACAGCACAATGGATTCCTATCTCCTGGAATCAGTTTTCAGAAACCGTAAAACAAGCCGCCAATTCTCTTGTTGCACTTGGTGTGGAGGAAGAAGAAAATATCGGTATTTTTTCGCAAAACAAGCCGGAATGTCTTTTTGTGGATTTTGCAGCATTTGCTAATCGTGCAGTGACTATTCCGCTTTACGCCACCAGTTCTCCTGCACAGGCGCAATACATTATTAATGATGCACAGATACGTTTCTTGTTTGTGGGCGAACAGTTTCAGTATGATGCTGCCTTTAGCATATTTGGTTTCTGTCCGTCGTTACAGCAGATTATTATTTTCGACCGTGATGTGGTGAAAGATCCCCGTGATGTGTCGTCTATTTATTATGATGAATTTTTGGCAATGGGTGAAGGGTTACCCCACAATGAGGTGGTGGAAGAGCGAACTTCACGTGCTTCAGAAGATGACCTGGCTAATATTCTCTATACTTCCGGTACAACGGGTGAGCCGAAAGGGGTAATGCTGCATCACTCTTGTCTCCTTGAAGCTTTCCGGATTCATGATATTCGCCTGGTGGATATGTCGGATGAAGATGTATCTATGAACTTCCTGCCGCTTACCCATGTGTTTGAGAAAGCATGGAGTTATCTTTGCATCTATAAGGGAGTACAGATTTGTATTAACCTCCGTCCTGCCGATATTCAGATGACAATCAAGGAGATCCGCCCCACGCTAATGTGTAGTGTTCCCCGTTTCTGGGAGAAGGTGTATGCGGGTGTACAGGAAAAGATTGCCGAGACGACAGGTATCAAAAAAACACTGATGATGGATGCTATCCGTGTTGGCAGAATACACAATATTGACTATGTACGTCAGGGAAAGACTCCGCCGTTGATGCTTCATTTGAAATATAAGTTTTACGAGAAAACAATTTATTCATTGCTGAAGAAGACGATTGGTATTGAAAATGGTAATTTCTTTCCGACTGCCGGTGCGGCAGTGCCCGATGAAATTTGTGAGTTCGTTCATTCTGTGGGTATTAATATGCTGGTAGGTTATGGATTGACAGAATCTACGGCTACCGTTTCTTGTACTTCCAAAACGGGTTATGATATTGGTTCAGTAGGTCAGTTGATGCCGGATGTAGAAGTGAAGATAGGAGAAGATAATGAGATTCTGCTGCGTGGAAAGACTATCACAAAAGGATATTATAAGAAGGCGGAAGCTACCGCAGCTACCATTGATGCTGATGGTTGGTTTCATACGGGTGATGCCGGATACTTTAAGAACGGGCAGTTGTACCTGACGGAGCGTATCAAAGATTTGTTTAAGACATCCAATGGTAAGTACATTGCTCCGCAAGCTCTTGAAACAAAGTTGGTCATTGACCGATATATCGATCAGATTGCTATTATTGCCGATCAGCGTAAGTTTGTATCTGCGTTGATTGTTCCGGTATATGGCTTTGTGAAAGACTACGCCAAAGAGAAAGGTATTGAATATAAGGATATGGAAGAATTGTTGCAGCATCCCAAGATTGTAGGATTGTTCCGTGCCCGTATTGATACCTTGCAGCAACAATTTGCTAATTATGAACAGATAAAGCGCTTTACACTCTTGCCCGAACCGTTCAGTATGGAAAAGGGTGAGTTGACAAATACATTGAAACTAAAACGTCCGGTGGTAGCCAAAAACTACAAAGAGATGATAGATAAGATGTACGAGGAGAGTTGAAAGTTGAGAGTTGAAAGTTACTATGCAGCTTGATAGCGCAGCCTAACTTTCAACTCTCAACTAAATCAGTATCCAAAAATCTCTTCTTGTGTAAGTTCCTGAACTGGTCCCACTTCTTTTAGTTTTTCCATATCCAACTCTTTTTTGTCACCGAGGATACAATATGTATAGGTGCGTCCTTTGACCCATTTATTCTGAAAGTTGATAACATCTTTCAGTGTCATGTTTTGTGCATCATTATACAGCTTGATACGGCTATCTACATTTTGTCCCAGATCTTGTGCATTAATGTATGACCATATGATGTCACTCTTAGTGATACGTTCTGTGCGCAGACGGGCGATAAGTGCTTCTTTGGCGAGCTGGAAAGCAGCTTCAGACTCCGGCATGTTATCGATAATATCATTGAAAACCTTGATGGCATCAATCATTTTATCATTCTGTGTGGCTATCTGAGTCTGGAGCAGATATGGATACTTCAGATAAGACGGACGGTTGAGTCCGGCCCATGCGGAGTATGCAAGCCCGCGGCTCTCACGCATTTCCTGGAATACGATCGAGTTCATACCACCACCAAAGTATTCATTGTACATTTGGCGTGCGGGTTCAATCATAGGATCAAATTTTTCACCACGATTAGAAAGCTGAGTCATATAAATCTGTTTCGCCTCATAAGGAGAGATAAGCACTTTGGTTACCGGCGTTTCCAGACGTGGGAATTCCATCCCGGCAGGGATCTCTTTTAACTTTTTGGGAGCCTGGTGGTTTTTGTTGATAGTGGCTAACAGTTCCTTTTCACTTGTTGGACCGTAGTACATAATGCGATGTTTGTAACTGTTCTGATTATGAATACGGTCTGTCAGTTCATGCGGATCCATGTTTTGAAGTTCGGCTTCTGTCAGTATATTGGTGGCAGGAGATTTAGGACCATACATACCGTAGTTCATCAGTCGGCGGAAGTTCTGCATCTGATTCAGTTTGGCATCTTTACGTGATTTCAGAATGTCGGCTACCATATTGGTATAAGCTTCTTTGTTTACCTGTGCATCTGCCATCAGTTTCTCAAACAATTTCATTGCTTCAGGCATATTCTCATTCAAACCCGACAGTACAACATAGGTACGTTCGTTACCCGGAGATACGCGGAAGTTACATGCCAGACGATAGAATTCGCTTTTTACTTGCTCCGGTGTCATATCGGAGGTTCCCAGATAGTCAATGTAATCGAAAGCGGTACCGAGGGCTTTATCGTTATTGTTGCCCATGTCGAATACATAAATCAACTGGAACAGGTCATTACTTGTATTCTGTTTGTATAGTACAGGAATGCCCGATTTGGCTTTCAGTTGGCTGAGGTCTTTCTTAAAATCGAGGAATACAGGCTCGATGGGCTTTACATTACTGTTTTGTATCTCCTTCAGGAAGTCACTGGCAACGTCACGGTTCATCACAATCGGAGTGATGGTTGGTTTTGTCATTTTCTTCTCATTCGGATTTTGACCTTGCTTCTTATAAATAACGGCATAGTTCTGATCGGTCAGATATTTATTGACGAAGGTTACAATGTCCTCTTTGGTGAGTTTGGCAAGACGGTCAATAGCGGTTACTTCATCTGCCCAGTTGGTGCCGTTAATGAATGAGTTTACGAACATGTCTGCACGCCCCTTGTTGCTTTCCAGTTGTTGAACCTGGTAAAGTTTGAAGTTATTGATATTGGCTTGCAGCATTTTTTCGTCAAAATCTCCTGCACGTAGTTTTTTGATTTCTTCGAGCAACAGGTTCTTTACATCATCCAATGTCTGTCCTTGTTTGGGGCGGCCTTGCAGCATTAAAGCCGAGTAATCTGCCATGTCCAGTGGGTAGCCATAGGCTTGTAACACCTTCTGTTGCTGATTGAGGTCGAGGTCGATAAGGCCGGCTTTACCATTGTACAGGATTTGTGATACTACTTGTAAGATTTCATATTCCTTACTTGC
The DNA here is from genome assembly GCA_019416685.1 of Bacteroides sp. GTDB lineage: Bacteria > Bacteroidota > Bacteroidia > Bacteroidales > Bacteroidaceae > Bacteroides. The sequence goes on from DXWV01000024.1 coordinate 104,716, forward strand.
AGCTCCCGGAAACCTCCAGGCCAGCGTCAGACTTTCTGCGTCCGGACCCAGTACTTCGCGTACGATTGGTGCAGTGATGGGTGACTCTTTCGGTAAATTCAGCTTTGGCAGGTTATTATTGGGTTTCAAATGACCGAAGTACTTATCAATAGTAGCAATCATCTGGTCCGGATCAAAATCTCCGGAGAGACAAATAGCCATATTGTTGGGTACATACCATTGTTTGTGGTAGTTTTTGATGTTGGTGATAGAAGGATTCTTCAGATCTTCCTGTGTGCCCAGTACAGTTTGTGTACCGTAAGGGTGGTGTGGGAAGAGAGCAGACAATACGGTTTCGTACACCTTACGCGGGTCTTTAGTCAGTGACATGTTTTTCTCCTCGTATACTGTTTCCAATTCTGTATGGAAACCGCGAATAACGCAATTTTCAAAGCGGTCTGCTTGTATTTTGGCCCAGTTATCTACCTGGTTGGCAGGGATATCGTCCACATAAACAGTCATGTCGAATCCGGTGTAAGCATTGGTTCCTGTAGCTCCGATAGCAGCCATTAGTTTGTCATATTCATTAGGAATGGCAAATTTGGATGCCTCGTATGATAGGCTGTCTATTTTATGGTAGATGGCTGCACGTTCTGCTTCATCAGTTGTTTTACGATATATCTCGAACTGTTGCTCAATCTGGTCGAGCAAAGGTTTTTCGGCTGCATAATTTTGTGTACCGAACTTTTGTGAACCCTTAAACATCAGGTGTTCGAAGTAGTGAGCCAGTCCGGTGGTTTCTGCGGGATCGTTCTTTCCACCTACACGTACAGCAATAAAAGTTTGTATACGTGGTTCTTCTTTGTTAACGGTCATGTAGACCTTCAACCCGTTGTCCAGTGTGTAAATGCGTGCCTTCAACGGATCGTTGGGCACTGTCTCATAGCGGTAGTCTTTGGACGTAGCTCCACTCACACTTGCCACTATTAAGAGAAATAGCGACAGGCAGGATAGTTTTAGTAGTTTATTCATATCAATGATAACAATTTAGTTACAAAAGCAAAGGTAGCGGATTTTTGCGTATCTTTGTCCCCTTGAGACAGATAAAATGATTGAATAAAGTAATTTCAATCGTAAATTGTAAATCGTTAACGTACCTATGCGATAAAGATTAGATAATGGTCATGACCATAGGGAATAAATTGTAAATCAAATGATTACTATTGAACAACTTAAAGACGTGAAAGAGCGCAC
>DXWV01000025.1 GCA_019416685.1 Bacteroides sp.
GCCATATGAATTTTTATAATGTTAAAACGGTGTAAAGTAAAACTGTATTAAGTCATTCTTATAAATCTTATTGAATCATAGCTGCCCAACCTCCGTTACGCACCATCTTAATCTTAAATGTATCACCCGATTTCACCTGACAATCCTTCTTTCTATAATCCATTGCCTGACGTCCGGCATTAATACCATCCTCAAAATAGGTCATCTGATAATTTTTGCCAGGGTTCAGAAAATCAAGAGAGATTTCGAATTCCCGTTCTTTTTGTTTATTATTTGTAATACCACCTATAAACCACTGGTTACCTTTACGTTTAGCTACGATTACATACTCTCCTGCATCAGCAGCCAATGCTTTAGTCTCATCCCATACTACCGGTACTTTAGTAATAAACTCCGTACAGTCCGGATTTCTATAATAAAGGGTAGGATTATCAGCTAACATCTGTATACCACTTTCAAATACAACAAACAATGCCAACTGATAAGCACGGGTACCAATGCTGGCCGAATTAGGACGTCTGGACTGATAAACTTCCGGTTGCATGCTGATCATTGCACCCGGGGTATAGTCCATTGGGCCTACCGCATTACGCATAAAAGGTAAAAACAGACTATTGTCAGGATAGCATCCTCCCATTTGTTCCATACCACGTACTCCTTCATAAGAAAGCAGGTTCGGATACAGTTTCTCCAATCCGGCCGGTTTGAACGAACCATGCATATCTACAAACAGATGGTGTTTGGCTGCTTCTTTAGCAACACGTTCATAATAGTCCACCATCCACTGGTCACTACGATCCATAAAGTCAATTTTCAATCCTGCCACTCCCCAGTCTGCAAAGGTTTTAAATGAATCAAAGTTATTTTCTACAGCCAGCCATGTCAACCAAAGTGCAACGCCAACCCCTTTCTCTTTACCATAACGGATAATTTCATGTACATTTACTTCCGGATTCGGTGTATAAGGATCACGGGTACTCATAGCCCAACCTTCGTCCATTATAATATAAGGTATACCATATTTAGCTGCAAAATCAATATAATACTTATAAGTATCCAGATTAAAACCAGCTTTAAAATTCACATCCGGTCCGTAAGGAGAAGCAGCATTCCACCATTCCCAACTGGCCTGCCCCGGTTTTATCCATGAAACATCATCCAGACGACATTTGGAAGCTAACTTGTCTGTCATAGTCTGCTCTAACAATTCAGTATCCTCCTTTGAAATAAAGAAATATCGCCAGGGGAAACTGCGGTTTCCTTTTGTTTTTGCAATATAATCTGTCTCTTTTAGAATCTTCAGACTGCGGTCTCCGTCTTCACCAAACTCCAAAGGTACCCGTGGAAACACACCATGAATGCGTTCTTCAGCACCATTCCCTTTCAAAAACAGACAAGGATAATCTACCAAATCTGCCTCCGATATCAATATCTTATATTTCTTTCCGGTGTCCATCAGAATCGGAAGATTAGACATTTTATCTTCAACTTTCCATTGAGAAGCAACAACATGGCTATAGGGTTCCTCATAAGCTGTTTTAAAGCCACCCGGCTTTTGCAGATGAGTCAGATAATCTCCAGCCAGACCGATGGAGAAATTTTCGTTCAACACCTCTATTTCTCCTTTTTTATCAGTAACAAAGCGATAAGCCACTGCATCATTATATACCCTGAACTCAACAGAATATCCTCCTTTAAACCTCAGGCTCTCCCCATTATAATGGTTACGTATAGAAGAAAATTTCAGGGGAATAACCGGAACTACCATTTCATCTGCCGAGAGTTTCTTTTTACCAACCAACTTCGGATTCTCTCCCAAAACCTGCCCCCTTAAAGTCATTCCCAACCGGCAATCCTTTAATAAAGTTTCATCATCATAGGATACGTTGTATACAATCTGCCCATCCAAATTAATATCCACCTTCATTTTTCCGTCCGGTGATTTTATCTCAATATCCCGGGCATGAGCTGTAACCGCTCCCATACATAAAGCGGCAATTAATACTCCGTATAGCTTTCGGCTATTTATAATACAGTTTAGCAAAATCATAAAAGTTATATTTATATATTAGTTTTAGCAATCCTTTTACATTACGCAAATCTTCTTCCGACAAGAAGTCTGACCATCAAAAATATCTACCAGATAGAATCCGGAAGGCAAATGAATACACTCCCGGTCTGCCATCATCTGAATACGATCAAGCAAACATCCACCCACTGTATAAACTTGTATGAGGAGCGGAGTCACTTCCTTGTTTACAATCACCATACTTCCTTTTTCTGTAAAGATGGAGAAATTTATATCCTCTCCGCCTATTTGTTCCTGTAAACCGGTTACAGGATTCTTTGCAAACAATTGCCAACGGGATAGCTCAAAGTTCTGGCTTCCATTAACAGACTTCAACACAAGCCGATAATATTTATAAGCATTCTCCTTATTGGATATACTCTCCGGATTCTGATTGTCTACCGGTATTTTTCCTTCCCGCTGTAATTCATCCAGCAATTCAAACAACATGGTTCCACTCAAATGTGTAGAAGAATCATACCGTTTTCCTTCGTCCGTAGAAGACGAAAGTACTCTTTCAGGGCGTTCTCTCCAGTTATTCTTAAATATAATTTCCGGTTTCAAAGTAGCAGCATCCCACAGTCCTTTTGCATTTTCAAGCATATACTGCGTATAATGTTGTTCACGCACAGAATCTAACTTACCCGACAAGATCCATTGTGAGAGATAGCGCATAAGAATGCCTTTAAACAGTCCGCCATCGCCCTGTCCTTCACCATTATCCAGAATACCGTCCGGGGAAAACTTAGTCCAGTCATTCACAATATAATCCCCTGTACGAATGGCTGCATCACGATATTTCTGCTCTCCGGTAATTTTATACAATTCCAGACAAGCCCCCATCCATGTACCTTGATTATAAGTAAATGACCACCCAAAATTATCATTCAAATACGCATCTTTTACGATTCCGTTGTCAAATAACAGATGAGAATTTGTCCATTCCCATATCTTTTTTGCCCAGTCCAGATATTCTTCGTCCTGTGTCAGGTTGTAGAGTCGTGCAGCCAGAATAGCAGCAGGTGCATTGGAACAAGCATTTTTTGATTCCGGCGAAGCATCATTCCATTGTATTCCTCCTCCATGCTTATCATTCCAGCCTACTTTTATCCAATCCCAAAGTTGAATGGCTCCAGTCTTCCAACGTTGTTCCAACTCATCTCCCCAAACAGCATCTGCTCTCAGGCAAGCCAATCCCATCCATTCCATATCATCAAAAAAGCCATTCCACAAAGAACTTTTACCATATGTTTTCTTACCATATGAAAGCATCGCATTGTATACTCTTATAGCATTTTTACGGTACGTATTATCTCCGGTGCGTTGATATGCATCTACGAATACATCGATCATATGTGCCATCCACCAGTAGTTGAATCCATTATTTGACAGGGTGGAGTTCGGATGCCATCCATGTATCAGATAATATCCTGACCCATAGGTTTTCCAGAAAAGTTCCAGCATACTCTGCTGAGCCATGTCAGCTGCCACTCCCCAATCATATTTCTCACGGTCTTTTCCCAATTCATATATCTGCATATTGTTGATAGCCTGCAGGTATACATTACTACGAGAATCAAGCACCTTCCAGTTTTCACGATCATTGGACCCTAATAATTCCCAACTTCTCGGGCTGGAAGCTATGTTATTGGCAGACATCACAGAGTAACCTTCTATCTTTTGCGGAGTATCCAAAGCATATTCTATCCAGCATGATTGAACACCATTTTGTCTGAAAACCTCAGTAGTTTTATCACTCAACAGATTTTTCAGTGAAGAATTATCGGCATACTGTCCGGTTAAGTTATCGGCTTCTGTTATTAAGTTATCGAAATCAGGTTTCGGATAACCCAGCAATTGCCATTCTGCAATCTCCAACGTTGTACCCGAAACTATTTCCTCAATACTAAGCCTGAAATATTTATACGCATTTGTGCCATTGGCTTTACTAACAAGGGCTTCCCGAGGCTTTGTCGTGACTCCCACTACTGAAAGAATACGCTTCCAGGTTTCTCCGTCATTAGAACCTTCTACCTTGAAGCTTTTCAGAGCGGTAGCCAGCTTGTCCGAAGGAAGTAATAAGCTGGCTGTCATAACCATTGGTCGGATTGCTTCATAAACGATCCAGTTCTGTCCGGTAAACGGAGCCGAATATACGGTACTGTCATTTTTATCACTCAGCAATTCCAGTGTTTTCATCTGATCGGATCGCAAATCTCCCCCTTCATCAAGCAGACTATAACTTTGAAATGTCTGTTGAGCGGATAAGAGTGAAGCAAACATACCCATGCAAACTCCTCCCAGTATTCTAACCATAATCTGTGTTGTTCTCATTATTTTTCTTGTGCTATTATTTTTTGACTATATGATTCTTTTCCCGTATATACATTAACAATATAAGTTCTTCCAGGGGCAAGTGTTTCTATCAATCTTCCGTCATGAATATTCCAATGCTGCAATACTTGTCCTTCGACGGAATATAGCGTACAAATAGCCTCCTTACTCGTGGTAATTACCTGAAAAGTACATCCTTCTACACGTATTTGAACATCCTTCTCTTGAACAACGCGCTCATTTCCTACAATACAACCTTTATCAACCACTCTTTTCAAAGTAATACGATCCATATTGGGCATCAATGCAGACGTATTCCCTATTTCAATCTTGTTTTTTCCACTTTCCAATTGTGTCAAGACAGTTATAAAAGACAAATGCTTCCCTTCCAGGCCACCCGAAGACGGGAAATGATAATAAATCTCCTCTCCATCATTAACCTTGAGATAAGCATCTTTTTCCTTATCGGTCATATAAAAGAAAGTCAGAGCGTATTCACCGCCCTCCTCTACTTCCACATCACTATACTTCAATTTATTGCTCCTTCCTAAAGCCGACATATATGCCCCGCCAGAACAAACTGCATCCTGTTCCTTCTTACCCAAAGTAGCTGCATCTTCCGCTTCCAATGTTTTCTGCCATGGTTTGGGTAAACAGTCAGACACAGACAGTCGGACGCTTGCACCACCAGACGCCAATAACGGAAGTGTAAGGATTGTATTTTTACCTACATTGGACTGATAATCAAAAGCAATTTCAGCTTTACACCCGCCATCCTTATAAATATAGGCATAATATGTTTTTGTTTCATCCAGAAAGTCCAGCGGTATCGACAACGTACGTGCCTGGTTACAAATAGAAGACACATACCAGTCATCTCCTTTCCGGCGAGCCAGCGTAACATAAGACTCCGGTTCGGCTTCCAAACATTTTATTTCATCCCAGGCAGCCGGAATATCTTTGAGATATGACTCTGCTATATTATATCTATAACTCAACGGATTATCAACATAACATTGAATGCCTGATTCATAAAGACTTAAAAGTGCCAATTGATGTGCCCAGGAAGTATATTGACTCACAGCTCCCCATTTTGTTCCAAACTCTCCCGGTGTATAGTCCATAGGACCTACTACATTACGTGTCATCGCGAGCATTATATTATGTGAGGGTTCCAGCATCACTCTGTTTCCCAGATACATTTCGCCACCATATACGGCTTCCGAAGTCAATAAGTTAGGCCATGTTCTACGGGTTCCCGACGGACGGGTACACCCATGCCAATTAACCAGAAGTTCTTGCTCTGCTGCCGTTTCCGCCACAAGATCATATTTCTTCATTACTCCTTGTCCGTCTCCATCCCAAAAGTCAATCTTTGCACCTTTTACTCCCCAACTTTTCCACTCGCTCAGAACCTGGTTCACTTGCTCTTTATTGCTTGCAAATCTATTCTGATGACTCCAAAGCAGAATACCAACTGACTTTCCGGCAGCATATTCAACCAATCGTTTCACATCCGAAGAGCCATTCCAACCATCACGTACACTGTCCCAACCATCATCCAATATGAAATACTCCCACCCCATAAAGGCTGCCATATCCACATATTTCACAGCAGTATCCCAACTTATTACATTCTCGGCATCTTCGCCTCCCCAATTCCAGGAAGCTCGCCCAGGGCGTACCCATGACCAGTCCCGCTGATCGGCCTCTACATTGAGATGCTCCACCATAGACGACTCTATTATCTCATTCAATGTCCCCAACACGACTACCCGCCAAGGCGACTCGAAAGGAGATTTTACCAATACCGTCCCCTCAGGTTTATAATAATAACAACCTGTCGCCTCAGCAGGCATTAGCCTGCTTGTAGCATAACTACCTGTGTTTGCAGCCTCTGTCAATAGTAAATAATAAGAACCGGTAGTCTCCACTAAGACCGGAGATCCTTGTCCTTCTGCAGATTGTTCCAGGGTCATCGCCCAGTTTTTTCGGTTGTATGTTGTTTCGTAATTAACATTATACTTTTGCGACCAGGCTATTTTAAAATCATTTACAGCAACTTCACTCAATTCCTGTCTCAAAGAGCCTGACTCTTTTCCGTCAACCTGATATCTATATGCAAATCCCTCATTGAAAACTCTAAATACTATTTTTATACTACTTCCCAACAATGTGGTAAAAGCCACTTCTTGCTCATTACACCGATTATGATATTCACTCATTTTTCCGGAAGGAAGTGTATAAGTCTCATTTATCTCTCTACTTACCTGATCAACATAATCCAATTTTGTGAAATTGGTAAACGAAAACGCAATTCCAAGTCTGGAGTCCGACACAACGAGCTGTTCCTCTTTATATACCCGATAAAATGTATTTTTATCCTTTTGCATCAATTCCACACGAATAGAAGTATCGGGCGAATAAATGGTCGATATAATAGTAGCACTGTTTTGTGCAATACAAACAAATGGTTGTGTCAGAAAGAAACTAATCCACACGCCCAGGATCATTAATAATCTTCGATTGTTCAAATTCATGGTATTATGTATGCAAATAAAATGAAAACAGGAAGCCATTGTATGTTTTCAGGAAAACATCACGGCTTCCTGTTATTTAAAAAATTAACGAGTTAAAACTTTAGTAGCCACTCCATCTACAGTTACGATATAAAATCCGGCAGATACAGGCACTTCAACAGTACCCTCTACTATACCTTCTTTTACTTTCTGTCCACTCAAACCATAAATACAGTAAACAACCTTTTGATCGGCAGAAATAATAACCTTATTGTCTACAGAATAAACCTGCGCCGAAACCTTATCGGTATAGATATCTTTCACACCGGTAACTATATGTATAGGTTGCTTTTCAGCAAACAACTGCCATGCTGTAAGTTGCGTATTGTCACGGCTTCCGTTGTTTGCAGTAATTTCCAGTTTATATACTACACATTCTTTCGGTTCTGCAATGTTATAAACCAAAGTAGAAGAGGATGTCGGGAATTTCATATTCTTGCGGCTATCAAGTACTACCCATGCTCCACTCGTATAACCATACAATGTCCAGTCTTTCGGATCACGTTCTTGTAAACTCCAGGGTACAGTCAAAGAATAGCTCTTAGCTATCTCTGCAGCCTCCAATCTATATTGAAAATAAATCGGAGTCTTTTCAGTCGGAGACTTAACCTGGTCTGCAGTGAATTTTGTATTCAGTTTTCCATCAACGATATACTGGTATCTTTCACCATGTTCCTTATCAAAATCCCAACCATCTTCCGAAGCCTCCAAAGCGCTATCATCGCCCTTAAACATATCACTTGGTAACGGGCGTTCTGCACTTACGCAAGGAGAACCAAACAACTGCCATTCTGCAATATTCAGGTTTTCATCTCCTTTTGCAACAAGACGGTAATATTGATATGCAACCGGTTCATCCTGATTAAACTCAACTTTATGCTGTTCGTAAATACCTTCTTTGGCAACACCGATGCTACCCAGCTCTGTCCAATCACCCTGTCCATCAACCGAACCTTCCACCTTCCAGTTCGTCATATCACCAGGACTGGCAATAGCATATCCGGTCAACATGAGAGGATAAGGCATTTTAGCTATAAATGTAGCTTCCTTTACATCCAATTCAAGTGATGTACGTTCATCATTATCCAATAGTGCTTCCATTTTCTCTTCAGTTACAGTCACATTGGAAGACATTTCAGCCATATCTGTATAGTCGAAAGAATAAGCTACCTTTTCATAACCCGGATCAGAGATAGCAGCATCCACTTTTATGATTGTCATCTTGTCCATGTTAGGAGAGTCACTATGTTCTGAAGTAGCTCCGCTATATGAATTCAACATGATTGTATTTTCTCCCTTTTCCAGATAGAGTAATACAGCTTTCTTATAGATTGTTGGTCTGCTTGGATCATCCGACTCTTCTCTTCCCCATGAAGGAGTTTTCTCACCAAACTCCACATATTGCTTCGGCTGAGAATTCACTTTTACATAAATCCAACGCGTCTGCATAGTAGTATAATCAATATAAAGCGCATAAGCCCCCGTTTCAGGTACGGTCACTTTATAGACGGCACGCCCGGTGCTCCCTAAGGTTACACCAGCTGTTCCGCTATAATGATCGTTGTGCTCTGTCATCAACTTAGCAGAACCCGAAAGCGCATTACTACTCTCCATTTCAATCTCAATTGGCTCCATTTCTTCCGCGGTTTCTTTTAGCTCTACAGCAGAAGGAGTAATTGTGATCTTATCTATATTAGGAGCAAAAGACAAGTTCTTACCTTCGCTTTCTGAATATCCGTCAAAAGCCTGAATCACCAAATCATTATCTCCTTCGTAAGGTATATACACTGAGATAGTCTTGCTTACTACACCAAGACGTTCTACCTTATTCCCTTCTTCGTCCTCTTCGATAGCAGGAACCCCATTCCATCCTCCTGTTGTTTCAGTACAATCTACAACAATCGGATCACGGTCGGATATTTTCACCAACAAGTAGCGTTCCTGCATAGATATATAAGAGATAGACAAATCATACATACCCGGAGCAGGTACACCTGTAATACTATATCCCACCCTTGAATCTTTCCCAACAGAAAGTTCTTCTAAGTACTTACCACCAGATACAACATTACCATCAGCAGTTGCCTCTGTAACTTTTGCATAAGAGATTTCAGCATAATTCTCTGCTTCACTTTCCCACTTCCAGGATTCCTGTGCACTTACCATCATCGGAAGAGTAAGCATCCCTAATAAGAGGGTTGCATTTTTAAAGGATGGTTTAAGAGTAATTCTCTTTTTCATACTAATTAGATTTTAAATTTAAATACTATATTTTCTATATCAACCGAATGCCGGGTGATTGTTGCAAATATAGGGAGCAGTGTAAATATCCACAGTATGCATTTACGACAGATTAGCACAGAAGCATGTAGAATGGCTATTTAGGCCACTTTTGTCTCAAATACAGATCCACCTGCAACATAAAAACGGACACAACACTTGCTCGCCCTACCTATTTTATTTTTCCTTCATTTATTCATTCACCGATACAGAATGTGTATACTGCTTGATAGACGCTTGCATATTCAATTCAATTGTCAGATTCTGATTGTTATGAGCTTTCTTGTTGAAACGATAGCAATAGTTAGACGAATCATCCACCTCATAAACATAAAAGTAATCGGCAGCCGAACCGGAACTTTGCTCAAGTGAAGTCTCCTTCTCATATCCCCAATAGACATAGGTAAAAACACCTGCTGCATCCGTTTCTTCCATTCTGAATTTATACTTATAGTTATTACTTACAGCAGCAAAGGCAGTGGTTACTGTCCATATCGGCTGAGCCGAACTTTTCAGTTGCATTGTACCCAATACTTCTTTGGTACCATCATACCACACTTCTACTTTTGAGATCTTTGTAATAGAGGCACTTGCCCGGTTAAAATCAACTCGGATACGATGTATACAATCCTTCTCCAATGGTTGGGTATAAACCTCTGTCCCCTCAACCAGCCTCGAAGCATTAATCGCAAAGCGACGATACGTTTTATCGGCAAGTTTTTCCACAAAATACAAATTACCTTCTTTTAACGAAGTGAATATTTCAAAAATTCCACTTCCATTTCCAGCTGCCACCATCTTCATAGGAATCATCTTCGCATAATCATCACCGGCAGCAGTTGCTGTTCCCATCAGATATAGTTCGGAAGGGTTATACGCATATCCCAAAGGACGAGTAATCACAATTTCCCCCCTATTGCTACTCTCAATGACATTAATACCATTGGAAGCCTTTACTTTCCAATAAATAGTTCCCGTAGTAGATTGCCCGATACCTGCTTTTTCTGCAATCTGATTTAATTCATCATTGGTCAATTCCATAAAATTCTCAGATCCGATGCTTTTAGTTTCTACAGTATAGAATACCTGTGAAAAGTCTTCTGCACTGGAGAACTGAATTTTATAAAAAACCATCGAATAATTGCCTGCATGAGATTTTTCCCATTTCAGTTTCTGCAACTCTTCTTTATTTTCAGAAGTCACCGTAACGTTCATAGGAGCTCCTTCAACTGAAAATGCTGATAAGGTTGTTTCCGAATTATCATCCCAATCAAAGTTCGAACAAGAACTCAGAGTCAGAATCAGTCCCAGCACATATTGAATATATTTCATAATCTTCATATCTTTCACTATTAAAATTTAAATTATTCTTCCATATCCGATGAGCTTATACTGCTCCATTCCGGATTCTGTACCAATTTGTTCGCTTTGTAAATATCACTTAGCGGAACAGGCCATAAGAGATTGTGCTCTGGGAAAGTTCTTGTTTCAAACAGAGTACGTTTATAGAATGCTGATTTCCCGACAGGATCATTCACATTCATGCCATGCTTCGGACCATTAAAATATTGATGAGCAACGCCCCAACGTATACAGTCAAAGTAACGCGCTTCCTCAAAACCTAATTCCACTCTTCTTTCACGACGAATAACTTCACGCATCTCTTCCTGAGTAGACGGAACAGCAAGCCCTTGCTCACCATATCCCGGAATACCGGCACGTTTTCGAATATCATTCAGGTATTTCAAAACAGTACTTTTATTTTTATCAAAATTGGCTTCATTCAATGCTTCAGCATAATTCAGATAAAATTCTCCCAAACGGAACAGGATAGCTGCATGTTCAATCTTCTGGTCGGTTTCAATATTACTATTGGGATTCACAAGTTTACGACACAGATAACCTGTCTGTGAATAATTTCGGGTTTCTTTATCTGTACGCCCGGTATTTCCGCCATACCAGAACTGAACCTGGGTTTGATTGAATTTAGACATCCATTTAGAGTTATCAAAGCAAACTGACACATAAAAACGCGGTTCTCTGCCTGCATACATTTTATAAGTACCCGGCATTGTGTATCCATCATCACCGGTAGAGGTGGTAAAGCCCTCCTCCACATAACCGGACTTCTGATTAATAACAGGACTTCCATCGGCATTATAGCCCAGAATCGGAGACTCACCATTCTTCATAAAATAAGCATCTACCATTTCCTGTGTGACACCCCATCCGGACCATCCTTTTACAAAACGAGGCGAGCAAGCCAGATCCATTTCCCAAAAGCCTCCGGCAGGTTTAGCCCAGATAATTTCTGAATTCCAATCTACAATGAAAATATTCTGATAAGACTCATAAGGATCGGCAGAAGAAGCTTTATACAAAGTAAAATCTGTATACTTAAACACTTCTTCCGTTGCTTGAACTGCCGCTTCCCAACGTTCTGTAGCACCTTCATTGGTGTAGTCCATCATATAAGAGCCATCTATATTCTTAAAGCTCTTGAACAACGGAGTTGTTTTGTCACGATTGTAAAGATCACTGGCGGCATACAATAAGACTCTTGCTTTAATAGCCTTACAAGCCACTTCTGTAATTCGTCCGTAATCATTTTTGTTCAAATACCTGGGATCTCTGCTATCTGTGATGTTCACATCGAGCAGGCAGTGACCATCAATCACACCATTCAACTCTGATGTTACATAATTGAAACACTGGCTGATACTGCTACGAGCTATGTTCATTTCTTCAACTGACGCATCTCCTTCTACCAAATCATCTGACAGAATAACCACCGGACCATACTGTCGGATCAGACAAAAATAAAACCAGGCTCTCAATCCACGGGCTTCAGCCTTATATTGTGCAATTTCTGTTGGTTTCAACTCAATATTCCGGTCCACATGATTCATAAAATAAGTAGCGGCACGGATACCGGCATAATAATGTGACCATAGATTGCCATAAAACAAGCTTTCCTTATCGGGAGCCAGTAACCCAAGATTTATTTTAGAAATTTCATAATCTGTGTAAGTTACATCTATTTCATCTGACACACCAGCCCAGATCGTTTCATTACTCCAGTTATAAGGAGGCCGGATATAAGAGTAAACATTAGCAAGAAACTCCAACGTACTTTGTCTGCGTTGAAACACTTTCTCCATCGTGTCAAGATTATCCGGTTCATTGTCAAAAAAATCACTGCAAGATGAACACGGAATAGCCATCAAAAGGCAAACTATAATTCTATTAATATATTTTTTCATAATGCTTTTCTTGTTTTAGAATGAGAAGTTTAATCCTATATTGCAAGACTTCGTATTCGGGTATTTAGTTCCGTCACATGCACCTAATTCTACATCCCACATATCAAACTTTGTAAAAGTGAGCAAATTATATCCTTGTATATAAAGTCTCAAATTATAAAGTCCCCACTTCTTTGTAATCTCTGATGGAATAGTATAACTAAAATCTAACGTCTTCAAACGTAGATAAGAGCCATCATGCAACCAGAATGTACTTTCCGAATAATTCTCAGCATTAGCAGACATACCATAATCCAGTCTCGGCCACTTTGCATTCTGGCTTGGGTTCTCCGGAGTCCAGCGATCTACTATATTAGCATATAGATTTCCTCTTGCCGCAGCATCCGAAAAGGGTTTTAGAGCAGAAGCACTCAAAGAAAGATCGCATTTGGCTACTCCCTGGAAGAAAGCTCCTAACGTAAAGTTTTTATAAGTAACGGTTGCACCCAACCCGTAAACGATTTGTGGAACCTCCGGATTACCAATGTATTTCTTATCGTAAGCATCAATCACTCCATCATTGTTCAAATCACGATATTTCAAGTCACCCGCCTGTACATTAACTCCTCTGAGTTTAGGGACTTTAGAATCAGCAATGTCTTCGGAAGTATAGAAGCCATCACAAACATATCCGAATTTAGTGTTCAGTGAAGAGCCACGAGAGTTTAGCCAGGGATATGGTTTTATCGGGGTGTCATCTTCGATAATCTCATTCTGATTGTAAGAGAAAGTTCCTCTGAACATAAGACCGACTTTACCAATCTGTTTTGATAAATCAGTTGTTATTTCAAACCCCTTATTCTCTACCGTTCCCAGGTTTCCAAAAGGAAGTGTAGTAATACCAATATAATTCGGAATGCCCTGGCGTCTCAGAAATATGTTCTCACGGCGCTCTTTAAAGAAATCAACCGCAAACGTCAAATCATTATTCCATAAATTGAAATCAACACCAAGATTCATTTTAGTAGAAGTTTCCCAGGATACATCTACCCCCATACGCCCCACAGTAACACCACTATAACCATTCTGTCGCTGATCACCAAAGGTGTATCCGCCACCACTACCTACCGTAGACAGGTAAACAAAACGTTCATCGCTTTCTCCCCTACCCTTCGTATCAAGCTGACTATTACCGGCTTGTCCCCATGAAAAACGGAGTTTCAGGAAATTGATATAGCCTGATACCGGCTGAAAGAATTTCTCATTAGAAGGTACCCATGCCAGTCCGAAAGAAGGGAAGAATCCGAAACGCTTTTTAGGTGTAAAATTCTCTGCACCGTTGTATCCGAAATTACCCTCAAAGAAATAACGGTCATCATAAGAATAGGTTGCACGACCTGCAATACCTAAATTCCGGAATGGCATAGAATGCATCAATGTACCGGCAGTAACATTGGAGTAATCAGTCATATTATACAAAAACAAACCACTTACACGATGCTTCTGGGCAAATGTTTGATCATAATTCAAAGCGGCTTCAAGATAATATTGGCGATGCCCCCATTGCTGCTTATTATATCCCCAACTATCAGTACCCTTCATCTTATCCGTACGTTCCAGAATCAACTGTCCGTTATCATCACGTCCGGTAGCTTTATAGGTTATAGGATTGGTGCCTGTGCGTTGGATATCATTTCTCATATAAAAGTCATAAGCAACCAGGGCACGCACACTTAATCCAGGCAAGAAAAAGTCCAGATTTTGTTTAACACGCAAATCTGCCCGGGTTTCACTCGTATTCCGTTTATTACTACCCATACGGTAAACCATCGCATAAGGGTTTGTAACCTCTCCACCATTGTCAATATAAGGAATAGCATAATTATCGTAGCTCACTGGAAACATTACCGGATAAGCCCTCATTATCATTTTGAACACATCTTCTGCCTTATAATAAGGAGTGTTATAATCAGAAATCTCTCCTTTTATACCCAAGTCCACCTCTGTAGACTTAGTCACCTGCATTGTTAAATTAGAAACGAAATTTATACGGTTAAAATTCATACTTCCGTCATACTTTTCGTCTTTCCTCTCTTCATACAGTCCTCCCTCATTATAATAGCCCAAACTAACATAATACTGAGCAAACTCCGAACCACCATTTGCACTTATGTTAGCACGTTGATTATAGCCATGATCTTTGAAAATCTCTTTCATCCAGTTTACATTTGGATAAAGTAGCGGATCTTCCTGATTATAGGTCTTATTGATAACATCTTGCGAATAAACAGGCGTTCCACCTTTATTCACCGATGCTTCATTGGCCATCTGCATATAAGTAATACCATCTGCCAAATCAGGGATCTTTGTGAAACTGGTCACACCGGCATTATATTCTACTTTTATTTTCGGCTTTCCCTTAACACCCTTTTTGGTCTCTATCAAAATAACGCCATTAGCACCTTTCACACCATAAACAGCGGTTGCCGATGCGTCTTTCAATACCTGAAATGATTCAATATCTTCCGGATCAATATTAGAATAAGAGCGCTCTACACCATCTACCAGAACAAGCGGGGTGGTATTTGTGGTAGTAGAAACACCCCGAATCCATATTTGTGTATTATCATCATTTCCGGCTTCACCACTCCGCTGCATACCAATTACTCCTGCAACACGACCTGCTAATACAGAATTAAGAGTAGCTACCGGTTGTTTCAAATCTTCTACAAATTTCACACCGGACTGTGCACCAATTGTCGAGATTTTGCGTTGCGAGCCATAACCCACAGCTACAACCTCATCCAACATCATAGCATCTTCAACCAGTGTAACATCTATACTTGTACGATTATTGATCTTCACCTCCTGAGTTTTATATCCTACAAAGCTAAATACCAATGTAGCATTTCCAGGAGCATTCAATACAAAGTTTCCATCCATATCTGTTATTGTTCCGGAAGTTGTACCCTTCACTAATACAGAAACCCCGATAGCAGGTTCTCCTTTTTCATCTTTTACAATACCAACAATACGAATCTGTTTTGACTGCTGCTGTTCCGTAACGACCGTAACACCGGAAGTTTCAGCTTTAGCACAAACAGGCAACATCATCCCCACACATATAAGTAAGGTAGGAACCAACCTTTTGTTTTTTTTGCATGCCATAGTTATACATTTAAAGTTATTAATAAATTTTTCTGAATACAAAAATAGATTATTCCTTATTTTGATTAGTTCCAAAACATGACATATTAGTATAACTAAAAAGATATCTTTAAAACATTTTTTCAAAAGAACGTTTTTAAGCAAATCGCATATACACCTAATATATAGCGCCTTATGCTCCATCAAAAACATCACAAAGGCTCACAGAAGGATCTTTTTCACAAAAACAGACTGATAAGTCACAAAAACAGATAAAAAAGAAGACAGCATTATTGCGTATTATTTTTATAATATCTTCTTTTGCCTAACCAAAATCACAATATCATGAAAAGGCATATTTTACTTCTATTAGTATCCATATTATTTTCAAGTATCTCTACTCATAAAACACAGGCATACAATATTTATAGAATATCAAGTAAAGAGGGGTTATCCAACAGTTCTGTTTTATCACTGTATCAGGATAAAGATGGTTACTTATGGGCAGGAACCTGTGACGGTTTAAACATACTGGATGGAAATGACATTGAGATTTATTATCCGAATGAAGAGCTATCCAACAGTATCTCAGGAAATTTAATAGAAGCTGTATCCGAACTTTCAGATGGTAAATTTTGGGTACGCACCAATTATGGACTCGATCTGTTCGACAAATATCAAAAAAGCATCAAATGCTACACACAATTTGAAGGATACTACAAATACTCTCATAACAAGCTTCAGGAGACGCTTGTACTTTATAATGACAACAACCTTTATTTTTATAATAAGAAGGAACAAACATTCTCTCTTGCAGGACCTCTACCGGTAAACTACAAAGAGGTTATTGATTTCTTCATTGATGATACGAACAGGGTATGGATATGTACGCCGGACAAAGTTATAAATGCGACCTTAAAAAACGGTAAAATAACAAATGTAGAAAAAAATTCTTTGTTCAATGATATCCGCTTTTGGTACTTATTCCACGAACAGGATAAATTGTATTTTGTCGATGAATCATACGTATTGTATGAGTTCGATATAGAGAACAATGTAAAAAAGCACATTATCAATCTCAAAGAGTTAATTCAGGAATACGGAAACATATCGACTATTATAAAAGATAAAGATGACTATTTGGTAGGTTTCCTGACAAGTGGTCTTATCCGTATCAAATATACCCCACAGAATGCATCCAAATATATTATTGAGGAGACTACTATTCATTGCGGGGTCTTTTCTTTATTGAAAGATCTTTATCAAAATATTATATGGGTAGGAACTGATGGACAAGGTATTTACAGGTATTCAAACGATAGCTATACTTTTCATTCGATTACTTATGACCAATTTCCAATACAAATATCCAAGCCAATCCGCAGTCTGTATCTGGATTCAAAACAGAACTTATGGATAGGAACAAAAGGGGATGGAGTAATACGAATAGAAAATTTCCATCCGGAACAAGATAATCGTACTAAAAAAATATCCCAATATACTATTCATAACAGTTCATTGGTACATAATTCAATCTATACTTTCTGCCCCGGCAAAAAGAATATACTCTGGATGGGAAGTGACGGAGATAAACTGAACTACTATTCGTATACCGACAACAAAATTCACGAAGCAGCTATGCCTGATAATGTTTCAATAAAAAACGTACATGTTTTGTATGAAGCCAACGATAGCACACTATGGATAGCAACCGTGGGACAAGGTATCTTAAAAGCCACATTAAGTAATAACCTCAATCAACCACAAATCCTTGCAATAAAGCCAATACAGTTAGGAAAAGAGCTCACTCATGCCCATTTCTTCTCTATGTATCAGGAAAACGACAGCATTCTCTGGCTTGGAAGCCGTGGTAACGGGGTAGTCAGATTAAATCTAAAGACTCTCAAATATAATAATTACCTATTACATAAGAAAAAAACATCGCCGGTCAATGATATATTCTGTATGCATCGTGACAGTCAGCTAATTTATTTAGGAACAAGTTCCGGACTGATAGAGGTACAACTCATGAACAGGAAATTACAGACCCGGAATGCCACTCGTGAATTTCACTTCCCCAACAATACGATACACGGAATATTATCGACCTCTTCCAATGAGCCTCTCTGGCTCAGTACAAACGGAGGACTTATAAAATATGATTATAACAATCAAAACGCAGAAGTATACGACCAGCGAAACGGCCTAAATGTTATAGAATTCAGTGATGGTGCTTATTTCAAAGATAAAGAAAAAAACGATCTTTACTTCGGAGGAATCAACGGGTTCGTTATAGTCCATAAAGAAGATATAGAAAATCAAATTTATACACCGCCTGTCCTTTTCAAGAATATACGTATCAATGAACAAAATATCAATATCCGGAATTTAATGAAGGACGGAGTATTAACTCTGACATCCCAACAGAATTTTTTCACTCTTTCATTTAGTGTATCCGATTATATCAACAGGAATAACCATACTTATTTCTATCAGCTAAAAGGCTTCAACGAACATTGGTTCAACAACTATAACTCTAACAAAATAGTAATCACAAACCTCCCTCCGGGAGAATATATCTTATTAACCAAATATCAATGCGGACTTACGCAAAGCGATATCTACTCATTAAAGATAAAGATATTAGCACCATGGTATACAACTACCTGGGCATATATTTGCTATTTCCTCATAGTCACCCTCACTTTGAGTTATATCATATATACCTCTATCAGAAGACATCAGAAGAAACGAAAATACCAATTAACAAAGCTACATCAAAAGCAGAAAGAGGAAATCTATGAATCTAAACTCCGGTTCTTCACTAACATTACACACGAACTGTGTACACCATTAACACTAATTGCAGGACCTTGCCAGCGTGTACTGACATATCCAAAATCAGATAGTTTCATTCTGAAATATACCGAGCTGATCCAACGCAATGCCCAACGTTTGAATGAGCTGCTACAAGAATTAATCGAATTCAGAAGAATCGACACTCAACACCGGCAATGCACTATTGAGAACACAGACATATCAAAACTTGCAACAGAAATATTCAATTCTTTTGCCGAACTGGCTGACTCAAGAGCTATTCATTATCAGATATCTATTACAGATAATATAATGTGGCCCACTGATCGGAACGCTATTATCACAATCGTCACAAACTTAATATCAAATGCCTTCAAATATACACCTAACGAAGGAGATATATCCGTAAATATTAGCATAAACAATGACTCTTTGCAATTCAGAGTCAGTAACAGTGGTCTGGGAATTCAACCTGAAAACATCCAACGAATATTCGATCGCTATCGTATTCTCGATCATTTAGAGAAACAGAGCTTACAGGGGGGAGCTACACGCAACGGCTTAGGTTTGGCCATTTGTAAATCATTGGTCGAACTTTTGAACGGAAATATTCATGTAGAAAGTACTCCGAATGTTCTGACCACCTTCCTCGTAGAACTTCCACAAATGGCTATAACTCCACAGAGTAGCACTTCTACCATAAACAGAGAGGTAGAAATCACATCCAAAAAAACAGACTTTATTCTATCTCCCAAAGAATATGAATACCAGGAATCAAGACTTACTATTTTCATCATTGATGACGATGCAGAAATGTTATGGTTCATATCAGAACTATTCACAGACAGATACAATGTAATACCTCTTTCTAATGCATCTCTGGCACTAAGGAAACTGGAAACTATACATCCGGACATTGTCATATCCGATATATACATGACTCCCATAGACGGCATCTCCCTAACTAAGAGACTTAAAGAGAATAAACAAACATCTCATATCCCGGTCATTTTACTATCAGCATCACAGGACGTAAAAGAACAAATTAAGGGAATGGAATCCGGAGCAGATATCTACTTGAGTAAACCATTTAACGTGGAGTATTTAAAAACAGTTGTTGACAATCTCATCAAAAGGAATCACTCCTTAAAAGATTACTATGAATCAACATTAAGTACGTTTAATCTTACTAACGGAAAACTACTTCATAGTAGCGATCAGGAGTTTCTGAATAAAATGCTTCAAATTATAGATGAAAACATCATGAATCCGGAAATATCTACACAATTTGTTGCAGATGCCATGGGATTAAGTATCAGAAATTTATATAGAAAACTGGAAGGAATCACGGAAATGACTCCCACTAACATAATAAAGGAATACAGGCTAAATATGGCACAGAAGTTATTGGTAAAGACCAAACTATCCATTGATGAGATCATTTATAAGTCGGGATTCACCAACCGTGGCACCTTCTTTAAATTATTCTCATCAAAATATGGCTATACACCAAAAGCATACAGAGAACAAAAAATGAATGAAATATCACTGGGGACAGAAACATCACCAGACGACAATACTTTATAATAAGGTATAAAGAAAGAAGGTATTAGGAATCAAAAACAATTCCTTATTTTATTATTTTAAAAGTTTCTCTATTACCTGCGGATAATATTCATATTCCAGAGAATGCACTTTCTCTGCCACTTCCCCAGGCGAGTCTTCGGGCAATATCGGGCATTTCACCTGAACAATAGTATTGCCTTCGTCATAACGTTCATTTATATAATGTATAGTAATACCACTTTCTTTTTCTCCGGCGGCCACCACTGCTTCATGTACACGGTCGCCATACATCCCCTTTCCTCCGAACTTCGGAAGCAAAGCAGGATGTATATTTATGATTTTATCAGGATAAGCATGCAAAAGTACTTCAGGTACACGCACCAAAAATCCGGCCAAAACAATAAAATCAATATTATATTCACGCAATAAAATCAGAATTTGCTCACCGGAAATCCAATCGTCTTTCAAAAACACGCCAGAGGGCACTTTCAGGCGGTTTGCGCGTTCCAAAACATACGCATCGCTCCTATTAGAAAGTACCAATGCCACTCTAATTAAATCATTCTCCTGGAAGTACCGGATGATATTTTCGGCATTTGTACCGGAACCGGAAGCAAAAATTGCGATGTTTTTCTTCATAATTAGCCTATTATCTGCACAAAACAGTGAAAAATGTGCAAAAGAATGCATTTATTTAATCAAATATTTGCGCAGAACGATAAATATTTATTCCTTTGCACCGCAAATTTAAAG
>DXWV01000026.1 GCA_019416685.1 Bacteroides sp.
TCAGTACCCAGACCCGGGGTCGAACCGGGATGGAAGTGAATCCACTGGTGTTTGAGACCAGCGCGTCTACCGATTCCGCCATCTGGGCATTTGGTTTCAATTGCGGTGCAAAGATACGTCTTTTTTCTAAACCTACAAGCATTTCAATAAAAAAAGGAGGAAAAATTTATAAAACCTCCCTTAAACACTTCTCTGTTCAAAGAATAAACCGTAAATTAGCAGAAACTTTTAAAACAGTCAATATCATGACAGGTAAAGATAATTATTGTGTAATTATGGGAGGTGGCATTGGCAGCCGCTTCTGGCCATTTAGTCGCAAAACTCTGCCTAAACAATTTCTGGATTTCTTTGGTACCGGACGCTCTTTGTTACAACAAACTTTTGACCGCTTTAACAAAGTAATCCCTACGGAAAATATACTCATCGTAACCAATGCGATGTATGCGGACCTAGTAAAAGAACAGCTTCCGGAATTGAACCCAGATCAAATTTTGCTTGAACCGGCAAGAAGAAATACCGCTCCCTGTATTGCGTGGGCCTCCTATCATATTCGTGCATTAAACCCGAACGCTAACATAGTAGTAGCTCCTTCAGACCATCTGATACTGAAAGAAGGTGAGTTTCTGGAAGCAATTGAAAAAGGACTCGACTTTGTTGCACATTCAGACAAACTACTTACATTAGGCATCAAACCGAATCGCCCGGAAACAGGTTACGGATATATTCAGATAGCCGAACAAGATGGAGAGAATTTCTACAAAGTAAAAACTTTCACAGAGAAACCTGAACTCGAACTGGCTAAAGTTTTTGTAGAAAGCGGTGAGTTTTACTGGAACTCAGGATTATTCATGTGGAACGTTAACACCATTATTAAAGCAAGCGAAATATTATTACCCGAATTGGCATCAAAACTGGGAGCGGGAAAAGATTTCTACGGAACTCCCGAAGAAACCTCCTTTATTGAAGAGAACTTCCCTGCTTGTCCCAATGTATCTATTGACTTTGGTGTAATGGAAAAAGCTGATAATGTTTATGTGTCACTTGGGGACTTTGGCTGGTCGGATTTGGGAACGTGGGGATCATTGTATGACCTCTCTCCAAAAGACGAAAACAACAATGTCACTTTGAAAAGTGAATCATTGATATATAACAGTAAAAACAATATAGTTGTCTTGCCTGAAGGGAAACTGGCAGTCATTGAAGGACTCGAAGGATTCCTGGTTGCAGAATCAGAAAACGTATTACTTATTTGTAAAAAAGACGAAGAACATGCTATACGAAAATACGTCAATGATGCCCAGATGAAAATGGGAGATGACTACATTTAAATAAAGAAGGGGCTTTTTTAGCCCTTTTTTTATTAAGCATATACTCCCTCACTGTTTTAGCAAAAGAAATATAGGTATTAACAACTATTCTTTTATCTTTGCAAAAAGTCTTTTACTATTCCGGACACGTTTCCGGTTTATAAAACAACACCAACTGAGAAATGGACAAAACTCTTCAAAACTCTCACAGACTCAATGTAGTAGATGCACTACGTGGTTTTGCCTTATTGACCATTGTATTATTACATAACTTAGAGCATTACAATATTTATTTTATTCCTGAAGCTCAGCCCGGTTGGCTACAAACGCTGGACAAAGGGGTATGGAATACCCTGTTCTTCTTATTTGCGGGAAAAGCCTATGCAACATTCTCACTCCTTTTCGGATTTAGTTTCTACATTCAATACCACAATGCCGAAAAACGAGGAATAGATTTCCGTGGACGTTTTGCCTGGCGTATGGTCTTATTATTTTTGTTTTCACAATTGCATGCATTATTTTATAATGGTGACATCTTACTGCTTTACTCCGTCGTTGGACTCACACTAATTCCCATTTGCAGACTAAAAGATAAAACGGTTTTCTGGATTGCACTGGTTTTACTACTCCAACCTTTTGAATGGGGACGAATGATCTATGCACTATTGAACCCCGATTACATAATAAGCGCAGATAAATTCATGCCCTATGCCCTGCTTGCCCAAGAGGCTACCAGTCGCGGAAGTTTCCTTGAGGTTTTAAGTAATAATATATGGAACGGACAATTATACAGTAATATCTGGCAGGTAGAAAACGGACGCCTATTTCAAACAGCCGCTTTATTTATGTTTGGGATGTTACTGGGACGCAGGAAATACTTTATCAAAAGTACATCTACAATCTGTATCTGGAAACGCATGCTTAAACTATCTGTTATCGCGTTTATTCCACTACATATCCTTCGCGTTTTTGCTCCGGCATACATTCATAATCAGTCTGTACTAACGCCCTTCAACATAGCCATTCCATCGCTGGCAAACTTTACTTTTATGCTTGTTTTAATCTCTGCATTTACATTGCTATGGTTTAAGAAAGGCGACGGATATAAATGGCAACAGATAGTCATTCCTTACGGCCGAATGAGTCTGACTAACTATATCTCGCAGTCAATCATAGGTGTTTGTATTTACTATGGCTTTGGATTAGGACTTTACACATCTACCGGGGCTACGGCAACACTATTCATTGGATTATTCATCTTTACGGCCCAGTTGATATTCAGTCGTTACTGGCTGGAGGCACATAAACAAGGGCCTTTGGAATTTTTATGGCGCAAAGGCACATGGATAAAGATATAAAAACAATAAAGCGCACTATCCATCCGGACAATGCGCTTTTCCATTATTTATTTAGAAGAAGAAGGTATTTATTTCACCCATGCCTGATGAATGCTTCCGGCTATTTCCTTAAACTCTTCATCAGATAACTTTAGTTTCGGATTGGAGATAATCATATCCGATTCCTTATTGATAGGAATAAGATGAATATGAGCATGAGGTACTTCCAACCCCATAACAGCTACTCCCACACGTTTACAAGGAACAGCTTTCTCAACAGCACGAGCTACCGATTTGGCAAAGACATGCATAGCTGCCAGGTCATCATCACTCAAATCGAAAATATAATCAATCTCTTGCTTGGGGATAACCAATGTATGCCCTTTGACCAGCGGATTGATATCAAGGAAAGCAAAAAAGCGCTCATTTTCTGCCACCTTATAACAGGGAATCTCACCTGCGATAATTCTACTGAATATTGTTGCCATAACCTAAATATATAAAATAAGGCAAGCCCCATAACAGACTTGCCTTAGTGTTAAAACGAAATGTTTACTACTTCCAGACTAACTTTACCTTGTGGTACCTGAATTTCAGCAATATCCCCCACCTTCTTGCCAAGTAATCCTTGTGCAATTGGGGTGCTTACAGAAATTTTTCCTTCTTTCAAGTTAGCCTCACTTTCGGATACAATGGTATAAGTCATCTTCATACCATTCTTTGTATTCTTCAACTCCACTTTATTCAGAATCTGCACTGAATCAGTTTTCAGTTTCGATTCATCAATAATCTTCGCATCTGCAATAATTGCCTTCAGCTTATTGATTTTCATCTCAAGCATCCCTTGAGCTTCTTTTGCAGCATCATATTCTGCATTTTCTGATAAATCACCTTTATCACGCGCTTCGGCTATCGCCGCAGAAATCTTAGGACGTTCTACTGTTTCCAGCTCCTTCAGTTCTGCCATTAATTTCTTGTAACCTTCTTCTGACATATAAGCCATGATGTTTTTCCTCCTTTAATTTAAACGGTCATATAAAACAAAAAAGAATTCCAACATGAGCCATGCTGGAACCCTCTTTTCACTATTTCTTTTGCAAAGATAGGTTTTTAAATGATACGAGTCAAGCAAAAACCAATGCTATGTAACATATTTAAATGAAATCTTCTAATTTATAACAACTTAAAGCAATGATTTGATCGCACTATCCAGGTCTTTCAGATCTTCACCACGTGCACTCAGTTCATTATTCCGGTTCACAAGAAAGAGAGCAGGTACCTGACGAACATTGTATAACGCAGCAGTACTAGAATATACTCCATTACCGTCACGCACACAAATCCAAGGCAGATTATCGGCTGATGTTTTCCAGAAATGCTCATCAGCATCCAAAGATACCTGATAGATTTCAAATCCCTGATTTGCATATTTATTATAAAGTTCACGCAACATCAGATTGTGAGGAGCACCTGCCGGAGCCTGATAAACAGAAAAATCCAGTAATACGACCTTTCCCTTTAGTTCGCTGAGTTTACGAACATTCCCTTTTATATCCCGCAAGCTAATATCAATTACACCGGTTTCGGCTATTTTATCCTCAGGTATTTCAATCGTTTTCTGCTTAGGAGTACGCGTATTCTTCATACCCTTTATTACAATGTTATACAGATTCTTAGAGCGGATAGCATGAGGGTAGGAATTATTCAGACTGGTAGCCACCGCCGCAAAACACTTAACATCGTCTTTACTATTCAACGGATCGAAAATTAGATAGTCATTCAACTTCTGAAACAATGCAAAATAAGCAGCAGCTGTATTGGGAGCAGCAAAAATATAATTCACTTTCACATCGTCCTTATAATTCTTAAGCAATACAGACAGACTATCCTCAAAAACATCATGTCCCAATTTATTGGAACGGGCAGCTGTCAGCAGCGCATTCACCTGATTTTGTAAATAAGCCTGTTTCAAACTTAACTCTTTAATTTTCTGACTATTTTCAGAGCCCTCTACCGTATAAGCAGTAGCAAAATCAACATAAGGCGCCTTTATCTCAATGGTCTCTGTTGAGTCAACTGAAAAATTAATAACTTTGTCGTCTACACGCAACCGGTAAAACTCAGGAGATTCCGGACAAGCTTGCCGAAAGCTAAACGAACCATTCCCCTTCAACTTCACTGAATCCAAAGGCATAATACCCTCAAGAGCTGATGATTCCAGATAAAGCATTTTACCATTGGCATCCGAAATCACTCCATTCACTTTAAACTGAGGACCGGAATTACAAGAGCTCAAGGCTAAGGCAACAAGTGCTACAAAAGTTATTTTTTTCATATCCATGCATGTTATTTTTCGAACTGCAAATATACTTCTTTTCAAGACTCGTCAAAGCATTTTGTTCTGTTCTTCACCCTTTTTTTGAAAAAAAACCAAATAAGCAATAACTTTTTATCTCATTCCCACGATATTAGAATGATAAATGTATATCTTTGCAGGAATTTTGAAAGAAAATATAGATAAAACAATTTTTATGATTAACCCAATTGTTAAGACGATCGAGCTGGGAGATGGCAGAACCATCACGCTCGAAACGGGAAAGTTGGCAAAACAGGCAGACGGTTCTGTAATGCTTCGCATGGGAAATACCATGTTACTTGCTACTGTTTGTGCCGCTAAAGATGCAGTTCCCGGAACAGATTTTATGCCGCTTCAGGTAGAGTACAAAGAAAAATTTGCAGCATTTGGCCGCTTTCCCGGTGGCTTTACAAAAAGAGAAGGAAGAGCTTCTGATTATGAGATTCTTACTTGCCGTTTAGTAGACCGTGCTCTCCGCCCCTTATTCCCCGATAATTATCACGCAGAAGTTTATGTAAATATTATCCTGTTCTCAGCAGATGGTGTTGACATGCCCGATGCATTGGCAGGACTTGCCGCTTCAGCAGCACTTGCCGTATCAGATATTCCATTCAACGGACCGATTTCAGAAGTACGTGTAGCACGTATCGATGGTAAGTTCGTCATCAATCCTACTTTTGACCAGCTTGAACAAGCAGATATGGACCTCATGGTTGCCGCTACCTATGAAAATATCATGATGGTAGAAGGCGAAATGCACGAGGTATCAGAAGCCGAACTGCTGGAAGCAATGAAAGTAGCTCACGAAGCGATTAAGATTCATTGTAAAGCACAGATGGAACTGACTCAGGAAGTTGGTAAAACTGTAAAACGTGAATATTCACACGAAGAAAACGATGAAGAGCTTCGTAAAGCTGTTCGCGAGGCTTGCTACGAAAAATCTTATGCTATTGCAGCTTCCGGAAACAGAAACAAGCACGAACGTCAAGAAGCATTCGATGCTATCCGTGACGAATTCAAAGCTCAGTTTACTGAAGAAGAACTGGCTGAGAAAAGCGCATTAATCGACCGTTACTACCATGATGTAGAAAAAGAAGCTATGCGTCGTTGTATTCTGGATGAAGGAAAACGCTTGGACGGACGTAAGACAAATGAGATTCGTCCTATCTGGAGCGAAGTCAATCCGCTGCCGGGACCTCACGGATCAGCTATATTCACTCGTGGAGAAACTCAGTCACTGACATCTGTAACCCTTGGAACCAAACTCGACGAAAAGACGATAGACGATGTACTGGTTCACGGAAAAGAGCGCTTCTTATTGCATTATAATTTCCCTCCTTTTTCTACAGGGGAAGCTAAAGCACAACGCGGTGTAGGACGTCGTGAAATTGGTCACGGACATCTGGCATGGCGTGCATTAAAGGGTATGATCCCTGCAGATTATCCTTACGTAGTTCGTGTCGTTTCTGATATCCTCGAGTCAAATGGCTCTTCTTCCATGGCTACTGTCTGTGCCGGAACATTGGCATTGATGGATGCCGGTGTAAAGATTAAAAAACCGGTTTCTGGTATCGCTATGGGATTGATCAAGAATGCAGGTGAAGACAAATATGCAGTCCTTTCGGACATTCTTGGTGATGAAGACCACTTGGGAGATATGGACTTCAAAGTAACCGGAACCGAAAACGGTATCACTGCTACACAGATGGATATTAAGGTAGACGGCTTGTCATTTGATATCCTTGAACGTGCATTGAATCAGGCAAAAGAAGGACGTATGCATATCCTCGGTAAGATGCTTGAGACTATTGACCAACCTCGTACAGAACTGAAAGACCATGCTCCGCGTATTGAGACAATGACTATTCCGAAAGAATTCATCGGAGCTATCATTGGCCCGGGCGGAAAGATCATTCAGGGTATGCAAGAAGATACAGGCGCTACTATTACTATCGAAGAAACAGACGGAGTAGGCCGTATCGAAATAGCCGGAACCAACAAGAAAAGCATTGACGACGCTATGCGTATCATCAAAGGCATCGTTGCTGTGCCCGAAGTTGGTGAAATATACAAAGGTAAAGTTCGTTCTATTATGCCTTACGGTGCATTCGTTGAATTCCTGCCGGGTAAAGACGGATTACTCCACATCTCTGAAATCGACTGGAAACGTCTGGAAACAGTAGAAGAAGCCGGAATCAAAGAAGGTGATGAAATTGAAGTAAAATTAATGGATGTTGATCCTAAAACCGGTAAATTTAAACTTTCCAGAAAAGTATTACTTCCAAAACCGGAGAAAAAATAACAAAGTATTGTTTTCTATTAGATAGAAAATGGCTGAACTAGAATAAGTTCAGCCATTTTTTTATCAAGAAGTTTGTTTTTCTCAAAAAGAATGCGTTGTTTTGTCTGAAGAAAAAGAAAAAAACATTAAAGCGGATAATGCCTCAACCGAACAACCTTCATACTATGGATACCTTTACCCGATTTTTCCAAGAGAATCAGGAAAGGTTTTTATCATTTGCCTATTCCTATATAAGAAACAAAGTCGAGGCTGAAGATATTCTGATGGAGTCAATGATAGCTCTTTGGGAGAACCGTGAAAAATGGGAAAATGATTCTAATCTGCAAGCACTACTCCTGACAATCATCAAAAACAAAGCACTAAACCATCTCGCCCATGAACAGGTACGTCTGCGCGCCGAAGATGATATCAATACTCACAGACAAAGAGAACTCGATTTGCGAATCTCCACACTTGAAGCGTGTGAACCGGACATGATCTTTAATACTGAAATACAATATATCGTCCGTAAAGCACTTCACAAAATGCCCGAACAAAGCCGGAATATTTTTATATTAAGCCGCTATCAAAATACTCCAAACAAAATGATAGCTGAGAAGCTTGGCATATCAATCAAAAGCGTAGAGTTTCACATCACCAAGGCACTAAAAATACTGCGTACCGAGTTAAAAGATTATCTAATTTCAATCCTTCTCTAAAAAAAAATCATTTTTTCATTAGGGTAGTCCTGGGGTAACCTGTTATATATACAGAAGGGGGAGAAAAAGCTCCTCCTAACAATAACAGAAATAAAAGCCTTATGAACCAGGATCTGCTATACAAGTATTTTAAGGGAAACACCACAACAGAGGAAGAAAAACAAGTTCTCGATTGGGTGGATGCTTCTGATGAAAACAAAAAAACATTTCAGAAAGAACGTATGCTTTATGACATTGCGCTTTTCTCCAATGAAAAACAAACCATCCATGTAAATAATAAAGCACGTATCATTCCGATGCTGAAATGGACTACCCGTATCGCAGCAATGATAGTAATCGTTTGGGGGTGCGGGTTCTTGTTCAAAGACTATCAATATAACAGACTGTCCCAGTTACAGACTGTAACCGTTCCTGCCGGACAACGGGCACAAATCACATTGGCAGACGGCACCAAAGTATGGTTAAACTCTCAGTCTACACTGACCTATGCCAGCAACTTCGGTCGGCAAGAGAGAAACGTTAGTCTGGATGGAGAAGCCTATTTTGAGGTAAGTAAAAACAAAAAGATTCCTTTCTTTGTAAATACCGAAACAAACAAAGTACGTGTAATAGGTACTTGTTTTAATGTATGCGCCTACAAAGGAAGCAATGAATTTGAAACAACACTTGTAGAAGGTATCGTTGACATTTATACTTCTAAAGGAACAAAGCCAGTCACCCGCCTCGTTAAAGATGAATTTTTCGGATCATACAACGGAAAAGCCCAAAAGAAAATTCTCCCTTCGTATGAATATTTAAGATGGAAAGAAGGATTATATTGTTTTGACGATTCTCCCTTTACCTGTATACTCTCTAAACTCGAAAAATATTATAATGTAAAGATAACAGTCAAAAACCCCAAAGTATTGAATTATCGTTGTACAGGTAAGTTCAAAGAGCAAGACGGTATTGAACATATACTCCGGGTTATCCAGAAAGACCATCGGTTCACTTATCAGATCAACGAAGACAGAGACAGTATAACCATAGAATAGGAAAAAAGAGCTCAATAAAACCTTTAATTTAGTACTAACCCTTTAAATATCAGAATGCACATGAAATTATAGAAAATTCCCTATCCCCTCTGAAAAAGAGAATCGGAAAGTACCCCCATACTTTCCGATTCGAAACAGTCAAAAATCGACCTTAATCAATTTATTAACTTAACACATTACAAAGATATGAGAAAAATTTCTTTGAAAGGGCATTTATGCCCAAAAAGTTTAGCATTCAAGCAAATATTACTTACTATGAAGATTACCATTTTCCTTCTTTTGTTCGTAACATTTCAGGCTTACAGCGGAAACAGCTATTCACAAAGTGCAAAAATCAGCATTTCCCGCTCAGATCTGAAAGTGAGCGAATTACTCTCTCAAATAGAATCACAGACCGAGTATCTGTTTGTTTACAATAAAAAAAATGTAGACACCAGACGCACCATAACCGTTGATGCAGACAATAAAGCCGTATCAGAGGTTCTGGACGAAGCCTTCAAAGGTACAGGTATCAACTACATAATGGAAGGAAACAATATTGTTCTAACTAAAAATAATGAGAATGTAGCATCCATACAACAAAACAACATTAACATTCCTATCAAGGGAACAATTACCGACAGCAAAGGAGAGCCTATCATTGGTGCCAATATTCTGGAAAAAGGTACTACTAATGGTACTATTACAGATATGGACGGTAATTTCAGTCTCTCCATTCCTGCCGATGCCACACTAACCATCACCTACGTAGGATATCAGCCACTGAATATTGCAGTAAAAGGACAAAGAAACTTCAATATCATGATGGAGGAAGAAGCACTATCACTTGAAACCGTTGTTGTAACAGCAATGGGTATTAAACGCAAATCAGAAACATTAACCTATTCCGTACAACAGGTAAACGGAGATGACCTCACCCGAGTAAAAGATCCCAATATGATTAATGCACTGGAAGGAAAAATTGCCGGTGTAACTATAACCAAAAGTGCTTCCGGATTAGGTGGATCTGCCAAAGTATCTATCCGTGGTATCCGTTCGGCTTATGAAAATGGAAATAATCAGCCACTCTATGTAATTGACGGTGTGCCCATGCTGAACTCTGCTAATGAAACGACTTCTACTATTATGGGAGGTAATAATGATGCAGGTAATCATGATACCGGTGATGGTATTTCTAATCTGAACCCCGAAGACATCCAGAGCATTTCTGTACTGAAAGGTGCTTCTGCCGCAGCCCTGTATGGATCACAAGCGGCGAATGGTGTTATCATGATCACTACCAAAAAAGGACAGGCAGGTTCAACCCGTGTAACTTATTCATCCAGCCTCACATTCGATCAGGCAATCAGTAAACCAGAGTTCCAGAACTCATACAATTCCAGCTGGAAACCGGATGCAAATATCAGTAAACATGATAATTTATCCGACTTTTTTTCAACCGGTATCACAGCCATCAATTCAATAAGTCTCTCTACCGGAAATGAGAAAGCTCAAACCTATTTCTCATATTCCAATACACGAGCCAAAGGAATCATTGATGTCAACAAATTATCAAAACACAACCTTACTTTCCGCCAGACAGGCAAGTTCTTCGATGATAAATTAACCCTTGACGGTAACGTAAACCTGATGCACCAAAATGGTAAAAACCGTCCCGTTACCGGTGGCCTATACTTGAACCCATTAATCGGTTTATATACTTTCCCACGTGAAAGAGACATGAACGAATATAAAGCCGGAGAGAAATGGGACGATGATCGTAGTATGCCCAGACAATATTGGTACAAAGACTTCAACAACGGGATGGAAGGAAATCCCTACTGGATGTTAAACCGCGTAACCAACAGAGATACCCGTACACGCACCATTGCCTCACTAACTGCCAATGTCAAAGCAACTGACTGGCTGACGATCCAGGCACGCGGAACGGGCGATTATATCGGCGATAAAACCGAGCAAAAGATGTGGGCTTCTACTTCTACCAGTCTGACCGGTGGGGATTGGGATGCAAAAACAGATAACGGACGATACATGTACGGTACAAGCAGTGAATTCATGGTTTATGGCGACCTTATGGCTATGATAAATAAAACATGGGGTAAGTTCAGTCTGAACGCAGCACTTGGTGCAGCCATAAACTACCAGAGAAGTAACTCACTAAATATCGATTCATATAAGAGTGGACTTCATTACCCTAATGTATTTGACTTACGTAATGTCAAATACGACTCCGGCACGGGCATGGAAACTGAAAACAATGCTACCCGGGAAGTACAATCTGTATTCGGTACGGCACAAATCGGATATGCCGATGCTCTTTATCTGGATCTGACTGCACGTAATGATTGGTCATCTACACTGTATGGGACTAATTCTTTGAAAAAAGGTTACTTCTACCCTTCTGTAGGTTTATCATGGTTGATTCACAAATCAATTAATCTGCCGGACTGGATTAATTTTGCCAAGATACGTGGTTCATTTGCCGAAGTAGGTAATGACCTGCCCAGATATCAGGCCCATCTCTATCCGCAACTGTCTATTGGAGGAAATATAGAACAAGTGACCAACTATAATGACGGAACTTTGAAACCCGAACTTACAGACTCCTGGGAAGTAGGTGGTGAATTCAAATTCTTACACAACCGAATCGACCTTGACTTCACATGGTATCAGACTATGACCAGAAACCAATTCCTTATCGTTCCGATGAAACCAGGTTCTACCTATACCAATCAAATGATTAATGCAGGTAAAATCAGCAATAAAGGTTTCGAGCTGACAATAGGCGGCGTTCCTGTACAGAATGAAAACTTCTATTGGAGAACCCAGTTAAACTTTGCCACCAATAAGAACGAAGTAAAAGAATTGACCGATACATACAAAGAATATAACTATGGACAGGAAGGTCTGAACATGGCTTATCGTATGAAAGTAAAAGAAGGGGGATCATTGGGAGATCTTTACGGAAAAGGATTCAGCCGTGACGACAACGGAAAAATTCAATATGATGACGACGGACTCCCTACTCTAACAGCAAACCGTGACGATGTTTATTTAGGAAACAGTAACCCTGACTGTACCCTAGGCTGGAGCAACACCTTCAGCTTCTATGGAGTAAGCATCAGTTTCCTTATCGATGGCAGCTTTGGCGGTAAAGTATTGTCGTTCACTCAAGGTCAGTTGGATCAATATGGTGTCAGCAAAAACATAGGAGAAGCGATGGACCGCGGCTATGTAGAATTAGAAGGTAAACAAATTAAAGATATACAAGGCTTCTATGGAAGAGTTGGTAACATTGACGGATGTTCTGAGTACTACGTTTACGACAGAACTAATATTCGCCTGCGTGAACTATCTATCGGTTACAATCTGCCACAGGCATGGATTGAAAAAACAAAGGTATTCAAAAGTATCAATCTGGCATTAGTTGCACGCAACCTGTTCTTTATTTACAAAGACGCACCATTTGATCCGGATGCTTTAATGTCTGTAGGTAACACAAATCAGGGAGTAGACGTATTTGGAATGCCAACTACACGCAGCATGGGATTTAACCTGAAATTTACATTCTAATAACTAATACACAGAACGATATGAAAAATCAAATCAAATATATAGCAGCATTATTATTCGGTATTCTATCTGTTGCAACCGCCTGTACGGACAAGTTTGAATATATGAACACCGAATTGGGAGCCTATACGCCCGACAAGCAAATAGCAGATAGTAAGTATGGTAACAAAATGTATTTCAATACCATTCAACGTTCCATTTACTTTAACGACCCGGCTCCAGGTGGCACAGACTGGACATTTCAGACCATGCAGAACCTGAATGTAGATATGTTTGCAGGTTATTTCCACGACATGGCCTCCAAGTTCACCGACATGAATTCCACTTACAATCTAAATGACGGATGGAACGGAACAAACTGGACCTATACTTACCAATACGGGGTATCTGCTCTGAATAAAAGTATGGATGCCAATGTTAATTGCAAACCTTACTTAGCTTTGTGTAAAATATACAAAGTAGCTATGCTTCATCGATTAGCCGATCAGTATGGTGCCATTCTTTATTCAGATTTTGAGAATTACATTCCCGAATCTCAAGAAAAGGTATACACAGCCATGTTTGCAGATATCGATCAGGCTCTCTCCTGGATAGATGAGTCCACTCAGGAAGGTATTGCTCAAGAGATTATAGACAATATTACTAAATTCGATATTCTGATGAAAAACGATAAAACGCTGGCACATTATGCAAAATGGGTTAATTCACTTCGCCTGCGATTAGCCATGCGCATATCCAACGTAAATCCGAAACAGGCAGCAACTGAAGTTACCAAAGCATTACAAGACCCTCACGGACTCATTGAAACCAATGCTGAAAATGTAGCTGTCTTTGCTGATGGAAGTAACTATAAAAATCCATTGGGCACCATCGGACTTAGCTGGTGGGAAGTATATATGAATGCCTCTATGGAATCTTTCCTCGTAGGCTATAATGATCCTCGTACCAATAAGTATTTTACACCTTCTGTAGGCGGAACCGAAGGTCTGGACGCATCATTCAAACCACGCTTCGACTATAAGGGCATGCAAAAAGGTATTCCGCAAGGATTCAACTACAATACGCCAGCCGAATGTAATCATTATAAATACCACTCACGCTCAACCATCCAGATTACTACCGATGCCCCCTTAATGACAGCTTCCGAAGTTTGGTTCCTTCGCGCCGAAGCTAAATTACGTGAATTCACCGGAGCAAACGAAAGCGTTCAGAACTGTTATGAAAAAGCTGTCCGCCTTTCTTTCGAACAGTGGGGAGCAACAAATGCAGACGAATACTTGCAAAGTAATTCCCAACCTTCAGACTACAAAGATGTATTCTTTGAAAGCAATGACATGAAAGCCGTATCAACAATAACTCCCAAATGGGATGAAAATGCCAGCAAGGAAGTGAAGCTGGAACGAATTATCACGCAAAAATGGTTGGCACTGTATCCGGAAGGAGCAGAAGCATGGGCTGAACAGCGTCGTACTGGTTATCCTCATTTGTTTAAAGTATTGACAAATCATAGCAATGGGCTGATTGATACCAATAAGATGGTGCGCCGTCTCCCGTTCCCGTCTGGTTTAGCTTCATCCTTCCCAGATCTATACCAACAATTGATAAGTGCTTTAGGAGGTGCCGATAATGGCGGAACCGACGTATGGTGGAGTGTTGGAAAGAATAATTTCTAACTATTAAAAGCACAAAGGTCCTGATTAGATGTTTTCTCCGTATTAGTTAAAATTAAGGGAGAGAGGATTGAAAGGAGTAAAGTTGAGAGAACTTTACTCCTTGTTTTATAATACCTTCTTTCCTATAAAACATAACTATAGTTCAATAGAACAGACTACAGTAATGCTTCTAATCATTATCGTACTTTCTTACTGTAGATACAAGTACACTTTTACAATAAAAACATCCCCATGTTCTTATATAAAACATCCGGATGTTGTGGTGCAAAACATCCGGATGTTTTCATAGCAAACTTCATATCTTAAGCAATGTATTCTATACTATTATTACAATCAAGTATATCTGTTCTCTATACGCCCAACCTGTATCATTTATATTCAGCAATAGGCAACTCCCCTCGCAAAGCTCCTAATGCATTCTGTGCCAAAGCTTCCAGCTCATCTTCACCCGGATAGACATACACCGGAGCAAGGAAAGAGATACGTTCTTTCAAACGGGAAACGACATAATCAGAATGGGCAATCCCTCCCGTCAACAGTATTGCATCCACTTTACCATAAAGAGCTACGGCAGCCGCACCAATACTCTTGGCCACCTGGTAAATCATAGCATTCAATATCAACTCCGCCTTTTTATCTCCATTCTCTATAGAAACCACAATAGCAGGAACATCCGTTGTACCCAAATGTGCTGTCAGACCGGCATGCCCGGAGATACGTTTTTTTAATTCATCTTTCGTAAAACGTCCGCTATAACATAAGTCTATCAATTGCCCGGCCGGCAGAGTTCCGGCACGCTCGGGTGAAAACGGTCCTTCACCATCAAGCGCATTATTTACGTCTATAGCGCGCCCATGATTGTGAGCACCAATAGAAATACCTCCGCCCAGATGACAAATAACAAGATTCAGATTTTCATATTTCGTAGTATGTTCGCGGGCATAGCGACGGGCAATAGCACGCTGATTCAATGCATGCCAGATAGTAATACGGGGCATAAGAGGTGATCCCGTGATATGAGGTATTTCATCCATTTCGTCCACCACACCGGGATCGGCAATAAAAGCACGACATCCGGGAAGCATAGAAGCCAACTCCGCCGCAATAAGACATCCCAGGTTACAGGCATGAGTACGCATAGCATGAAGAGTATCAAGCCGCATAGCCTCATTAACTTCATACACCCCTCCGGGAATGGGTTTTACCAATCCTCCACGTCCGATAATGGCATCAAATTGAAAAGGAATTCCCTCCTTCTCCAATTCTGTAAGTACAAGAGACTTACGAAAATCAAACTGATCGGTCACCTGCGGAAAGACCGCCAACTCGTCTACCGTATGACGAATGTTACGAACCAACAATGGAGTTTCATCCTCAAAAACGGCAATCTTTGTTGAAGTAGAACCGGGATTAATGGCGAGTATCTTCATTATACATCTTATTTACAAGTAAGGCATGCCATAGCCATGCTATAATATTTTGACAAACCGGAATCACTACGTGAAGGTAGTACCACCGGACAAACAGGACCTTGCAGCAAGCCTGCCATATCTGCATTGGCAAAAAGAGACACTGACTTGTAGAAAGTATTACCAGACTCGATGTTAGGGAATATCAAGACATCCGCCTGCCCATTGATAGGTGAAACAATACCTTTAATATTACCACTTGCCTGTTCACAGGAAGTACGGACATCCAACGGGCCATCAATAATAACATTACCGAACTCACCGGCCTCTGCCAACTCCACAATATTCACATAATCTAATGAATGGGGAAACTTGGCACTGACTTTCTCCGTACAATGAATAAGAGAGATGCGCGGCTGTTCAATCCCAAAAGAATGGCAAGTATGAATAGCATACCAGATCATTTCGATACGTTGCTGCAAAGTAGGACGGGGAATAACGGCTGCATCAGAAAAAAACAGTAATTTATTATAGGTTGGAATCTGCATCACAGCAAGATGAGTTAACACTTTCCCCTTTGGTAACAGTCCTTTTTCTTTGTCGAGAATGGCACGAAGCAGGTTATCCGTATTAATAATTCCCTTCATCAGAATATCTGCTCCACCCTCCCGAACAATACGTACAGCTTCACGGGCAGCCTCATCCGAATCTTCAACATGAATGGTTTTTATCAGTTCCGGATATTTCTTCAAAGTGGGATATTTCTCAAGTATCGTTGAATCTCCGATCATCAGAAATTCAGCAATTCCTTCTTCAAGAGCACGGGCTATAGCATATTCTGTATTGGCATCATTGGCACAAACTACCGCAATCCTCTTTCGTCTATTCAACGTTTTCAAGTGAAATGTCAGCTGATCGAAATTTCTAATAGGTTCCATAACGTTAGATTTTTAGCAAATATCAGAAAAATGATTGAAAAACACAGCATAGTAAAGTATAAAAATAGTGCATACGCGTAACATTTTGTCATATAGGGAATAAAATTAGTTAAACTTTATGCCACAATGTGTTGAATATGTACATTTGCAAAAAACAACAAATGCGTATGAACAGCCTGATTCTACCTCCTTATTTAAGTGAAGGCGACAAAGTCGCCATTGTATCTCCATCAAGTAAAATAGATAAGTCATTCCTTAAAGGAGCCAAAAAGCGGCTGGAATCCTGGGGACTAAAAGTTGTAACAGGCAAATATGCAGGAGCTTCGTCGGGTAGATATGCAGGAACAGTGAAACAACGATTAAAAGATTTCCAGGAATCTATGGACGATCCGGAAATAAAAGCGATTCTTTGCAGCCGGGGTGGATATGGGGCTATACATCTCATTGAGAAACTCGACTTCACACTTTTTCGTGAACATCCCAAATGGGTAATAGGATTCAGTGACATTACTGCACTCCACAATCTTATACAATTCAATGGTTTTACTTCTTTACACGCGCCGATGGCACGTCATCTTACTGTAGAACCGGAGGATGATCCCTGCACATTATATCTGAAAAATATTCTTAGCGGCAAGCTACCTGAATATTACAGCAGAAGGCATGTACTGAACAAATTAGGAACAGCACACGGCATTCTCCGTGGGGGCAACATGGCTGTTTTCCATGGTTTACGGGGTACCCCTTATGATATACCGGCAGAAGGAACCATTCTCTTTATCGAAGATGTCAGCGAACGCCCTCATGCTATAGAGCGTATGATGTACAATCTGAAGTTGGGCGGAGTACTCGAAAAACTTTCCGGACTTATTATCGGGCAATTCACCGAATATGAAGAAGACCGTTCGCTGGGGAAAGTGCTATATGCTGCATTGGCCGATCTGGTACAGGAATACGATTATCCGGTCTGCTTCAATTTCCCGGTAGGACATGTCACCAATAACCTGCCACTAATCAACGGGGCAGAAGTAGAGTTTACAGTAGGTAAAAAATCAGTCGAATTGAAGTTCATTTGTTAATAAACGATGGCTTCCGGAGCAATCTATAGTGAAAATCATTACTTTTGCCTGTACAATAAAAACAGTTATCTAAAATGAAAAGGAATTATACTATGTTACTGGTCGGTTTCTTACTTTTTTCCACTCTTTCTCTTTCTTCTTGCGGAAACAAGAACAAAACAAGTGAAACGGTTGAAGAGACTACAACAATCCAGACACCTCAGTTTGATGCAGACAGCGCTTATCAATATGTAAAATCACAAGTTGACTTCGGACCACGTGTGCCCAATAGTAAAGAGCACGTTGCCTGTGGCAACTACCTTGCATCACAACTGGAAAAGTTCGGAGCAAAAGTGACCAGCCAGTATGCCGATCTCATCGCCTATGACGGTACATTGCTAAAAGCCCGTAATATCATTGGTGCCTACAAACCGGAAAGTAAAAAACGTGTTGCTCTCTTTGCACATTGGGACAGTCGTCCCTGGGCTGACAATGACCCGGATCCTAAGAATCATCACACCCCCATCCTGGGAGCAAATGATGGCGCCAGTGGTGTAGGAGTATTACTTGAAATAGCCCGTCAGATACAGAAACAACAACCGGAACTGGGAGTTGATATTATCTTCCTTGATGCAGAAGACTACGGTACACATCAATCTTATACCGGTGCCCACAAAGAAGATGCCTGGTGTCTGGGTGCACAATATTGGGCACACAATCCGCATGTACAAGGATATAATGCCCGCTTCGGAATTCTACTTGACATGGTAGGCGGACAACAACCCACTTTCTATCGCGAAGCCTATTCCGAGAAATATGCCAAAGATATCAATCAGAAAGTATGGAAAAAAGCCAATGCACTGGGATATGGAAAGTTTTTTATTGATGAAGTTAACGGCGGAGCAACGGACGACCATCTGTTTATCAATAAAATAGCAGGAATCAAGACTATTGACATCGTTCCCTGTGACCCGGAAGGAGAATACTCTTTTGATCCGACATGGCACACACTGAAAGATGACATGAACAACATCAACCGTAATACTCTCAAAGCCGTAGGACAAACAGTGATGGAAGTAATCTATAACGAAAAATAAGATGTGCACAACGTGCAACATAAAAATAAATATACTCATGTCAATTAATGAATTACAAAACGAAGTTATAGCTGAATTCAGCGACTTCGACGATTGGATGGATCGTTACCAGTTGCTTATCGACTTAGGAAATGAACAAGAACCTCTTGAGGAAAAGTACAAAACGGAACAAAATCTGATTGAAGGCTGCCAAAGCCGTGTATGGCTGCAAGCTGACGAAGTGGATGGAAAAATGATATTCAAAGCAGAAAGTGACGCGCTGATTGTAAAAGGTATTATTGCCCTGCTTATAAAAGTTCTTTCGGGGCATACACCGGATGAGATTTTAAATGCAGACCTTTATTTTATCGATAAAATAGGACTGAAAGAACATCTATCTCCTACCCGCAGTAACGGTTTACTCTCGATGGTGAAACAAATGCGGCTTTATGCACTGGCATTTAAAGCTAAAGACGAGAGTAAAAAATGAGAATCTACGAATTTAAATACTTTCTACTTGCAAACAAAGTTTGTGCCATGAGGCACAAACTTTGTTTGCAGGAAATCTCGATATCAGGAATGGAAAGGGGAAAATTACATTTAATAAAAATACACAAACAGTAGATTATCCCTATCAGGGAAGAACACTGTTAAAAGAGACTTTCGTACAAGCGATCAGCTCCAATGTAGAGGAATTAAAAAAGCTCCGATTATGAGTAATACCAGTAGCACATTTCTACCTACTGATGGTGACAATCGACTGTTGGATGTCCCCTTTGGCAATGATAGCTTCCGTGGATACTCTGCCAATCCCTGGAATACCAGTTCTGTGAGCCTCATAGGGAATGAATTGAAATGTGAGATTCCCGCTGACGACATAAGGGTATATTGTTTTGAGAAAAAGAAAAGATAAAAGATATTCCTATTTTTCACATATAGCTACAACCTGTATCCCCGGTTTTACCTCTAACGTAACGTATGAGTATACATTTCCTAATACATCCGTTTCCATAGTTGCCGGTCGTAGTTTCCCATTACAGGAAATGCCGGTATAAGATCCCGGAAAAACCGCCTTCCAAATGACAGGCTGAGCAATATGGCTCTTAAATGTCGTTTTATTTGTGTGATCATGCCGTACCGAGATACTCCCTCCCAGAACAGGTAAATACTGCAAATGCATCCATTCAGTTTCAGTTGTCAACCGGGGCAATGTTTGTATCTGCTTTTTACCTGCATCAGCCTGTATTCCTGCCATACCGGCAACAATACCCTCCATAACACTATAAGATACTTCCGGATAATCACTTCGCTCCATAGTTGGTAATGTAGTAAGCTGGCTGTATGCTTCCTTATTATAAGCATAAGAATAGAGTATTTTAGAAAAATAAGATAAATTCTCAACATTCCACTCTTTCAACAATAAATGCGCCAATGTAGCCCGAATACGTGCTGCATCTTTGGCAATATCAAACCATAAAATAAACGTCTCACCTTCACCTTTATGGAATTCTTTCAACCCGGTAAAGAAAGTATTATATAAATTGCAGGAGTCGTCCCACCATTTATTTTCGAGCAATGTAACATAACTCTCAGCCATTGCAGCATATCGTTTACTGGCTTTCACATCGCCTTTCAGCTCCAATAACTTCGAATACGAAACACATCCGCGATAAATCGCAGCGAGTAAATCAGCACTTACAGTCAGCCCCTCAAAATTCTCCACATAAGATGCCAATCCCCTACATTTATGATAGTTATCTTCAGCATTAAACGGCACCGGAGAATTCATAAATCGGGGACGGTCCATAATTTTATCTGCCTGTAACTGCCATCTTTCCATGTAAGCAGTCATTGTTTTCTCATAAAATGTCAGAAATACCTTATCATTAATATAACGCGAATCACCCGTCCATAAATAGGTACGATAACAAGCGTCCAGCACATCAAAATTAGCATTCAGATTGTACCAGAATTCTTTGTCATTGCGAAAGTCTATCGGAGCTGGTTCGTCATAACGATTAATTTCCCAATAGGTACACCAGTCTTTTGATTCTGATATGTTTTGCGCAAATTTTGCCAGCATATTGTAGTTTTCTTTGGTTAGCCCTAACACCTCAGCTCCACCACACTGATGTGATACATCACGCATACAAAATGCCTCACGTTGAGGTAATGATGCTTCATACCAGGAGCCTACAGGATCTGTTGATGCTCCCACATAACCAAGAGCCATATTTTTTGCCCAGTCAAATGTTTGTTGTAAACGGGAATCAGAAGTCATGAAAGAAAATTCTTCTTTCTGAGGTTGCCGGAAAGCACTCGCCAACAGAAGGATTATCGCCAATATACCATACCTTGTCATTAATCGAATCATAATAAAATATTTTAAGTTATCAAAGTTTCCGGCAAATATAGCATGCCTCTAAGAAAATACCGGTCGCAAATAAACCATTTACTAGTTCTAATGTCCATTATTCCTAAAAAGTAGATAATGTAACGCTTACACTCTCTTTCATAAAGCAGTTTTAAAAAAGAATCTTTTATCCGGATTCACCTAATTTCCACCCATTTTAAATGCAAGTTAAATCAAAAACAGTCAAATAATGAAGGTAGTTATACATTACCTCATTTCATAGGTACTCCCTACCCTATCGATTTTATGAGTGATTTTGTTGAGAGTCATAGTTTTATTAACAGGTGTAATTTATAAAAAATAAATGCTCAAACGCATAATACCAAACAATTTTGTTGTATATTTGCAATAACTCAACTAAAAAAGAATGATTCCAGAGTTTAATGAAGACGGTTATTTGCCACCAGGTATATATGAGGCCTCTTTTGAGGAGGTAAAAAACAGGTTTGGATTTAGTAAAAAGCGGCAAAAGTTGTTGCAGGGAATGTCTTTCTTACTGGAGCAATGTAGAATACTACATTGTGATATTCTGTATTTAGATGGAAGTTTTGTTACTAAAAAGTTAAATCCAAACGATTACGATGCTTGTTGGGACACAACAGCAGAGAACCGGGAACAGGTTCTGAACAATGTCTTAGAGTCTTTGTTAGAAAGTGACTCGGAGGTACAGAAAGAGTATTTCGGC
Source organism: Bacteroides sp. (assembly GCA_019416685.1). Taxonomy (GTDB): domain Bacteria; phylum Bacteroidota; class Bacteroidia; order Bacteroidales; family Bacteroidaceae; genus Bacteroides. The sequence goes on from DXWV01000026.1 coordinate 21,860, forward strand.
GGAGAAATATATTCAGCTTTCTCAAAAGCTATTTTATTGCCTGAATTAACTATCCTAGAGTATTTCCAGAAAACGAAACAATATGAAGATAAGGGTATTGTAATGATTAAACTACCAGCAATATGATTAAGAACAAGAAACAATACACTATGATGAAGAAGCAACTGGAAAAGTTGCTCACGAATATATGGGATATAAAAGAGATATTACAAAAAGAAAATAATATACAACTCCGTTTACAGTTAGGAACTTTTGAAAGAGGGTTAGTTAAATTACAAAATGAATTGGAAGAGTATGAAAAGCTAACCTCTAAATCTTTGTCATGGTTGGAATTCGACTCTTTTAAGGATGATATGAACAAGGCTATCATAAGTTTTCGTATCGCCTCAGATATCAGTCAGAAAAAGTTGGCAGAAGAAATGTTCATCCAGGAGCAACAAATACAACGTTATGAGCAGTCAGACTACCTAAGCGCCAGTTTTGAGCGTATTCTACAGTTGCTGGAAGCACTGGAAATACGTATGATACTGCGAAAAGATTTTAAGAAAGACACTTTTAAGACAACTCCTGCGAATGTGTGGGAGTTAAGTGATGAGATACGAAAAAGAGGAAGTATATTGCAAATAGCAGGGGAGGAGTAATTATGAAAACAATCGCATTTTATTCGTATAAAGGAGGAGTCGGCAGAACATTAGCTCTTTCGAATATAGCAAGGAGGCTCGCCGATTTCGGGAAAAAAGTGATAATGCTTGACCTCGACCTTGAAGCTCCGGGACTACACACTAAGTTCTCTTATTTTCAATGGGACAGAAAGGTTGAGAGTGGGATTGTGGATTATATCTACGAATATGCAGTTAATCACAAAATTCCGGCAAAAATAGCACCGTATGCATACCACTTAGATGATTTGTCTTCTTCGTTAGATTTAATTCCGGCTGGCAATCCTAAATCTTCGGAATATTGGCGAAAACTATCCGCCATTAATTGGTATGAATTGCTTTATGGTGAGAATGCAACAGGTATCCCTTTCTTTCTGGATCTGAAAGCAAAAATAGAAAAAAAATATAAACCAGACTACTTTTTGATTGATACACGTACGGGAATAACTGATATATCGAGCCTCACAATCTCACTGCTTGCTGACCGATTGGTTATCCTATCTGCCAATAATCAGGAGAATTTGGAAGGTTGCCAACGAATTGTGCGCAGTGTATTGAACCAGAAAAATAATCTGCTGGAAAAGGAAAAGGAGATTATTTTGGCTCTTACAAGAATACCTTATCCTTCTACTCCTGCAGAGTGCCTGAGGGAAGAGAGTTTGGTTGCCAACTTTAAGAAACATTTTGAGGAATTGATTTATGCTTCCGGTAAGAAACTGGACAGCACTCCGGTAGTGATTCATTCAGACAGAAACCTGGAATGTAGCGAAACTTTTAAAATTGGTTTTGAAAAAGAAACAAAAGGCCCATCAGAAATCATAGCAAATGAATATCTGGATTTATTTGCCCGAATTACAGCAGGTGATTTGACAAAAGAGGAAATAGAGAAGTTTGATAATGAGAAGGAAATAGCCCGACTTTATAATAAAATAAGTCAGACTGAAAATGCCTTAGAGGGCGTACAATTGGCAGAAGAAGCAATAAAAAAATATCCGAAAGCAGATCAGTTTTATTATTTACTTGCTCTTAAATGTTTGAAAGCCGAGATGGAAGAAAAAGGGATTAGTGCTATAAATCAAGCTATCGAACTGCTTCCTTTGCCCTATTATCTGATACTTAAGGCCGGACTACTTTCCAATAAAGGAGAGTGGAAAGAAGCTTATAAAGTGATATTTCCAATAAGACATATTGCCCCTCAGGCTTTTTATCAATATTGTTTAGTGAAAATAACGATAGGTGGTTTTCCCGAAAATGAAGTTCTACAGGACTTGAGTGAATTAAAAGAGATGAACTATTTGTCTCCGGAAGTAGATAACCTGATTGCTTGTTATCAAAACGAAATTGGAAATTATAAAGAGGCAGAAAAGTCTATATATAGTGCTCTTGAACAAAGCAAGGACGAACCGTTATTTTATACTACCTTAGCCGAAATAAAAGCAAATCAAGGTGATATATCCCTATTTTATATGAATATAGATATGGCATTAAGTAAAGGAGTTGATATGAAGTATGCGATATCGACTGTACCCCGTGTTTATTCAAAATTTAAAAATGATGAGAAGTTTATTTCTCTTTTGAAGCGCTACGGAAAAGAGGAAGAAATTGAATTATTAAAAACATTGTAGAAACAGAAACAGCTGTTTTTTCCTTAAACATTTCGGCAAGAAGATATAAAATACACATCCAGACACCCCCCCAAAAACCTCTAAAACTATCACAAATGAAGCCAAAAAGAGTAGAAATGTATACAAAACCACTCAAAAAGCACTCTATGCCGTAAATGTTTCATTTTTTGGTTTGTTTGTCTACTATTAATAGTCTGCCTTTGCCTACTTTTGAGCAAACGATTAAAACTCAAAGTAGAGATGAACAAATATAAACTGATTTTATTGGCCTTGAGCATGACTGGTTTTGTACAAGCAAAAGTTACATTACCAGCATTCTTCACCGACAATATGGTGGTACAGCAAAACAGCACATTAACGCTTCCAGGTAAAGCCAAAGCGGGCAAAAAAGTTACAGTAAAAGCCAGCTGGAATGACAATAAGTTCACGACAAAAGCAACTGCCGACGGTTCTTTCAGAATAGAAATACCCACTCCTGCTGCAGGAGGCCCCTATACCATAACAATCTCTGACGGAGAAACCCTGACATTAAAAAATATATTGGCAGGAGAAGTGTGGTTCTGTTCAGGACAATCTAACATGGAGATGCCCGTAGCCGGCTGGGGAAAAGTAATGAACTATGAGCAGGAAGTAGCAGAGGCAAAATACCCTTCTATCCGCCTATTACAAGTAAAAAAAACAATAGCATTCACTCCGGCAGAAGATGTAGAAATGAACATGGGAGGTTGGCAGGAATGTAATTCTGCTACTGTTCCGGAGTTCTCGGCTGTGGCTTACTTCTATGCCCGCGAATTATGGAAAGAGCTGAATGTACCTATCGGAGTAATTGATTGTACCTGGGGAGGGACGCCTGCTGAAGCATGGACCAGTCTTGGTACTCTAAAGCAGGTAATCGGATTTCAAGACGAAACATCTAAAATAGAAAAACTAAACTTTGACAAAGCCAGTCTCATTGCAACCCACCAACAGGATATGAAAGAGTGGCAAAAGCTATTTGCTGCCAAAGATACCGGTCTCAGCAAAGGTACCCCGCTATGGACTTCCTCTCTGCAGACGGATCAAGCGTGGAAAACAATGGAACTTCCCGGATATTGGGAAGGCAAGGGACTGGACGGAGTAGATGGGATAGTCTGGTTTCAACGCGAAATAGAGATCCCGGCAAACTGGGAGGCCAAAGACATCTCACTCAATCTTGGTATGATAGACGACGAAGACATCACTTACTATAATGGCACAGAAATAGCTAAAGGATATGGATATGCAACACCCCGGCGCTATACAATCCCGGCAGAACTGGTAAAAACCGGAAAGGGGACTATCACCGTACGGGTAGCTGACTTTGGTGGAGAAGGAGGTATACATGGCGAGAAAAAAGACTTATATGCAGAAACCAACGGACAAAAAATCAATTTGGATGGTGTCTGGAATTATCGGATAGGCATGACTATGGAAGAACTTCCTCCGGCACCGGTATCACCGGAAAGCTCAAGTTATCCTTCTGTCTTGTACAATGCTATGGTACATCCGTTTACTATATTCCCAATCAAAGGAGTTATCTGGTATCAGGGAGAAGCTAATGTAGGAAGAGATAAACAATATGTTCCCCTATTCCAATCGCTGATTGCCGATTGGAGAAAACAATGGAATACGAACTTTCCATTCTACTTTGTTCAACTGGCAAACTTTCTGAAACCACAAAAAGTTCAGCCGGACTCTCAATGGGCCGCCCTCCGGGAAGCACAGGCAGAGGCCCTGCATATAGACAACACCGGAATGGTAGTAGCCATAGACTTGGGACTGTCCTACGATATTCACCCTAAAAATAAACAAGAAGTGGCCAAACGTTTTGCTACTTTAGCACTGGCAGATACTTACCATCAGGGAGAATACAAAATGCCTGCCTGCAAGTCTTATAACATCTCCGGAAAGAAACTAACACTAAGATTCAACACAGAAATACAAGCACAAGAAAAAATAATAAAAGGATTTATCCTGGCCGGACCGGATGGAGTATTCCATCCGGCAACGGCAACCTTAACAGGAAAAACGAACATCATACTTGAATCTCCGGATGTGGCAATCCCTATAGCTGCCCGTTATAATTGGGCCGACTGTCCGGATGGTAATCTTTACAGTACTAACTCCAATCTCCCGGTTCCGCCCTTCCGAACGGACAAAGGGACATGCAAAGAGTCACAAAAGTAAGATTATCCATATTCTAAGTAATTTTATCTATTCCTTAGCAGGATAAATCCGGGTTACTTTGCAAACGAGACTAATTCGTAATTCATTCATAAATTTAAAGACTACTTAGTACCATGAATTTAAAAACGACCCTATTGGCAGGTTTATTATGTCTTGCAGGCATAGCCCACGCCATCGAAAAACCGGTAATAAAAATTGAGACCGGAAACACCAGCCTCATCTACCGTGTAGGTGACAACGGACGTCTTTACCAGTCATATTTGGGCAAACGGCTCAACCATGAAGCAGACATTGACCATCTGCCACAAGGGACCGAAGCCTATCTCACCCACGGTATGGAAGACTACTTTGAACCGGCACTGCACATTGTGCATACTGACGGCAATCCTTCTACCTTATTAAAATATGTATCACACGACAGCCGGAAGCTCTCAGATGGTGTAAACGAAACTGTCATTACATTAGCAGACGACCAATATCCGGTAACTGTGAAGTTACACTATGTGGCTTATACTAATGAAAATATTATCAAAACGTTTACTGAAATCAGTCATCGTGAAAAGAAGCCGGTAATGCTTCATAAGTATGCTTCTTCACTGTTACACCTCAATCATGACAAATACTTCCTTACAGAATTTGCCGGAGACTGGTCGCACGAAGCGAACGTCATGGAACGTGAACTGGCTTTCGGGAAAAAAGTCATTGATACCAAATTGGGAGCACGCGCCAATATGTTCGTTTCTCCTTTCTTCCAGTTGGCTGTAGATCAGCCTTCCGAAGAGAATGCAGGCGAAGTATTAGTGGGTACACTTGGCTGGACAGGCAATTTCAACTTCACTTTTGAAGTAGACAACAAGAACCAGTTGCGCATCATCAGCGGTATTAATCCTTACGCATCAGAGTATAGTCTCCCTTCCGGCGAGATATTCCGTACACCGGATTTCTACTTCACATATAGCATGAACGGAAAAGGACAAGCCAGCCGCAATTTCCATGATTGGGCACGTCGTTATCAGGTAAAAGACGGTAATCAGACACGTATGACCCTACTAAACAACTGGGAAGCTACTTATTTTGATTTCGACGAAGAAAAACTGATCGGTTTGATGGACGAAGCCAAGAAATTAGGTGTGGATATGTTCCTGCTGGACGATGGCTGGTTTGCTAACAAGTATCCCCGCAGCAGTGACCATCAAGGACTGGGTGACTGGATAGAAACAGCCGATAAATTGCCTAATGGTATAGGACGTCTGACAGCAGAAGCGAAAAAACACGGCATTAAGTTTGGTATCTGGATTGAACCTGAAATGGTAAACCCCAAAAGTGAACTTTACGAGAAGCACAAAGATTGGGTAATTCATCTGCCTAACCGCGAAGAATATTATTTCCGTAACCAAATGGTGTTAGATCTTAGTAATCCGGCCGTACAGGATCATGTATTCGGTGTTGTGGATCAGTTAATGACTAAATACCCGGATCTTGCTTTCTTCAAATGGGATTGCAACAGCCCTATTACTAATATCTATTCGTCCTACCTGAAAGGGAAACAAACACATCTATATATTGACTATGTAAAAGGCTTATACAAAGTACTCGACCGCATAAAAGCCAAATATCCGAATCTGCCTATGATGTTGTGTGCCGGTGGTAGCGGACGTTCTGATTATGAAGCACTGAAGTATTTCACTGAATTCTGGCCCAGCGATAACACAGATCCTATTGAACGTCTGTTTATCCAATGGGGATTCTCACAAGTATTCCCCAGTAAGACATTATGTGCCCACGTTACTACCTGGAACAAAGATGCCAGCATCAAGTTCCGTACAGATGTGGCAATGATGTGCAAACTGGGATTTGATATCAAGATGAGCGATCTTAACTCAAACGAACAAGTGTATTGTCGTCAGGCTGTATCAGAATACAACCGCTTGAAACCGGTAATACTGGAAGGTGATCTCTATCGTCTTGTTTCACCTTATGGAAGTAATCATACTTCAAGTATGTATGTGAACAAGGATAAGAATCAAGCCATCGTATTCACATTTGATGTTTATCCACGCTACGGTGAACATATCCTACCGATACGCCTACAAGGACTGGAAGCCAACAAGATGTATCAGGTAAAAGAAATTAATCTGATGCCAGGCGCTTCTTCTTCAGTAAACGGAAATGGTCAGATATTCTCGGGCGAATACCTGATGAATGTGGGACTTAATCTTTTCACAGGTAATAAATTAAACAGCCGGGTTGTTGAACTCATAGCACAGTAAGAACAGAAAAACAAAGGAGATGGAACAAGAGATTCCATCTCCTCTTTATACCATAACACAATGAATCGAATACTATTAAGCAGCATCTTTACGTTCATGCTGACTACCGGCGATATGAAAGCCGGTGAACATACACAATACGTAAACCCCTTTATCGGAACAGGAGCCGTACACGGCAGCTTGTCCGGTAACAATTATCCGGGTGCTACCGTTCCTTTCGGAATGATACAATTAAGCCCCGATACCCGGGAAGCTCCCGACTGGGCACAAGCATCGGGATATGATTACAATGACCAGACCATCTATGGATTTAGTCACACCCGCCTCAGTGGAACAGGAGCATCAGACTTGATCGACCTGTTACTTCTACCCACCAGTAACGGACATACTTCTTCAGCTTTCTCTCACACAACAGAAAAGGCTCAGCCCGGATACTACCAGGTGATGCTGACAGACGAAGGGATCAATGCCGAATTGACTGCAACCACACGAACAGGAATCCACCGATATAGCTACCCTAACGGAAAAGAAGCACAACTCATCATCGACTTAGACCATTCAGCCAATAAAGGAAGCTGGAACCGTCGCATAATAAATTCTCAGATTCGTATCGTCAATGATCATGCCATCGAGGGATACCGCATCATTACAGGCTGGGCCAAACTACGAAAAGTCTATTTCTACATAGAGTTTTCCAGTCCTATTCTCTCCTCGTCATTAAGAGACGGTGACCGCCGGTATGAAAACACACCCGTCATTAACGGCAGTAATCTGCATGCCATGTTACGTTTCGGAAAGCTTAATGGAAAACCGTTAATCTGTAAGGTCGCTTTATCACCGGTATCCACTGATAACGCCCGGTTAAATCTAAAGCAGGAAGCCTCACATTGGGACTTCAACCAGTACATTACCAATGCTGACCGCCTATGGGAAAAAGAGCTGGAAAAAATCAGTATTCAAGGTACCAGTTTGCAAAAAACAATATTCTATACGGCTTTATACCACACCATGATACAACCCAATACAATAAGTGATGTAAACGGAGAATATATGGCAGCCGATTACACCACCCGGCAACTGTCTGCAAACGAAATACACTACACTACTTTCTCTCTTTGGGATACGTTCAGAGGTGCTCATCCGCTTTATACATTACTCAACGCGGATCGTGTCACGGATTTCGTAAAAAGCATGATACGTCAATATGAGTATTATGGTTATCTGCCTATCTGGCAATTATGGGGACAAGACAACTACTGCATGATAGGTAACCACTCCATTCCCGTCATTGTAGATGCCATCTTAAAAGGAATACCCGGAATTGATATAGAAAAAGCTTATGAAGCCGTATACAACAGTTCGGTAATCTCCCATCCCAACTCACCTTTTGAGGTATGGGAAAAATATGGATATATGCCCGAAAATATACAGACTCAATCAGTTTCCATTACTTTGGAGCAAGCCTTTGACGACTGGTGTGTGGCACAGTTAGCCAAAAAATTAGGAAAGAACGGTGACTACGAACGATTTATAAAACGCTCGGCTTTCTATCGTAATTTATTCAATCCGGAGACCGGATTCTTTCAGTCAAGAAACGACAAGGGAGAATGGATAGAGCCTTTTGATCCTTATAAATACGGAGCCAATGGCGGTTATCCTTTCACAGAGGGAAATGCCTGGCAATACTTTTGGTATGTACCGCAAAACATCCCCGACCTCATTGCACTGACAGGAGGAAATAAAGCCTTTACAGCAAAACTGGATACATTCTTCACCGTCAGCCATCAAAGCGGTGAACTAAACGACAATGCTTCCGGTTTTGTAGGTCAATATGCTCATGGCAATGAACCCAGTCATCATGTAGCTTATCTATACACCTGTGCAGGAGAACCCTGGAAAACACAGAAGTATGTAGCGCACATCATGAACAACCTGTACAATGATACTTCTTCAGGATATGCCGGAAATGATGATTGTGGTGAGATGTCTGCCTGGTACATCTTCGGAGCACTTGGTTTCTACCCGGTCAACCCTGCAAGTGGCGAGTATATAATCGGCACTCCGATGCTGGAAGAAGCAACTATACATCTGCGCGACGGAAAGACTTTTGCAATAAAAGCTCCCCGCAAAAAAGAAAATGAGATTTATATCCGCTCTATAAAGCTAAATGGTAAGAAGTATACAAAAAATTATATCACACATCAGGATATACTGAATGGCGGTACCCTGGAATTTGTTATGAGTGCTACACCACAAAAGAAATAATCCGGATGTTCATGAAAAGACTTTTATTCATATTTCTGCTATCTCTGAGTCCAAATGTTATAAACACTTGGGCTCAGAAAGCAGTAACAATCGATAAGGCCGGTAAATCCGAGCATAAACAGGGAAAGGTTATCCTTGTAACCCCACCGGAGAAAGGATATTGTAATTCTGTAATTCTCAGGGCATTTGAAGAGGCTGCCAAAGCGAAAGGACACCCTACTACGATTCAACTACAATTGGGACGCTATATTTTCGGACGTGATGAGTCCATTCATCAAAGGTACTTAATCTCTAATACCGCTTCTGAAAGCGAAGATCCGGATCAGATAAAGCATATCGCTCTGCTACTAAAAGGATTGAAAAATATTACCATAGATGGCGATGGATCAACTCTACTGATGAATGGAGAAATGACCTCTTTCATTATAGACTCCTGTCGTAATATTACGTTAAAAAATTTCCATCTTGATTTTGTAGCTCCCACCCAGACTGAAATTGAAATAATAGAACAAGGAAAAAATCATCTTCTGGCAAAAGTACATCCGACCTCTCATTACAAAATAGAAAATGAAAAACTGATATGGAAAGGTAATGGATGGTCTTTTTCTGAGGGAATAGCACAGACTTATGACTGCAAAGAGGATGTCACCTGGAGAAGCTGGTGTCCACTGGACGGATTAAAGAGTACTGTAGAGTTACAACCCGGTTTGCTTTGGATGAATTATCAGGAAAAGCCGGATACACCTCCGGGAATGGTATTTCAAATGAGGGATGCCATCCGTGATGAGGTATGCGGACTAATACAATATAGCCGCGATATTCGTTTGGAGAATATTCGTATTTATTATGCCGGTAACTTTGGTATTGTCAGCCAATATAGTGAAAACCTGGCATTTGAACAATTGTATTTTGAGCCCGAACCGGGTAGCGGAAGAACCAATACCGGTTTTGCCGATTTTCTACAAGTTTCGGGATGCAAAGGAAAAGTACAGATTCAGAATTGCCGTTTTACCGGTGCACATGATGATCCGATCAACGTGCACGGTACTCACCTGCAAGTCGTAGAGTATCTTTCTGACAGAAAAGTCAAACTTGGCTTTATGCATCATCAGACTTTTGGTTTTCATGCTTTCTTTCCCGGTGATGAGGTGGCTTTCATTAATTCAAATACACTTTTGCCGATAGTTAAAGTAAAAGTAAAAAAAGTGACACGTGTAGATGATCGTCATGTTATTATAGAAATTGACCGCCAACTCCCTGAAACAGTCAGAAATACGGGACTGGTAGCAGTAGAGAATTTAACCTGGACCCCTGAAGTCTTTATTCGTAATAATTATTTCTCCAGAATACCAACACGAGGAATATTGGTCACTACGCGAAGAAAGGTCGTCATCGAAGACAATACCTTCTACCGTATGCAAATGAGTGCAATACTGATAGCTGATGATGCCCGCAGCTGGTTCGAATCCGGTCCGGTGACTGATGTAACTATCCGTAGAAACAAATTTATAGAATGCGGAGAGCCTGTAATCAATGTAGCACCCGAAAACAATGTATACGCAGGTGCAGTACATCGCAATATATCTGTTACCGAGAATCATTTCCAATTAAAAGGAGAAACAGCCGTCAAAGCACGTTGTACTGATGGGTTAACAATTGCCGGCAACCTGATTGGACTGCCGGACGAGAACAAGAAGAAATCTATTGTTATCACTGAGCAATGCGAAAAGGTAAACATTCGGGATAATCAATATTATCAACGTTCCTCAGGATTTTAATTAAGTAGTACTATTAATCATGAAAAATATGACACATTTAAAAACTTATTTAGCAGCAGTAACCCTGGCACTTACAGGATGCCAAAGTACGAATAATGCAGGTGAAACCGCAGAGTTGTGGTATACTCAACCAGCAAAAGAATGGATGGAATCCCTGCCTATCGGCAATGGTCGGTTGGGTGCCATGACTTATGGTGGAATTGAAGAAGAAACGCTGGCCCTGAATGAATCTTCAATGTGGTCGGGACAGTTCAATGAGAATCAGGATAGACCATTCGGTCGCGCCAAGCTGGATAATTTGAGAAAACTATTTTTCGAAGGAAAGTTGTGGGAAGGAAATCATATAGCCGGTGATAACCTGAATGGCATGCAAACATCTTTTGGTACCCATCTTCCTATAGGTGATTTGAAAATGAAGTTTACTTATCCCGAAGGTGATATTACAGACTATCGCCGTTCACTAAGTTTAAATGAAGCGATCAGCAGTGTTTCTTTTAATGCAGGTGGGGTAAATTATAAACGTGAATACTTTGCTACGAATCCTGATAATGTACTTGTTCTTCGTTTATCAGCAGATAAGCCAAAGTCTGTTACCATGGATATGGCTCTGGATCTAATGCGCCAGTCAGAATTTACCGTCGAGGATAATCAGTTAATATTTACCGGTAAAGTAGACTTTCCATTACACGGTCCGGGCGGTGTGAATTTTGAAGGAAGAATAGCCGTATTGCCCGATAATGGCGAAGTAAAAATGGATAAAGCAGGCGTCAGTGTGAACAATGCTGATGCGGTAACAATAATTGTAGACGTACGTACCAATTATAAAAATCCTGATTATAAAGCTTTGTGCGCAACAACAGTCAAGGAGGCCGGTATGAAACCCTACGAAACACTGAAGCAGACACATATAAAAGATTATTCAGATTTATTCAACCGGGTAGAACTATGTTTAGGCAAGGACTCCAACGACACCATACCTACAGATATTCGCTGGAAACAAATACGATCAGGAAAAACAGATACAAGCTTTGATGTTTTGTACTTCCAGTACGGCCGTTATCTGACAATTGCCAGTTCACGCGAAAACTCACCACTACCGATTGCTCTGCAAGGTTTCTTTAATGACAATCAAGCTTGTAACATGGGATGGACAAATGACTATCATCTCGATATAAATACGGAACAAAACTACTGGGTATCCAATGTAGGAAATTTAGCAGAATGCAATACCCCCCTCTTCAATTACATCAAAGACTTATCTGTTCATGGAGCAAAAACAGCCGAAGTTGTATATGGCTGCAAAGGTTGGACAGCAAATACAACTGCCAATATTTGGGGATATACTCCATCATCCGGAAGTATTATCTGGGGACTATTCCCTCTGGCCAGTTCATGGATAACTACGCACCTATGGACGCAGTATGAATATACACAGGACAAAAAGTATCTGGCGGAAGTAGCTTATCCTTTACTGAAAGGTAATGCTGAGTTTATACTTGATTATATGGCAGAAAATCCGACCAATGGTTATTTGATGACAGGCCCAAGTATCTCACCGGAAAATTGGTTCAAAACAGCAGACGGACAGGAAATGGTAGCCTCTATGATGCCTACCTGTGACCGTGAGCTGGTGCACGAAATCTTTACTTCCTGTATTCAGGCTGCTGATATTTTAGGAATTGACGAAACATTCAGCGATAGCCTACAAATAGCTTTGGCCAAACTTCCTCCTATACAGTTACGTGCAAACGGAGCTATCCGCGAGTGGTTTGAAGACTATGAAGAAGCACACCCTAATCATCGTCACACCTCTCACCTACTGGCTTTATATCCTTTCTCACAAATCACTTTGGAGAAAACACCCGAACTCGCAGCAGCAGCCCGTAAAACGATAGAAGCACGTCTTGCTGCAGAAAACTGGGAAGATACAGAATGGAGTCGTGCCAATATGATCTGTTTTTATGCCCGCCTGAAGGATGCAGAAGAAGCTTACAAAAGCGTAAAGACCCTCCAGGGGATGTTATCACGCGAAAATCTCTTAACCGTTTCGCCAGGCGGTATAGCCGGAGCCCCGAATGATATTTATTCATTCGACGGAAATCCTGCAGGAGCAGCCGGAATGGCTGAGATGTTAATACAAAACCACGAAGGGTATGTTGAATTCCTGCCTTGCTTACCGGCAGCATGGAAGAATGGTCAATTCAAAGGTTTATGTATTCGTGGAGGAGCTGAAGTTTCGGCACAATGGGAAAATACTTTGATCCAACACGCATCACTGAAAGCCACAGCTGACAACACATTTACTGTAAAACTTCCTACCGAAAAGAAGTATACGGTAACCTTGAACGGAAAAAAAGTCTCGGCAGAAACCGATAGCAAGGGATTAATCACTGTTGAAATGAAAGCCCAGGACTTGCTGGAAATCAAATAAGACTCATACCGTAAAATGAAAAAGAAAGCAGAGGGCATATTCAACAATATGCTCTCTACTTTTTTATAAAGCCGGAACATCTGTATATAAGCCCCTCCTCAACTGTGACGGTACCACATGATACTTCTCTTTAAACTTCCGGGAGAAATGCGCCAGGGTTTCAAACCCCAGTTCCCAGTAAATATCCGAAGGCTTCTGATGCTCTTCCGCTATCTTATAGTAAGCAACCTCCAGGCGTTTATCAATCAACCACTTATTAGGGGTCGTTCCAAATAGACGGATGAACTCCCGGCGAAACGTAGAAAGACTCCTGCCCGAAAACTCTGCAAAATGCTCCAAAGGGGCATTAAACATATAGTTAGCATTCATAAACTCAACCAGATCTTTCTGCACCAATGGGTTACTAAACAAAGAAGCAACAATTTCCTTATCTGTAAAAGTCAGTAAATGAAGGCATTCTTCCAATTTAAGTTCAATCAATCTCCTATCCAAATGAACTCCCTCATCCGAATAAACAGCAAGCGAAGCAAACAAAGCTTTCAAAAATGTATTCTCATTTATCTTCTTAAAATAAAATGAAGTATAACTCGTACATACCGGCACCAGATTATTTTGTGCATAAGACTTTAAAAACTTCTCCGTAAGGTTCAGACAGAGCAAACGGCAATATCCATTCTTACCAGGCGTTATCTTTATCTTCGAGAATCCACCACGGTTCACAAAAAAATAATCACCTGCTCTCGCTGCAATATGCTCTCCGGAGCAAGACAGCGCAATCATTCCTTCCGTCACTTTTATCAGTTTGTAATTACGCTCATACAATTCCTTCTGTGTCGGTTCATCATAACATACAAAATAAAAAGGCTCTTCGGATTTCCGAAACTCACGTTGATGATTCATAATGGCAAAGATAATTAATATGACTCTTACAGACAACTAATTTTGCAACTTAGCGACAAGTCCGGTAAGATTAAACTGCTTAATTTTGCAACTTGAAATAAAACAAAGCAGTATGTCAAAAAAAGAAACGACAAAAAGATATATTTTATTCATCACCGGTTTATTTATCAACGCAATAGGAATTAGTTTAATTATCAGAGCAGGACTTGGTTCATCTCCTATATCCAGCCTTCCTTACACCATCAGCCTCGGATTTCCCGTCACCCTGGGAACACTTACTTTTATTCTGAACCTTCTCCTCATAGCAGGACAGATCGTGTTACTAAAGAAAGATTTTAAGAAAATCCAATGGTTACAACTCCCTGTATCCGTCCTTTTTGGTTTTTTCATAGACCTCTCCATGTTGATACTGGCTTGGGTAATGCCCGAATTCTACCCCTGGAAAATTGTTACTTTACTGTTAGGTTGCATGATTCTTGGACTGGGAGTCAGTCTGGAAGTAATAGCCAATGTAGTTATGCTATCGGGAGAAGCATTCGTACATGCCATCTCACAAAAGAAGAAAAAAGAGTTTGGCTGGGTGAAAATAGGCTTCGATTGCACATTGATGATTTTGGCCTGTACCTTGTCTCTGATACTATTCGGAGAGATTGCAGGTGTACGCGAGGGAACTATTATTGCGGCATTACTTGTCGGGGTATTCGCACGTTTTTTCAATCACCGGTTGATTTTCCTGAATACGATGCTCAATGACCGGACAGCCCCTGTCAGTGTCGAAATCTCTCACAAAACACAATTTGTGATTACCATAGCACGAGAATTTGGTAGTGGAGGACGGGAAATAGGACGAAAAATAGCCAGTGACCTAGGTATTGCATTTTATGATGAAGAACTGATTGATATGGTAGCAACTGAGAATAATCTCACACCAGGATATGTGGAACAACATGAACAGAACATTTCAAACCAACTACTCTACGAATTCATCATGCAGGATTTCACCGTACCAATTGAAAAAAGTCTCTCTTCTGACGATGCTCTGTTTGTTGCCCAAAGTAAAGTAATCCGCAAAGTAGCAAGCCAACATTCTTGCGTAATAGTAGGCCGGTGCGCCAATTATGTCTTACAGGATTATGAGCTATGCTTTAATATATTTCTATATGCAGATTGGGAGAGCAAACTCAAAAGAATTATTAATGAATACGGAGAACCTGCAGACAAGGCTGAAAGTAAACTGAAGCGAATAAACAAAGCAAGAGCCAACCACTACAAAGCCTATACCAGCCGCACGTGGAATGACTCTAAAAATTACGATTTATGCCTCAATACCAGCATTTTGAGCATAGATGAAGCATGCAAAGTTATTGAGGAGACTGCCCAAATATATCTGGCAAGAAAGGATAAAGCTCCCATAACAGCCTCATAACAGCTACTCCTCTCCCTCTCTATATTCCAGAATATCTCCCGGCTGACAATCCAGTTCTTTACAAATAGCTTCAAGTGTTGAGAACCGGATTGCTTTTGCTTTTCCGGTTTTCAATATAGACAGATTGGCTGGTGTAATATCTATTTTTTCCGCCAATTCTCCCAGAGATATTTTCCTCCGGGCCATCATTATATCAAGGTTTACTATTATAGCCATAATTTCTCTTTTTTCAGTTTAGGTCAAATGGTAAGTTCCTGTTCTTCTTTTAATTTCACTCCTACTGCAAAAATCTCAATAAACAAAGCAAGCATAGAGAACATCATCCATGGATATTTTATAGAGTAACTCTCCACTTCATACCCTTCCAGAAGTATTTGCGAAGTCCAGTCGCTATACAGGAAGTAATTTCCTCCCTCCATACAAACTCCCAACAGAATAACAGAATAAATAAAGTAACGCATACGTTTTACATTTTTCCGTGTAAACACTTCACCACGAATAACAGAAAAAACAACCCGGACCAAACAATAAATACCGTATATACATAGAAAGACAAACGGTACAGTACAGCACTGATACATCATATACCAGGAAGGAGTTTTCACAACGGTGCATATGCCAGCAATGGAGTAAGGCACTTTTTTATCAAAAGTTTTGTTCAACAACGAGTCTTCAACAACCGACTTTGCTTTCACTGAGAAATCAGTAATATATGTACCTTTCTCGCCAATATATTCTCTTGAATCACCTGCTTCATTCCAGCCATCTATAAAGCCTGGCACAGCATCCTTCAATGCAGTTACCATAAACATAACAAAAACCAATATACCCAATATTTTTACAGCTTTCATCTTTCCCATAAACATCCTTTCAGACACAAATTTATTAAATAGTAAGCTCCTGCTCCTCTTTCATACGGACCCCAATCTTGAATACACATCCGATAAATAAAATAAATACTCCAAGCAGAATATAAATCAGATAAGTCTGCCGGAGATTACTCACAGAGACAAAAGTTCCGAAAAAGCCTTGCAGTAACCCATTCAGTTCGACAATTCCTCCAATAGCCACAATCAAAGTAGAGTTCTCCTTCGTAAACACCTCTTTACGTTTCACATTACGAAGCAGGCAGAAGATAAGAATACTACATACAGCCATTGCCAATAGAGTAATACTTTGAGGAAGCATAATCCACAAGAAATCGTCGGTATTATCTTTCCCTAAATCAAAACACAACATCACATTTTGAATAAAGCTAATCAGCAAGCAGCAGAAACAGATAAACATCAAGCATGTCATCACCACTTCCAACTCTTGTTTCGGATCTTTGCTAAACAAACTTTTCATAACTGTTCCCTTTCTTAAATGGTTAAATCCTGTTCTTCTTTCATTCTTAATCCGATAGCAAAAATCTCACCTACAATCAGTGCTACCAACCCTAAGGTTAAAGTCAACTTGGATACAAGACCAGACAAATTCAAAGAATATCCCGGTATTGAGAATGCATCCGATAGTTCATAAGCCGAAATATAAGCAGGAAGAGCATCGCAAATAAAATTAAGAATCAGTATTGCTCCTAACCAGCGAAGGCGACGGACATTCTTCCAACTGAAAATATTCGATTTATTAATAGCTACTATCAATTTAAAGAAGAAAACCACAGAGAAGATCATAGTGAAAATACCTATAAAATTGCACATCATAGAGGTAAACTTAAACCACAAGTTAACCGGTGTATTTACACTCACTATCAGCTTACCATAAATAGCCGGAACAAATTTCCCCGATTTCTCATTATACACTGAGTCTTTCAGATCAACAAAATCATCCGGAAACAAAGAGATAGATTTCATATTGTGTGTTCGCTTCAATTGTTCTTTATCATGCTCTGCATTCATTCCCACCCGGAAACCGGCCATAAATGCATTACTAAAATAGTAAGCAGACTCAAACACCGAGTAACAAAATACCAGCATTACCAATAAACAAAGTATATTCAATCTCCTTTTCATGACAATCAATTGTTTTCAGTCAATATTTCTATGTTATTATCTTTTTTCCAGGGATAAACTACTGTCGTTCGTTTCATCAACCAATAACACCCTACCAGCAATATAGCTGCTACACAAGTGATTATCAGATTGGCCATACCACCAACAAGAGCATCCATATCCTCCACACCGGGATATTTTATATTAATATAAACCGATATGCTATTATTTAATATGTGCATCAGAATACAAGGTATCAGACTCGCTGTTTTGTAATAGACCCATGCCAGAAGAAGACCGATAAGAAATGCGGGCACCACCTGCACCGGATTAATATGGAATATCCCAAATATCAAAGCCGAAATAAAAATGGCTTTCGCAGGATTATATTGTTTCAACAAAGCCTTGGTGATAGCACCACGGAATAACAACTCTTCAAGAATAGGCCCCACAACAGCTATGGCAACAATTCCTCCCCATCCGGATTGCAAAATATCGAAGGCCTGTTCCATTATATTGGGTAACCACTTCATATGAGATATCAATGTAGAAGCCAGCCACGAACAAGAGAGAAGGCTAACCACACTCAGCACCAGATAAGAAGGAGATACTGTAGACCAGGTTACTTTTTCATTACTGATATAACCCGCTTTCCAAAGGTAGAAAAGCATTAACAGAATACCGGTCATCTGTGCAGGAATCATTATCATCTGCATCAGCGCCTCTTTATCTATTCCACCGGTAGTGGCAAACAAATAAATAGCACAAGGAACTGTTATCAGAATAGGTGACAGAATCTGCAGGATTGCAAAGTAAATAAGAACCAGTTTTATCGCAGTTTTCATTTCATTTTTATATTAAAGGGGTGCAAAGATAATTGTTTTAATTCAGACTATCGGCCTCCATTGCGAGATAATCCCCACACAATAAATACTGGTTTGTTTCCCAACTTTCTTCGTTCTGATTCCATTTATAAAGCACGTATGACAGAATTTCATTTTCAAGTCCTTTACTATAAACAGCCTTCTGCGGATTCAGGGAGAAGTCTTGCGTTTTACTGTTCCATGCAGCATACTCTACTATTGAATTATTTCCGGATTCAGACAGGCTGATCAGATAATAAGGTACCCATTTCCGCTCTACCGCACTCCAACGATAGGCTTTCTTTACTCCGCCTTTCCCCTGAGCATCTTTGCTATATTCATATTTCAGTTTCGGAGTAAGATACTTTCCACTTTTATCAAGAGTATATACCGTTTCAGCATTTTCGCTCTTATTATAAACGAATTTAGAAGAAGTCTGTGCACTAACTGCAGAACTACACAAAAATAAGGCTAACATTGAGATAGATACAACCAGCATCGAGATACTCATAAATGACTTTTTCATAAAACTATGTATTTTTAATTGTTATTCAATGATTATTTATCGTTTTTCGATATGCAAAGGAAAACATTATTTTTCATCCACCAAAGAAAAACGATAAAAATTTATCGATAAACAATAAAATATTTTTTTTGCGGCTTATTTATTCAACTACTGAGTATAGTATATTTCTCTTTTTCTACCTCTATAAAATTCCAATCGCCACTTGATGTTCCCAATAGTACCAACACAAATTGCCTGCAACTATAATAGCAATCTTTCAATGCAACTTACTATTTGTAATTATTAAGGATTAAAAAGAAACCAGGAAAAGAAAAAATTAGGGCCCTTCAACATCAAAACATCCACACAAACACAATAATCCGTAAACACCTTATTATCAACACACTACACATTACATTTTTTACTCATAGAGAAACAAGATGAAACTCGTAGAGAAACATCCTGTTTCTCTACGACCAACAAGACGATTCTCTACGACCAACAAGCAAGAAATCTATAAGACATTACAAATAAATATGAAAAAATATACCCTTTCCCACTGTAATAAAATAATCATCACCAATCATATGATCATTTAATTGATAGCCATACCGGAAAATATTAATTTTACTGGCAGAAATACAATATACATACCGTAAATAAATATTTCCATTTACAACCTTTGCTATCCGGAATATTTTCTATAAATTGCGACCGTTTACCAGTCAAACTGATAAGACAGACAAAACGATCTATTATCCCGCTATAATCCCGATGAATAATAAAATAGTTGTTTACTTATGATTTGTATCCGGCAGTTCTTTATTTGTTAGTGGAATAAGCTTAATCTATTACATTATGTGGAAAAAAGCAGTATTATATTCTTGTTTTTTAGTGTTCTCATCCTATGCCCAGGCAGATGGGCTGATCACTGTTGATTATAACATCCAGCCTGTTTACGGATACAGAGTAGATGGAACGCCCGGACGGATTGTAGAAATCAAATTGAAAGGCGAGAAGTTGCAGGGCGACTGCCTGATTGACGTAGTAGCAAAAGGTTGCAAAGAAAAAAATCGTTTTACACTGAACGCGAAAGACTCCACGCATATAGAACTTCTGCTACCTTCAACACTTCCTGTCGGGAAAAAATCAGAAGTAACTGTAACTCTTACTTATGCAGGAGAAAAGTATAAGAAAAAGCTAAGTATAAGCCCCATGCGACACTGGAATATTTATTTATACAACCACTCCCATGTAGATATAGGTTATACGAATACCCACAAAAACATAGAGCAGCTTCATAAGAACAACATAATAGAGGGTATCAAGTTGGCGGAAGAGACAAAAGATTTCCGGCAAGGAGCACAATATGTATGGAACCCGGAGGTTAGCTGGCCATTGGAACGCCTGTGGCAATCTAATCCGGAAAAAAGAGAAGACCTTATCAATGCCATAAAAAAAGGACAGCTAAGTGTGGATGCCAGTTACCTGAATCTGAATACAAGTATTTGTTCTGATGAAGAATTATTTCATGTGTTCAAATTCACACGAAATATACAAAAACTGAGCGGACAACCGTCTGATGTTTTTCAGCAATTCGATATACCGGGCATTTCCTGGGGGCTTATTCCAGTCATGGCACAAGAAGGCATTAAGTATGTAATGTCATGGCCCAATACAGACCGTGCCGGAAACGCACATACACATGGTATGGACGGTAAGCCTTTCTGGTGGATTGGTCCGGATGGAAAGTCCAAAGTATTATTCCTGCAGCCCGGATGCTATGCCAATAGTGGGAGTATGCAGAAGGGAGCCACCACGGGGCGTCCCTGGTTTGGACAACGTGATCCGAAAAAAGTTCCTTTGGAAATCAGAACCGGAAGTGCAAATGTAGATTTTACAAATAAACTGATTGAACTGGAAAACAATAATTATCCCTACGACTTTACCGTTCTTTCCTGGACTTTGTGGGATAATAGCCCGTTGGATGCCGACATACCCTTCGCTGTGAAAGCTTGGAATGAGAAGTATGCTTATCCTAAAATCATTATCAGCGGAGGACATGAGATCATGTCAATGATTGAAGAGAAATACGGTAAACAACTGCCTGTAGTAACCGGAGATTATACGGAATACTGGACAGATGGTATAGGAACAGCAGCAGGATTAACATCGAAAAACCGAAATGCCAAAGAGAGGTTAGTGCAGGCGGAAACGATCTGGTCACTGTTAGGAGAAGGCAAGAAAGCTCCCCGGGCAGATTTCGACGAAGGATGGAGGTATATTCTTTTAGGCTCGGAACATACCTGGTGTTTTGAAAATCCTACCGAGCCTTATTTTCAGGATGCCATATGGAAAGTCAAGCAATCTTATTTTCATGAAGCCGAGAATCGGTCAATAGACATGCTGGCTGAGTCTCTGGCTCCGATTACAGATAAATCCAACGGAGCGTTAGGTCCCAAAGAAGGTCCCTCTAATGGTGGTATTGCTGTTATTAATACACACACATGGCCCCATACCGGCATCATCACTTTGTCAGAAGCAGAAAGCCTGAAAGGAAATAAAGTTATAGGCCCCGATGGAAAAGAGGTTCTTTCCCAACGGCTATCTACCGGTGAGTTATTATTTGTTGCAGCAGAGATTCCGGCGCTAAGTTCCTGCCACTACCGGGTGGTTGAAGGTAATTGCACTTTGGACGGAGGATGCAAGACAGACGGAACAAACCTGGAGAATGACTTTCTAAAGCTTCGGATAGATCCTGCAACCGGTAATATAGTCCGTTTTATCAATAAGAAATCCGGCTATGATTATGTAAAAAATGAGGGAGCCAATACTTTTGCCTGGCTTCCCGCAAATGAAAATCGCCCTTTGGCAGATACGGTGACTTCTATTTCTGTCACAGAAAAAGGATCATTGGCTGTCGAGATATGCATAACATCCCAAGCAAAAGGATGCCGCAGCATATCCCGCTCCATCCGTTTATTGGCCAACCAGCCCTGGGCAGAAATAACGAATGTGGTCGATAAGTTACCATTAACGGAGAAAGACGGTATACATTTTGGTTTCGATTTCAATATCCCCGATTCTAAAACCCGTGTCGATATTCCCTGGGGGATTATGGAAGTAGAAAAAGACCAATGGCCACAGGGAAACCGGAATTGGCTTACATTGCAAAGATGGCTGGATGTTTCCAACGAAACACATGGCATCACTTGGTGTTCTCTGGATGCTCCTCTGTTTGAATATGGTGACAGATATGCCAACATTTCAATGGGATGGGGAGGAAGAGGCAATTGGGTCGCTAAGCTGGAACCCAGTTCTACAATATATTCGTGGGTGATGAATAATCATTGGCATACGAATTTCCCATTAACACAGGATGGACCTGTTACATTCCGGTACCGCATTCTGCCCCATGGTAAATATGATGTAGTCGAAGCAAACCGATTTGGTCTGGAACAGTCTCAACCATTGGTTTATGTAACGGCAGATAAAGATCCGCAAGTGAAACCACTGATTGTAATTGACAATCCAAAAGTCTATCCGACAATCCTCAAGTCTTTGGATAAAGATCATATGATGGTTGTCCGTCTCCGTTCTTTATCGGATAAAGAAGAGAGTGTGAAATTATCATTCCCTCAGAAAAGTCCTAAACGAATTTCTCTTTGCGATCTGGAAGAAATAGCCAGTAAAGAAGTTGGTGGAGATCTGGTTATGAAACCTTATGGGCAGGTTACATTGAAATTAGAATTATAAATAGTTCTGAATTATTTCACCACAGAGGACACAGAGAGCACAGAGTAGTTATTTAATTGACTTTAAATAATTAAAACCCTGTGCCCTCTGTGGTGAAATATATTCATTATTGATCAATATAAAAAAGTCACACAACTCCCACTCTAATCGAACATTTTGAGTGCAGAGAATTTAAACTTATCAAAAGGATTTTGTATAAATTCATCGCAAACTTATTGTTGTATTATTCTTTTAAAACAGGAATATTCAGTATTCTACCGGGATATACTCTGTTTCCCGGCAAAAACACTTTGTTTCATCAGTACGAAACGAAGTGTTTCATGCCTTGAAACGAAGCATATACCAGTAGGATAGTACTTCGAAGCCGAATAACTTCAAACTCCCCTTACACATGTGAAAAGGGATAAACTAAGAGAAATATAAGAGGTAAAGGAGGAAAAAGACAGACTATTATTTTTATCAGAGAAAGTTATCGGATTATCAAATTATTCCTATCTTTGCAATGCAACCAAGAAATGGGTGCATCGTTTTTGTTGAACGACGGAGAAATCTTATTGTTATCTGCCATTGAAATCTGGTAAATTTTATTCTCGCAGATAATAGGTGAGGTTCTCCACGTCCAAGATGCGTATAACTTTGTTATATATCATCTGGGCGTGGAACTATTGCTTATTATTCGGGAACGGCCTTACCAGAGCCTCAATGGGATAATATAGTATATAGCTTCCACGCCTTTTTATACATGCACGGAAGCCTTTCAATCGGTTAAAACACACAAATATATGAACGATTATTCCTGCCCTTGCCTTATGAAAACCGATCTGGAGCAATCGGTTGATAAGATCTCCTTTCTTAAAGAGTACTACCCCGGTATTGAATCTCCCGGATACATTGAAGCGCTGCCCAAACAAGAATTACTATGCTGTCTGTGTCTACTCGACAGTATTCTATTTTCTATCGAACAAGAGCATTTTACATGTACCGTTACAGAACTGATCCGCCTATATCGATGCAGAGAAAGAGTAGTGAAACGCTTCCTTTAAGAGAATATTTATTCAAGAAAATGAATACGATAATAAAGGATTGCAAGAGTGTACACTTTTCTATAACAAGAATGGTTCTTCTTCAATTTAGTTGAAAAAGACATGTTCCATCACCA
>DXWV01000027.1 GCA_019416685.1 Bacteroides sp.
GGGGGGGAGGAGGGGGGGATGCCGGGGGATAAAATCGATAATTACAGATTGTCAATTTGACAAAATGTATATAAACAGCAGCAGGAAGGCGTTGGTTCTGGTATGCCGGAGGGTAGATACTGTTTTTTAGATTGTAGGGTGGTTAGTGGGAATTCATTTTGCTCCTTATCTGGCGTATGATGTGACATTTGTCGCTTTATGAATGAAAAATAAGAGATATTGTATAGTATATCTCTATTACCTCTTTTATTATGACGGAGTGGAATACGTCTTTTTGTTGTGGCAGATAGATAAAAAAGGTATGCAAAAACTCTTTTTGATTGCTCCCCGGTGAGGAGAAAGTTGTTCCTCGGTGAGGAACGAGATGTTTCTCTACGAGGAACGGAGCTTTCCTCGGTGAGGAACAGAGGACTTTTCGGTATCAAAAGAAGGTTTTATATGCAGGAAAAGTGCATTTATATTCTTGTATAATACAATTAATTGCATATTATTGCATGAGTTATTCGTTTTCATTCTCTGGTTGTACTATTTTGTTTTGGTGTGCTGTTAGTAAATAAGGGATATTTATGTTATAAAGATAGGGTTCTGTGCTTTTTAGTGACATATGTTAAATGTGTATAGTGCCTGGGGTGAGACTGAAACAGACATAACCTCTTTTGAGTAGTTTCAAAAAGTGAACTTCCGTTTGTACACCTCTTTAAAAAACACTACTTTTGCACCCTGAATATAAGAAACAGGTATGACAACAGGACAAAAGGCACCCACAGCGCTGGGTACTGAAAAGATTGGAAAACTTTTGATGCAGTATGCCGTTCCGGCTATTATCGCAATGACTGCATCTTCTCTTTATAACATGGTAGACAGTATCTTCATCGGACATGGAGTGGGGCGTATGGCTATTTCCGGCCTTGCGTTGACTTTTCCGTTGATGAACCTTGCGGCCGCTTTCGGTTCGTTGGTAGGGGTTGGGGCTGCTACGCTGGTTTCTGTGAAACTCGGGCAGAAAGATTATGACACTGCCCAACGGGTTCTTGGCAATGTGCTGGTGTTGAATATCATAATCGGTTTGGCATTTACGGTTCTTACACTGATGTTTCTCGATCCCATTCTTTACTTCTTTGGAGGGAGTGAGGCTACTATCGGGTATGCCCGTGATTATATGGAGGTGATTCTGCTGGGTAATGTCATTACCCATCTTTACCTGGGCCTGAATGCGGTTCTTCGCTCTGCAGGGCATCCTCAGAAAGCGATGTATGCCACCATTGCAACAGTAGTCATTAATACTATACTCGATCCGGTATTTATCTTCGTCTTTGATTGGGGAATTCGCGGAGCTGCCATTGCAACGATTGTAGCACAGGTTATTTCATTGTTGTGGCAATTCAGGTTATTTAGTAATAAGAACGAATTGCTGCATTTCCACCGAGGTATTTTCCGTCTGAAACGTAAGATTGTATTTGATTCCCTTGCTATCGGTATGTCTCCCTTTCTGATGAACCTTGCCTCCTGTTTTATTGTGATTCTTATCAATCAGGGATTGAAACGTCATGGAGGTGACCTTGCTATCGGAGCATTTGGTATCGTCAACCGGCTGGTATTTGTCTTTATAATGATTGTATTGGGACTGAATCAAGGGATGCAGCCCATTGCCGGTTATAACTTTGGTGCCCGGCAATATCCGCGTGTGACCCGTGTGCTGAAGCTGACTATTATAGGAGCGACTATTGTTACTACTACCGGTTTTCTGCTTGGAATGTTTATGCCCGATCTGCTTGTTTCCATCTTTACCTCTGACGCCGAGCTTATACAGCTTTCGGCAGAAGGATACCGCATTGTCGTAATGTTTTTCCCTATTGTGGGTTTCCAGATGGTTGCATCCAATTTCTTTCAGAGTATTGGTATGGCAGGCAAAGCTATTTTTCTATCACTCACCCGGCAGATGTTATTTCTCATTCCCTGTTTGCTTATTCTTCCGCAATACTATGGACAAACGGGCGTATGGGTAAGCATGCCGGTATCCGATCTGGCAGCAAGCCTTGTTTCGGGTATTATGCTTTGGTGGCAGTTCCGTCAATTCAGAAAGATGAGCCTTGGATAAAAATTGTACTGTCTCCCGGTCGGCGCTAAGCATTATTATAATATGGAACCAGCCGTCAGACAAGCCTATGACAGGTATATCGACGCAGTCATGATACAAAACGATGTGTTGGGAACCGCTAAACTTGAGGGTTTGCAGGAAGGAAGAGAGAAAGGCTTGCAGGCAGGAAGGACGGCAGGAAGAGAAAAGAGCTATTGCGCGTAATATGAAAGCGCTCAATTTACCCGTCGAAACCATTGCCCAAATATCCGGTTTAACAAGAGAAGAGGTAGAACAGCTTTAATAAAAGGACTCCTATTTCTCTTTTCCTATCCCCGCTCTTATTCTGCTCAATGATTGTGGCGTGATCCATAGATACGATGCAATATACTTCAGCGGCACATGTAACAACAACTCCGGTGTTTCTTTTATAAGTGTCAGGTATCTTTCTTTGGCTCTTGGGCTACCGGCACTGATCAGCCAGTTTTCCGTAGTTAGCAGTTGGTGCTCCATGAGCCGTCTGCCCAGGTTGGCCAGACCGATGGAGGTGGAATACAACTCATTTAATACAGTCTTCGAAATGCAATAGGCGATGCTGTCAGACATCGCCTCTATGCTTATTTGTGAATAAGAGTTATCTGCATATCCCCATACAGAGAAAGCCGCTTCTCCCTTTGAGGCAAACCAGACACTGGTATCTGCGCCATCCTTTAAATAATGCCCTCTCCAGATACCTTCTTTTATGAGATAGAGATTTGTATTCTTTGTTCCTTCATGAACAATAACCTCTCTCTTCTTAAAGCGTACCTCTACCATGTGGCTCAGCAATGCTGATACATCTGCTTCAGACAGTTGATATCTGTTCCGGAATTTCTCTTCAAACGTTTCCATGCTGCAAAGATACATTTCCCCGGTGGGAGCGGAAACGATCTTTCAGATAAATTGCTACAATATAGAGAAAAGTCAATAACTCGGCCAACGGAACAGCCAGCCAAATGCCCGGTATCCCGAAGAAATGAGGTAATACAAGGAATCCGATGAGCATAAATACGACACCTCGCAGCAGGGTGATAATGGTGGCCCGGTGTGCTCGCTCGATGCTTTGATAATAACCGATGCCCACAATGTTGAAGGCAAAAAAGATATATCCGATAGCGAAGTATGGGATTCCCGCTACGGCGATGTCATAAGCACTATAGCTACGGTCGATAAATAACGATACAATATTGTGGTTGCACAAAACGGTTACTATAAAGAAACATATGCCACAAAAAAGAGCGGTCTTTATAGAGAGACGGAAGGTTTGTTGTACTCGCTTGCCGCTACCTGCTCCGAAGTTGTAACTTATTATAGGTTGTGCCGATTGTGCAATGGCATTGTACACCATAAAAATAATAGGAAAGAAATAGCAGACGATACTGAAAGCAGCTACACCATCTTCGCCCAGATGACGAATGAATACATAGTTACCCAAAAACATCATGCAGGCTATTGAAGCTTCGCTGACAAATGCCGAAGAGCCCAGCTTTACCATATAGCCGATGTTACGGAAAGTCAGTTGTCTGCTTTTCCGGCTCAACTTGACGGGATAAAGCCTGAAGGTTTGTGAAAAGCGCAGCAGATAAATAAGGATCATCAATCCTCCTATCATTGTTCCCAGGCTTGTAGCAAATGCCGCCCCCATCAATCCCCATCCGAAGACAAAAATAAAGACATAATCAAGTACAATATTACTAACTGCTGCAATGGCATTACACCACATGGCATAGTTGGGCGCTCCATCCAAGCGTACAAAGAACATACCTGCATTGAGCAACAGATAGAAGGTGAGAAACGGGACATACCAGTTCATGTATTCTACTACCAGCGGCAACAGTCGCTCCGAACTTCCTAATAATCGGCCTACCGGTTCTACGAAATAATAACAGAGTGCCGATAATATAAGTATCAGCAAAGATGAAAACACAAGTGCCTGTGTGATATTAATACCTGCTACTTTGCACTTACCGTGCGATAAGTGGATGGATGCAACTACAGAAGCTCCCACTCCGAACATTAACCCTACTCCGGTAGTAATCATAAACAGGGGGGCGGTGATATTTACAGCTGCCAGTGCGTCACTGCCTACGCCTTTGCCTACAAATATTCCATCCGTTATTACAAATACAGCGGAGAAAACCATTCCTAATACTGTTGGGATTAATAACTTACGGAACAACCTGGAAATATCCATACTACCAAAGTCGATGCTGTCCTTCATTTCTATATTCTCTTTCTTTTTCATGTTGCAAAGGTATGGCAAGAAATGGAGAGAAAAGTTACCATTTGGTAATAAATAATCCGAATTAATAGTGAAAAACAGTATGTGGCAAATTAGCTCCTTTCTGTATGGAAATGAATTAAACTCACCACAGAGGAACACAGAGTTTCACAGAGTACTATTTATCGGATGAAACGCGGATTAACACAGACGAACGCAGATTAAAAGACTGTAGTTCTTTATTATACATTTGTTCCCCTTTGCGAAAATCTGCGTTCATCTGCGTTTCAATAAAGATTTAAAACTCTGTGGGACTCCATGTTACTCTGTGGTGAAATAGATTCATTATCGATCACTTATGCACTAAACAGTACTCCGGCATAGCGCAGCCTATTGGCCTATTGGCACGTTGAATAATTGGCACATTATTTTTCTTCTTTTCAGAAATATTCCGTATGTTTGCTTCAGAACCAATATATAAATGTACTATGAGTGGTAATTATGTTATTAATATCGGTCGTCAGTTAGGTAGTGGCGGAAAAGATATAGGCGAGAGACTGGCTGCCCGGTTAGGAATCGACTTTTATGATAAAGAGTTAATCAATCTTGCATCGGAAGAGAGTGGGCTTTGCCGGGAATTTTTCGAGAAAGCCGATGAGAAGGCTTCGCAAGGCATTATAGGTGGATTGTTTGGGATGCGCTTTCCTTTTATAAGTGATGGAGCTATGCCTTGTACCAATTGCTTGAGCAATGATGCCCTCTTTAAAATCCAGAGTGATGTTATCCGCAACCTGGCGGCAACTAAATCCTGCTTATTTGTAGGGCGTTGTGCCGATTACATCCTGCGTGAACATCCTCGTTGTGTTAACATCTTTATATCTGCCTCGAAAGAAGATCGTATCGCACGGCTCCGAAGCATACATGGTATCAGTGAAGAAGATGCTGAAGGAATGATGGAGAAAGCAGATAAGAAGCGTTCGGAATATTACAACTATTATAGCTATAAAACCTGGGGAGCAGCAGCAACTTATCATCTTTGCATTGACTCTTCTGTGTTAGGCATTGAAGAAACGGTAAGGTTTATCGAAGAGTTTGTTGCCAGGAAACTGAAGCTATAAAGAGAAGGGAGAAGGGAGAAGGGAGAAGGGAGAAGTAGGCTGCGCTATCATGCTGCATAGTACTTCTCCCTTCTCTTCCTACATCATCAGCAGTAATATCATTTGTCCTGCCAGAATACGCAGAAACATAGTCAGCGGATAGACAGTAGAGTATCCCACGGCAGGTGCATCATTATTTGAAGCCTGATTGGAATAGGCTAATGCAGGAGGGTCAGTATTACTACCGGCAATAAGTCCCATCAATGTGAAATAATTCACCTTATAATATAGACGTGCAATCGCCCCGATAATCAGCAATGGAATAACGGTAATGAGGAAGCCATAGCCCACATACAATAAACCGTCTCCTTCTACCACCGTATGTACGAAGTTTGCTCCCGCTTCGATGCCTACACTGGCCAGGAATAATACGATACCTATCTCACGCAACATCAGGTTGGCACTCATTGTTGTATAAGTAACCAGATGAAGTTTGTATCCAAAGCGGCCGATCAGAATGGCTACCACCAGCGGACCACCTGCCAGACCCAGTTTTACCGGCGTTGGCATGCCCGGGAAAGCAATTGGCAGACTACCCAGGAAGATACCCAAGAAAATACCTACGAAAATAGTCACGATATTCGGATGGTCCAGACGTTTCAACGAGTTACCAAGTACATTTGCCACACGCTCTACAGCATCCTGCTGGCCTACTACCATGACGCGGTCACCTACTTGCAAAGTAAGGTGCGGGTCGGCAAACAGGTCCATACCCGAACGGTTGACGCGGGTTATGTTTACTCCGAACATACTTCGGAAATGCATATCTCCCAGTTTTTTACCGTTAATATCAGATTTAGTGATCAGGATACGGCGTGATACCATCGGCATGTCTTGCTTTTCCCAGTCCACCTGTACCTCTTTTCCAATGAAAGCAATGATGGCCTCTGTATCTTCTTCCGAACAAACAATGAAGACCTGGTCACCCATATGAAACTCTGTTTCATGATTGGGAATGTTGACATGCCCTTCGTGACGGATTCGTGAACAGACGAAAGGACGTCCGAGGAAATCTTTTACCTGACTCAGTCTTTTACCGTCTATCGATTCATTACGTATCTCAAGGCTCATCAGATGAGGCTTGTGCTTCATATGTTCGGCATCCTGGCTTTTGAGTTCTTCTTCTTCCTTCGCCAGATTGACACGGAAGATATAACGGATAGCGATGATGGAACCAATGATACCAACTACCCCCAACGGATAAGCACAGGCATATCCCAAGGCTATCTGAGGCCCGTTGTAGTTAAGCTGCGTCAATGCTTCTTGTGCGGCACCAAGTCCCGGTGTATTAGTTACGGCACCATACAAGATACCTACCATCATCGGCAATTCAATACGACCGTTGGCAATGAAATAGATAGTCAGTGCAACGGCAATATTCAATACCACAATACCTACGGCAAGCAGGTTGAGTGTCATTCCTCCTTTTTTGAACGAAGAGAAGAAACTGGGCCCCACCTGTAGGCCGATACAGAACACGAACAATATCAATCCGAATTCACGGATGAAATGCAGAATGTGTATGTCGCCGGTAAATCCGAAGTGTCCCATCAGAATACCGGTGAACAAAACAAAGGTAACTCCCAATGAAACTCCGAAGATTTTAATCTTCCCCAGGAGTACTCCGGCAGCTATCACAAAGGCATAAAGAAAGACGATGTGTGCTACGGAGCTGGGATCCCATAATAGACTTTGTATCCAATCCATAGTAGTTTTTTATTAAAATTGCCGCAAAATTAGTCATAACAAAGCAGGTAATCAAACAAATTCTCTCTTTTATTTATTGGTGACACCTTGCTATCCGGCAGTGCGAATTTTCCCTAAAAAAAGTATTGCATTAGAAGTATTTGTCTATCTTTGTGAGGCTATTGGCAGCACTTAGAAAGATTCATTAAGATAAAGATAATATTAATCTTGTTTTAAACTTACAATAAACTATGGCAGACAGTAAAGAAAAGCTCTTCTCAGACTTTTCCCCTGTTTCCACCGAAAAGTGGATGGAGAAAGTCACAGCCGACCTTAAAGGCGCTGATTTTGAGAAGAAACTCGTTTGGAAGACAAACGAAGGATTCAAGGTAAAACCTTTCTATCGGATGGAGGACCTTGAAGGATTGAAAACAACCGATGCGCTTCCCGGAGAATTTCCTTATCTGAGAGGGACAAAGAAAGACAGTAACGAATGGTTGGTTCGTCAGGAAATCAAAGTAGAATCCCCCCAAGAAGCAAATGCCAAGGCACTTGATATATTGAATAAGGGTATCGACTCTCTCTCTTTCCATGTAAAAGCAAAAGAACTTAATGCTGCTTATATTGAGACTTTGCTGAACGATATTTGTGCAGAATGTGTTGAACTTAATTTCTCTACCTGTCAGGGACATGTAGTAGAACTGGCTAATCTTCTGGTAGCTTATTTCCAAAAGAAAGATTATGATGTGAAGAAGTTGCAGGGATCTATCAACTTTGACTATTTCAACAAAATGCTCTCTAAGGGTAAGGAGAAAGGGGATATGGTTCAGACGGCGAAAGCGTTGATTGAAGCTATCCAGCCGTTACCTTTCTATCGTGTACTCAATGTAAATGCGCTTTCGCTGAATAATGCAGGTGCTTACATCTCTCAGGAATTAGGTTACGCACTTGCCTGGGGGAATGAATATATGAGTCAGCTCACTGAGGCTGGAATTCCTGCTGCTATAGTAGCAAAGAAAATCAAATTTAATTTCGGCATTAGTTCTAATTACTTTCTTGAAATAGCTAAATTCCGCGCTGCCCGTATGCTATGGGCCAATATTGTAGCTTCCTATAATCCCGAATGTCTGCGCGATTGCGATAATAAAGGAGCAAACGGTGAATGTCGTTGCGCTGCCAAGATGAGGGTACATGCCGAAACGTCTACTTTCAACCTCACCTTGTTTGATGCTCATGTGAATTTGCTGCGTACACAGACAGAGGCGATGAGTGCAGCTTTGGCCGGTGTAGATTCAATGACGGTTGTTCCGTTTGACAAAACTTATGAGACTCCGGATGAATTTTCTGAGCGTATGGCACGTAATCAGCAATTGTTGCTCAAAGAAGAGTCGCACTTTGATAAAGTGGTTGACCCGGCTGCAGGTTCTTATTACATCGAAAATCTGACAGTATCCATTGCTAAACAAGCATGGGAGCTTTTCCTGGCCGTAGAAGAAGAAGGGGGATTCTATGCTGCTCTCAAAGCCGGTACGGTGCAGGCTGCTGTGAATGAAAGTAATAAAGCCCGTCACAAAGCTGTAGCACAGCGTCGTGAGATCCTGTTGGGTACCAATCAGTTCCCGAACTTCAACGAAAAAGCAGGTGAAAAGAAGCCAGTAGAAGCAAAATGCTGCTGTGGCGGACACGATACCTGCGAAAAGGAGGTGGCTACATTGAACTTTGACCGTGCTGCCAGTGAGTTTGAAGCATTGCGTCTTGAAACAGAGGCTTCCGGCAAACGTCCTAAAGCATTCATGTTGACCATTGGTAATCTGGCTATGCGTCAGGCACGTGCACAATATTCATGTAACTTCTTGGCTTGTGCCGGATATGAGGTAATTGATAACTTAGGATTTGAATCTGTTGAAGTTGGTGTAGAGGCCGCAATGGCTGCTAAGGCTGATATTGTAGTACTTTGTTCCAGTGACGATGAATATGCAGAATATGCTATTCCTGCCTTCAAAGCAGTGAATGGCCGTGCGATGTTCATTGTTGCCGGTGCTCCTGCTTGCATGGACGAGTTGAAAGCCGCAGGTATTGAAAACTTCATTCATGTGCGTGTCAACGTACTCGATACACTTAAAGAGTTTAACGCCCAGCTTTTGAAGTAACTTCAGTCGTAAATTGTCAATCGTAAATTGTAAATAAGAACATGCGAAAAGATTTTAAGAACTTAGATATATATGCTGCATTTCAGCCCGCTAACGGTGCAGAGTGGCAAAAGGCTAACGGAATCCAAAGTAATTGGAAGACTCCGGAGCACATCAGTGTGAAGCCTGTTTATACAAAAGAAGACCTTGAAGGTATGGAGCATCTGGAATATGCAGCCGGACTCCCTCCTTATCTGCGTGGTCCGTATTCAGTGATGTACACTCTTCGTCCCTGGACGATCCGTCAGTATGCCGGATTCTCTACTGCCGAAGAATCCAATGCTTTCTACCGTCGTAACCTGGCTTCCGGCCAGAAAGGTTTGTCCGTAGCATTCGACCTTGCTACGCACCGTGGCTACGACCCCGATCACGAACGTGTAGTAGGTGACGTCGGTAAAGCCGGTGTATCTATTTGCTCGCTCGAGAATATGAAAGTCCTGTTCGATGGTATTCCTTTGAACAAGATGTCTGTATCTATGACCATGAACGGTGCGGTTCTTCCGATTCTGGCTTTCTATATCAATGCCGGTCTTGAACAAGGTGCACAGTTGGAAGAGATGGCGGGAACCATTCAGAATGATATTCTGAAGGAGTTTATGGTGCGTAATACCTATATTTATCCGCCTGCATTCTCTATGAAGATTATCTCTGATATCTTTGAATATACTTCGCAGAAGATGCCGAAGTTCAATTCGATCTCTATTTCGGGTTATCACATGCAGGAAGCAGGTGCAACAGCCGATATTGAGTTGGCTTATACACTGGCCGATGGTCTGGAATACCTTCGTGCAGGTACGGCTGCCGGCATTGATATCGATGCCTTTGCTCCTCGTCTGTCTTTCTTCTGGGCTATCGGAACCAATCACTTCATGGAAATAGCCAAGATGCGTGCCGCTCGTATGTTGTGGGCTAAGATTGTAAAACAGTTCAACCCGAAAAACCCAAAATCACTGGCATTACGTACTCACTCTCAGACTTCCGGTTGGTCATTGACCGAACAGGACCCGTTTAATAATGTGGGACGTACCTGTATTGAGGCAATGGCTGCTGCTTTGGGGCATACTCAGTCTTTGCATACCAATGCACTGGATGAAGCTATTGCTTTGCCAACAGACTTTTCCGCACGTATTGCCCGTAATACTCAGATTTATATCCAGGAAGAAACGTATATCTGTAAGAACGTTGACCCATGGGGTGGTTCTTATTATGTAGAATCTTTGACCAATGACCTTGCCCATAAAGCATGGGAACTGATTGAAGAGGTAGAGAAGCTGGGTGGCATGGCGAAAGCAATCGAAACCGGCATTCCTAAGATGCGTATTGAAGAGGCTGCTGCCCGTACACAGGCTCGTATCGACTCCGGTTCACAGACTATTGTAGGTGTGAACAAGTATCGTTTGGAGAAAGAAGCTCCGATTGATATCCTTGAGATTGATAATACGGCTGTTCGCCTGGAGCAGATTGAGAATCTGAAACGTTTGAAAGAGGGACGCAACGAAGCTGAAGTGCAAAAAGCACTCGAAGCTATTACCAAGTGCGTGGAAACCAAAGAAGGTAACTTACTGGAGTTGGCTGTAGAGGCTGCCCGTGTTCGGGCCACATTGGGTGAGATCTCTTACGCATGCGAAAAGATTGTAGGACGATATAAAGCGGTAATCAGAACAATATCAGGCGTGTATTCATCAGAAAGTAAAAATGACAGCGACTTCAAGCGTGCTTGTGAACTGGCCGAGAAGTTTGCAAAGAAGGAGGGACGTCAACCCCGTATTATGATTGCAAAAATGGGACAGGACGGTCATGACCGTGGTGCCAAAGTAGTAGCAACCGGCTATGCCGACTGTGGTTTCGATGTGGATATGGGACCGTTGTTCCAAACTCCGGCTGAGGCTGCCCGCGAAGCTGTTGAAAACGATGTCCACGTAGTGGGTGTTTCTTCATTGGCTGCCGGACATAAGACGCTGATTCCACAGATCATTGAAGAATTGAAGAAGCTGGGGCGCGAAGATATTATCGTAATTGCCGGCGGTGTAATTCCTGCACAGGACTACGATTTCTTGTACAAAGCAGGGGTGGCTGCTATTTTCGGCCCGGGTTCACCGGTAGCGAAAGCTGCTTGCCAGATACTGGAGATTCTACTGGACGAAGAATAAGCCGATAAGTCTTTTAAGAATAAGAACAGGGGTAAGAGCCAATTTGGCACTGCTCCTGTTTTTTTATCCGGTACAAGAGTGACAGGAGTGTTTCAAGTTGATATTTTATAAACAAAAGGGTGTTAATGTATGAGAAAGCTATCAATGTATACTATTGTAAACGCAGATTTACGCAAATTATCGCAGATTAATGTTCATTTATTCTTTGTATAAATTAGCATTAATCTGCGTTTTAATGATAGCGAGTTTTACTTTTGGCCTCCCTCACTAACACATCCCTGAAACAATCTGATTACAAAAAAACTTATTTGGATATTTCCACTACAACCGGATTTACCATATTCCGGGCATAACTATCAATCATATTCATATAATAATCCCGGTTCGTAAATTGCTCGTCTGCCAACTCCCAGGCAGCATAAGCATTGAACAGATATTTTCCCTCTTCATTAGGTTTCATCTTTGCACACCATGTTTTCAGGATATCCGAACCCTTGTCGGGCGCATTAAAAACATCAGAATAATTGCTCATGGGTATAATGAGACTCATACCCATATACCATTCCTTATTATAAGTTTGCCGGTCATGTGTGCTCATAGAAACAAACTTCTGATCATAAGTTTCCAGTCTTTGAGGCATATCATTGAAGTTTCCTACAATTCCCGTCACCAATACTGCATTATCGGGTAGGGGAGAAGTTGTTATCTCATTTTCATATCCGTACTTTCCGGCCCAAATGATCATTGTCTCATGTACATCGACTTTGGTATTTTCCACTTGCCATCCATAAAAGTCTAATTTAAAGATAGAGCGCACAGGACCTTTACAAACGAGTGTGTAACGCGTTGAGTCTACATTATCTACTGTTTTTTCTATAGTAACTCCCATACGTAAAAGGGTATCGGGCAATTGAATAGCTATTCCTCCCAGCCCGAAAGAATTGGCTGCACTCATAATGTCTCTTCCCCAGGGACGTAGAACGTGATAGGTGTCACCCGGAGTTCCATCGGGACGTATGCCTACTGTATCGAGTACAAGATCGGGTATTCTTTTTCCAAATACATCTCTACAGTTCCGTCCGTCAAAGTAATGGCGGAATCCCATTTTATCATTTTCCCATGACGGGCCATCCGTTTGGTAGGGATAAGGGTTACTATCATCTCCGCCTCGTGCCAGATTTTCTTTTCCATGCATGTCGGTTCTTAATTCTTCTATTACTCCCGGACGTTTCATTTTACCATAATGAACATTGGTTCGTACAGGAAAAACCGGGTAGTTTGCCTTATCTATCCATTCAATTTGTAAAGAGAGTTTCTCCTTTTTATGTATGTTGTATACGAATGCCAACTCGTCCCACTGCCCATCTCCATCCAGGTCGTCCAGTTGAGAAGGAATATTCTTTCCTTTTTTATCCTTTAGTACAGGGACCAATGTTTGGTTTTCCGCACAGAGGTCTTTACGCTTGATTACACAGGCTTCGTCTTGTCGGAAAGTATCTGTTGGATTGGTTAGTGTGATTATATCTGCATTGCTTTCAGCGCAGCTTTCACAGATCACAGCAGCTACTCCCAAAATGAATAAGAATTTCATACTTGTTTTCATGTTTTCATAACTTATTTAATGTTGGTTGCAAAAGTGGTAATATTCTGTTTAAAAAGGTATGAAATCTGATCCATATTCTGGTAAATTTGTATCGTTCTCGCTTTTATCGGCTTTTGAAAACAGTTCTATTATACGAAAGTACAAGTACTTGATATAATTTTCGCATGTTTCTTATCTATTAAGGTTTATCTTTGTAGCGTTCGCATGATATTTAATTTAATTCCTATATTTGCGTACATTTATACCAATTGTGTGAAAAAAATATGAAAAACATTGTCATTAACAGGAAGTTCTGGCTCATTTGCTTTAGCTTGTGGTGGAGTTTTTTGTCGATAACTGCTTTGGGTAATGACTATTCTTTTAGGACATTGACTGTGATGGATGGGCTTTCCAATAACTCAGTGAAAGCTATTTATCAGGACTCACTCGGATTTATCTGGATGGGGACTAAGAATGGGCTCAACAGGTTTGACGGATACGAGTCTAAGACTTATTATAATCATAATGAAGAGTTTGTCGGTCAGTCTA
The DNA here is from genome assembly GCA_019416685.1 of Bacteroides sp. Taxonomy (GTDB): domain Bacteria; phylum Bacteroidota; class Bacteroidia; order Bacteroidales; family Bacteroidaceae; genus Bacteroides. The sequence continues at coordinate 13,651 of DXWV01000027.1, forward strand.
ATGATGTGATTAATATAACCCCCGACAAGGCAGGTAATATGTGGATCGGAACTTTTAACGGGGTTATGCTGTTCAATCCGTATACAGGCAAATTCAAAGATTTGTCACAGGCTTATCAGGGTGAACTGCCGCGAGGGGTTGTTGTAAATATCTGGATGGAAAGAGATTCTGCTGTATGGGTAGCAACAAAATCGGGGCTTTACTTTCTTAGGGGTAATACAAGCTCCTGTGTGGAAGCCTTCCGGGGGAAGTATATCAATGCAATGGCGGCTTCCGGTGAACATACATTGCTGATTGATATTGTACAGCAAGGATTAATAGAGTTTGATATAAAAAACAATGTCATTACTCCCTTCAAAGATAAGGAAGAACGTCCTGTTTTTTCTAAAATAATGCGTGATACAAAGCGAAGAATCTGGTGTGCTGCCGATTTGGGTAATATTTTTATTGCTGATTCTTCAGGATATACCTTGAAGAGGGTGGATACAAGTGGTCTGAAGATAGGTTTTAAGCAAGCGCAGGTACACGATTTATTAGAATATAATGATTCCACTTTGTTGTTGGCTACTGACAATGGATTGTATGCGTTGGACATGAGTGATTTTTTGAAAGTTCATCCGGTTTCTGATATTTTCCCTACCGAATTGACTAAAGTGAATCGACAAATGTGTCTGTTTAAGGACCGGCAGGAGTCTTTATGGATCGGAACCTTCAATGAAGGAGCTATGCTTTTCAACTCCCAATACACGAAATTTAGATCCTACTTATTTCATTCGGATATTCGTAGAGAGCCTCTCCGCGTAGTAGGAAAGTTGGTCGAATATAGACAACAGATATGGGTAGGGTGCAATACCGGTATTTTTGTTATTGATCTGATTTCGGGGCAGTGGTATCGTGTAAATCTGGATAATCAATTGGAGATAGATACAAACTCTGAAATTTATTATGTATATCAGCTGTCAGAGAATCAAATACTATTCTATTTGCTGAATCAGGGAACATTTGTCCTTAATCTGGATACTAAAAAGGTATCGCGCTATGATATCGGGACATCTGCTTCTTCCCAGATACGGTCTATTGCCAGAGATATGGACGGGAAACTATGGATAGCGCAGGATGAATTATCATTATTTGATGTTGTTCTGCGAAAAGGTTCTGTTGACTTATCGACCAATTATGATGGTACTACCCGTTTTATGTTTACTCAGGACATTCTTCCTGTTGGAAGAGATATGTTGGTAGGAACACGTACCAGAGGTGTGTGGCGCTTCCAGCGTAACCTGGATGATGAACTTAAATATTTTAAAGGTGAACCCTGGGGAGGAAAAGAACTTGAAAACAAGAATGTGAGTGTGCTTTATGAAGATAGCGAGCGGAATATATGGGTTGGAACGTATGATTCCGGATTATATATGTATGATTCGAAGAGTAATGAGGTGATTCATTTCTTCGGGCAGGATAAGATTGCACACAATACCATCTATGATATTATTCAGGATAAGCAGACCGGTATGATCTGGGTTGCCACCTTAATGGGGATTTCCCGGATAACCAAAGATCAACAAGTTTTGAACTATACTTATAAGAACGGATTTCCTATTCATGAACTTTCCGGTCATTCCTTTTTGGAAGCCTCTAATGGAAACATTTTTGTGGGTGGTAGAGGAGGAGTGGTAGAATTACTTCTAAGCGAGCTGTACAATACTTCCGGTATTGCTTTACAACCCCGTATTTCTCAGGTAGAGACTCTTAACTCTATTACGGGGTCCAATCATCTTCTGTTTGATAACTCCGAGGCTTTCAAAGAGATTGAACTTAATTATGGAAACTCTTCCGTGCAGATTAAATTTTCGGCAATGGATTATCTTTTTCCGGATGGTGTGAAGTATGCCTACCGTTTGAAAGGGGTTGAAAAAGAGTGGAATTATGTCAATAGAAATGAAGCTATTTACTCTAATTTGCCGGCAGGTATCTATACGTTTCAGGTTAAAGTTTGTAGCAGTGACGGAGTATGGGGAGATGCTATAACGAGTCTGCCTTTGGTTGTTAATCCTCCTGTATGGTTATCGGTATGGGCCAAAATGTTGTATTTTCTTTTAGTTTTATTCATGATCTATCTCATTCTACGGTATTATTATATGAAAAAGACAGCTAAATACCGGTTGAAGATCGAAGAGATAAAAAAAGAGAATATTGAGCGTGATTACAAAATGAAAATTGAGTTGTTCACAAACTTCTCTCATGAGTTACGTACTCCGTTGACCTTGATAAAAGGTCCTGCAGAAGATATATTGTATGATGAGGCTTTGCCCCGGAAGTTTGTTTATTCGGTGAAACAAATATTGAAGAATTCGAATAGGCTGCTTTTGCTGGTGAATCAATTGATGGATTTCAGGAAGATAGAACACGGAGCCATGCAGTTGAACCTGTCTAATGTGAATATGGTCTCTTTTATGACAGAGCGAATAGATAGTTTCTCGGAATTATTACAGAAACGAGGTATTGTGATCCGGTATACGAATGATTATTATGGAAGTAACTGGTGGATTGATGCCGACTTAATGGAGAAAGTGATTTTTAATCTTTTGTCCAATGCCATAAAGCACTCAAAGGATGACAGTGTTATAAAGGTGGTATCCTCCGTAGAAGGAGACAAACTGATACTATCTGTTCAGGATTATGGTGAAGGCATATCACAGGAGAATATAAATAAGATATTCGATCCTTTTTTCCAGGTAAAACAGGGAAGCATGTCCAATATGTTCGGTAGTGGTATCGGACTTAATCTGGCAAAGTATGTAGTAAGTTTGCATCATGGTAAGATCTGGGCAGAAAGTGTTGTCGGGCAAGGAACCACTTTTTTCATAGAGCTTCAATTGGGGAAAGAGCAGTATACAAAAGATGACGTGGTTTATGCTGAAGGAGATTCGGTGGATAAGACATTTGCATTAGAGAAAGAGAGCCTGAAACCGATCAGTGAACCTTTGTGGGAGGATACGAATTCGAATGAAACGGACGAAGCACCTGTTGTGCTGGTGGCAGAGGATGATGAAGACCTGAGAAAATACCTTGTATTACAATTGTCAGCTTCTTATAAAGTGATTGAAGCTGCCAATGGGCGTGTCGCATTAGAACTGGCACTCGAAAAATTCCCGGATATAATATTGAGTGATGTGATGATGCCGGAAATGAATGGATTGGAGTTTTGTGAACAAGTAAAGTCGAATCCTAAGCTTGCTCATATTCCTTTTGTTATGCTCACGGCAAAGGTGTTGGATGAACATATAAAGGAGGGATATAGCGTTCTGGCTGATGACTACATATTGAAGCCATTCAATATAACTGTTTTGAAAGCTAAAATAGAAAGTATTATTAAGAATAGAGAACAACTCCGCCGGCTCTTTGGCGAAAAAATGTCGGCTATTGAAGTTCCGATGCCGGAGATTGCTGCAGTGGATCCTTTTATGGATAAGCTGATAGAGTTGATAAAAGAAAAAGCGGCAGATTCTGAATTACAAGTAAGTGATTTGTATGAGGAAATGGGATATGGGCGAATACAGTTTTTCAGAAAGATAAAAGCTGTTTCCGGGATTTCACCTAATAAATTGATAGTGAATATACGGATGAAAATGGCTGCTGATATGCTTCGTGAAAATAAATATACTATATCAGAGATTGCTTATCAGACCGGATTTTCCGATCCGTCTTATTTTTCCAGAGTATTTAAGTCTGTATTTCAGATCACTCCTAAGGAATATCAGAAGAATATGAAATAGCATACACTTTTGCTGTTCCTGTCTTTAGGGTTGTTGTTTCAATGCTTTGAGAAGAAACTCTCAATGCTTTGAGAAAAGTTTCTCAATACGTTGAGAATTCTTTCTCAAAGCATTGAAACAAAATTCTCAATAGGTTGAAACAAGCTGTTTCATCCCTGATGAAACAAAACTCTCATGAATATGAAACGAAATGAAACTACCGGTCTTCCTTTTTGTATAAAGTGGCTTACTACCTTCTTTATACAAAACTACCAGTGATGATACTAATTTACCAGATTACAAAATATTTTCAAGTATGACACAATTCTACAGGGGATTGATACGATTCTCCTACTGTTATTGATGCCATGCCGATACATTTGCAACAGAAATTAATAGAAATCTTAAAATATAATGCGTATGGAAAAAGTAACGAGTTAACCTGACCACCCTTCAGAATATCTTCAAAGATATTTTTTATTATCAGATGTATTAGCATCTATTATATTATTAAAACAAGAATAAGTTTAATCAAAACAAAAATCAAACTCAAGTATGCAAAAACACATTTTGCTGACAAATTCCAGATTCATTTGGGTAACTGCACTGTTATTAATCTGTAATGTAGCTTTTGCACAAATAAAGGTTACCGGAGTAGTAACTGACCCATCTGGTGAGCCTGTTATAGGTGCAAATGTTTTGGTGAAAGAGACATCCATGGGAGCCATTACCGATTTAGACGGACATTTCACAGTAAATGCTCCGGAGAATGGTTCTCTGGTTGTTTCTTACATTGGCTATTTGACTAAAACCATTAAGATTTCCGGCAAGAACAATATCAAAGTGGTTTTGAGCGAAGATAGTAAAGCATTGGACGAAGTAATTGTTATAGGTTATGGTAGTGTAAAAAAGCAGAACCTTACTTCATCGGTGTCTAAAATGACAGACGAGGCTGTAAAGGAACGTCCTGTAGCTACCCTGGGAGAGGCATTGGCAGGTAATCTGGCAGGTGTTCGTGCCCAAAGTACAAGCGGTATTCCCGGAGAAGAACTGCAAATACGTATTCGTGGTGTGAATACGATCAATGGTAGTAGTGATCCGCTGTATGTTATTGATGGTGTGCCTTATGAAAGTATGAGTGATATCAATCCTGCTGATGTGGCATCCATACAGGTTTTAAAAGATGCTTCGGCTACTTCTATTTATGGTGCCCGCGGTGCAAACGGGGTTATCCTGATCGAAACGAAGCAAGGTAGTGACAAACCAGCTGTTACGTTCGACGGTTTCTATGGCCTGCAAGATCCGGAGAAATATGTAAGTATGATGGATGCCAAAGAATGGCTGGCTTTCAATATCTGGAAAAGAAACAACGATCATTTGCGTAGTGGCGGTTCGATGAGTGACCCAATGAGCGCACGTGCCGATGCGAATAAAATTCCTGATTCCTGGTTGGACCCTGATCTGGTGACTACAGATTGGCAAAAAGCAATCACTCAGGTTGCTCCTGTACAGAGCTATCAGTTGTCCGCATCGGGTAAACATAAGATGGGAACGATTTATTTCTCAGGTGGTTATTACGATCAAAAGGGTATCATTAAAGAGACTTATTATAATCGTATAAACTTCCGCCTAAACGGAACATTAAACCTCTCGGATTATTTAAAAGTGGGAGCTAATATTTCCGCTTCGCGTAGTAAGCAGGATAATAAAGAGGCTCAGGGTAAAGAAACCGTTATTCAACACGCTTTGATGCAGGCACCGATTGTAAAGCTGGATGAAGCTACCCGTGACTGGGGATATCCGAATCTGGGTATTACCGTATATCCTAACCCCTTGGAGCGTCTGAAAGAGACACTGGATCAAACAGTTCAGAATAAGGCAGCAGCGTCCGCCTGGGCTGAGATTACTTTTATGAAGGGTCTTGTGTTCAAGTCACAGTATAATTATAGTTATGATGGCAGGGTATATGAGTACTATGTTCCGGGCAATGTTACTTACAATAATAATAATGTAACTCTGGGAAAAAGTAATTCTCAAAGCAATAATAGCTGGTCTATTCAGAACACCCTGACTTATGATGCCTTGTATGGTAACAAACATGCCCTGAATGTTATGCTGGGACAGAGTGCCGATGCAACTGACAAGTATCGCATTGATGGCGAAGCAACCGGATGGCCGTTGGAGAATATTCCGACACTGAATGTGGCTACTTTGGCAAAAAGGGCTTCTACAGAGAGATATCAGGTGCGTACGGCTTCTTTCTTTGGGCGTGTAAGTTATAATTATAAAGAAAAGTATTTGCTTAATGTAACGGTACGCAATGACGGTTCTTCACGTTTCGGAGCGAACAATCGCTGGGGATGGTTCCCGTCTTTCTCAGCAGGATGGAAACTCAATGAAGAGTCATTCCTGAGTTCTGTTAAATGGATCTCTTTATTAAAACTAAGAGCATCCTGGGGGAAATCGGGTAATGACCGTATTGGATACTATGATTATTTGTCGGTATTGACAACAGATAATTCAGCTTATGGTAATACACTTCAGGCTGGTATGGCTCCTAAAAATCTGAAGAATGAAGATTTGAAGTGGGAGAGTACAGCCAGTCTTGATTTCGGATTGGATTTCTCCGCTTTCAATAACCGTTTGCAATTCAATTTTGACTATTATATAAATAAGACCGATAACCTGTTGTTTAATTTGCCTATTGTAATGACCAGCGGATATGACAGAATCCGTACCAACTTGGGATCTATCCAGAATAAAGGATGGGAGTTGGATATAACAAGTCATAATCTGACGGGTACATTCAAATGGTCTACTTCTCTGAATCTTTCCGGCAACAAGAATAAAGTACTGGACATGGGAGGTATCGATAGTTTTACTGATTCAATGTGGGATGGTAAGTTTATAACCCGTGTGGGCGGACCGGTATCACAATTTTACTGCTATCGTACAAATGGTATCCTGACAGCAGATGATTTTGAAAAGAAGGCAGATGGTACTCCGGATGAAAATAAACCTCTGGTACCCATATACAAAGGTCAGCGAATCGGTAATGTGAAAATCGTGGACCAACCTACCAAAATGGTTGATGGAAAACTGGTTGGTGACGGAGCAATCACAGAAGACGATCTGGTGCCTTACGGAAATAATATCCCTGATGTTATTTATGGTATAACAAACCGTTTCTCTTATAAGAATTTTGAATTGAGTGTCCTGATTCAAGGACAGATCGGTGGTGACGTAATGTTCCTCGGACAGCGTTCTTTGGACTATGGTTCTCCGGGAGTTAACCAGTTCTCTCATTGGGTACGTTGCTGGAAACCCGATTACCAGGCTGTTTACGGAGATCGTGGAGATCCCACTCCTTACTATCTGGGTGTAGATATGTCATGGGATGGTACAACACCCAACATTTATAACCGTAATTCTACTTATGAGAATAATTCAGACTTACGTATATACGATACTACTTATTTGAGAATCAAGAATATCACCTTGTCATATACTTTACCCAATGACTTATTGAAAAAGTCTTTTCTGAAGAAAGCTAAAGTCTATGTTTCATTGGATAATGTGGCAACCTTTGACAATTATCCGGGTGTATCTCCTGAAACTAATAGTTATGGTAATTCTACAACAAGAGCAGGGGTGGATTATAGTACGTATCCAATGAGTAGAAAATATACCCTGGGTGTAAATCTTGTATTCTAACTCTATAAAAACAATGAAAAAATGAAGCAAATAACATTCATATTATTGTTATCGTTATCGTTTGTGTTGGGAGCTTGCAATGCTTTTCTGGACATTACTCCACAGTCCGATTATACGGTGGAAGAAGGCTATAAAAAAGAGTCGGATTTTGAGCAGGCTATCTCGGCTGTCTACGGAAAGCAACAACTTCTGTACGATACGAACTCCTGTTGGTTTATGTATATCAATCATCGTAGTGATGATTCGCGAAATGCAAATAACGTGGGCCGGTTTGTTGATTCACCTAATGAGAGTATCTGGACCACTGCCTGGAAAATTTACTGGTCGATGATTGACCGCTGTAACTTGATTCTGGATAAGATCGATAATGCCGAATTTACAAATGAGGAAAGACGTGATTATATTAAAGGAGAAGCTTATATGCTGCGTGCCTATGCTTATTGGAGTTTGGGTTGGCAGTGGGGAGGAGTTCCTCTGATTACAAAAACTACTCCTTTGGCAGAGATTCGTAAAATTCCGCGTTCTACTCAGGAGGCAACTCTCGGACAGGCTATATCCGATTATAAGGAAGCTATCAAACTGCTTCCGGAAGAGTGGGGGACAAACGATATCGGACGTGCTACCCGCTATGCTGCTGCCGGAATGCTCGGTCGGTTATATATGTTCCAGAATAATTTTGAAGATGCCCGGACCTATCTGAAAATGGTAGTAGATCAGGAATCTGTACGTTATAAAATGGAGGAAAAATATGAAGATTGCTTCATTGACTCCAAAGACAACGGAAAAGAACGTGTTTGGGAAGTTCAGTTTATCGGAGGGCAGATTGGTGAAGGTAATTCATTTATTACCGGCTTTATTCCTGAAAAATTGACATTACCTAACACTGCTTACGTAGCTCCTTTCACGGGATATAGCGGAAATATGAGAGCGTCGGAGAATTTATGGGATGCTTACGAAACCTCTCCGAAAGTGGATAAACGTAAAGCGCTGTCCGTTGTCACCTATGTGAAGATTAACGGAACCTATGATACACAGTCCAAGCTGGTATATAAATATTGTAAGTGGGATACTTACACACCGAAAGAGAAAAATGACTGGGCAAACAATCTCCCTATCTTGCGGTATACAGATGTGAAAATGATGTATGCTGAGGCTCTTAATGAGTTGGGCTATGTAGCCGATGTCAACAGTGAACCTTTTAAAATCTTGAATGCCGTACGGGCTCGTGCCGGACTGGATGCATTGACTCCTGTAGAACTGTATGATAAAGATACTTTCCGCGATGCAATTATCCAGGAGAGAAGAGTTGAGTTTGCTTTTGAAGGCCTGCGTTGGTGTGATTTGATTCGTTGGGGGATAGCAGTTTCTACAATGAATGAACACTTTAAGCATCGTGACGAAGGTTCCGGGCAGTATACAGTTCAGGATTATCAGTTGCTGTTACCGATTCCTTTCGCCGAAATGGCAGCTTATAACGATGTGAATATCATGTGGCAGAATGAAGGTTATTAATGTATTATTAAAAAAATAGTTATTATGAAAAAACATTTATTAGCATCTTTGATTATTGCAATGGCTTGTACCAATCAGTTGGATGCAAAGAACGTGTATGTGAAACTGAGTAGCGATACAGAAGCCTGGAGTCATATTACTCAGGATGAAAACAATGTGGTTGTAGAGATTACCGATGGAAAGTTTAATGGTATATTGAGCAATATTGCTACCAAAGATAGAGTGTGGGTTGCGAAAGGGATTTATCAGGTGACAGGTTCCATCAATCTGAATGAAGACCGTGCAGGAGTACAAATATATGGTGGTTTTAAAGGAAATGAAACCGCATTGGAACAGCGTATATTGAAAGATCAGGATGAAAATGGCATCGTAGAACCTTGGGAGTTCGAATACGAAACACAATTCCAGGGAAATACCGATACTGATCCCAGCTATCGCATATTCACTATGAATGCAGAAGGAGACGTGGTAGATGGTATAACGATCTGTGATAATACGAATGTAAATGATCATGGGGCAGGGGCTTACCTGAAAAATAATGCTGTTCTGAGTAATTGCATCGTTCGTAATATTAAAGCGGAAGCCAGTAAGAATAGTGCTGTAAACGGGGCCGGTGTATTTGTGGATGGTGCCGGTTTGGTTAAAAGCTGTTTGATTGAGAATTGTACGAATCAGAACGATGATTCCGATGGTTCTTCTTATGGTGGCGGAATTAATATACAAGGTAATAAAAGTGTTATCAGCAACTCTGTTATTCGGAATAACCAGGTCGTTTCCGGTAAAAACGCATTTGGCGGTGGTCTCTTTTTAAATAACAGCGCGGTAGCAGAAAACTGTGTGATATATAATAACTCTTCTGTTTTTCGCGGTGGTGGTGTTTATATCCATACCGGCGGTGGAAAGTTGATTAATACAACTGTAGTAAAGAATATGGGTGCTAAAGCTGGTGGCGGTGTCTTCTCTAATGGAAATTCCACTACTTACAACTCTGTATTTTGGGGCAATGTAAACGAACAGGGGAATGCAAATAATCTCAACCTGAATCAGGCCGGATATGTAGAGACATTTGCATACTGCGGAATTCAGGGTGCAGGTATCTGGATGGAAGGTAAGAATCTGAATACAAACCCGACTTCTTACCAGTTGATTGAAAGTAATGATTTTACTGAAGAGGTAACAGAAGGGCTTGCTCCCCGTTTCATTCGTCCGACAGTAGACGCTGGTATTGGTTACGAATTTCTGGAAGGGACTCTGGAAGCAATAGCCAAAGCAAACTGGGGACTTTTGAATGCATCAGACTTAGTAGATAAAGGTGTCAATACAATTCCTGATTATACGATTGCAACGTCTGACATTTGCGGTAATGCCCGTCCGGTGGGTCAGAAGTATGATTTAGGTGCTTACGAATTAGGTAGTGGTGCTACTGGCATTACTACTAACCAGAAAGAGCAGAGTCGCTTCACATTGGTTGCTAACAGCAATGGAGTTACCATATATGGTATTGAAGGGCTTGCTAAGGTAAATGTGTACAATACTTCAGGCGCATTGGTTAAATCCGTACAATTGGGTAATGGAGAAACCATCTCTCTTATCGAGCGTGGAGTGTATTTCCTGTCTGTTTCCGAGGGTGAGACTTCACAATCAGGCAAAATCCTGTTTTAATTAAAAAAACACATCCGGACTACTTAGTCTTGAGTTTAAGTAGTCCGGAACTTTTTCCGGTAATTTTATGAGTGAACCAATGAAAAAACTTTCTATCTGGCTGTGTGTCTTATTATTTATGATAAGTGCTGAAAGTAGAGCGCAGTCTATGATTTCGGGGGCTACCTACGAGAAACGGTGTGATGCTATGATTCAGTATATGGCAAAGGGTACATCACCTTCCGGAGGTGATCCTAAATATACGGGTCCGTATTATTTTGCACGTTTATATCTTAATTACGATAAGTCACGGGCGATAAACAACCTGGAGGCTATGTATGATAAATATATAGCCGATCCTGATTTGTATTACAACTCTACGGGTTCGGGCGTTGAATTTTATGCTCATGCCACACTACATGGTTATTTGCTGACAAAGGACAATATGCCGGAGTCTTTGAAAGCCAAAATAAAGACGTTTCTTCAGTTAGGTGATTATAATTCAAGAGGAATTACTCTTAATTTGGATATGATACGTTATACGGTCGGCTTTATGGCTACTGAGCAATGGAGTGATTTTACAGATCGGTACGGACGTACAACGAAGCAGATCAGAGATTATAATCGTCCCCGTATTTTGAATTGGCTGAATAAATTCTTCCACAATAATTGTAGTGAAGCAGATGCATTCATTTATTTCTCTACGAATATAATGTATGTACGTATGTTGGCTGAGTTCTGTCAGGATGAGGAAATTAATCAAAAGGCTAATGCGGTTTACCAGCAAATGATTGCCAGTTTGCTTTCGGCCTGGAATCAGGGATTGTATGTAGCCAATCCACCTCGTTGTAAGGGGTGGGATCAATTGTATACAGGTGCCCGTGCCTCCAATTCAAATATAACGGCGCTTGCCTGGTTGTACTTCGGTAATCAGGATAATAAGTATCTTTTTATTCCGGGACTGACCGTAACCAATAACACGGCAAGTATGAATTTTTGGTTGGCTTATAAACGCAACGTGGCTCCCGACCCGGCTTTGTTGCAGGTTTATGATTCAAAGGAGTATCCCTATGTATATACCAGTTACATTAATGATATAGGAGTGAATGGTTCAAACAAAGATGTGTTGAACTGGAAGCGTTTTAAGTATACATACCAAAGTAGTAATTATGGTTTAGCTACTCAAACAGAAATCCCTTATGATTTGTCAAAAGCTACTTCCTGCTATGCCTACAAAGAGACCAAACGTACGTATCTGGCCTGGCAAAGTGATGTTGTAGAGAGTGTCTTTTCTGTTTGTCAGGACAATCCTGCCCGTCCTACCGACAATACAAATGCTAATATTGAAGGATACGGAGAGAACCCTTATCACAGGGTGATGCAATATGAAAAAGCAGCGGTTGGGGTGTATAATGTACCGACTACTTATATTCAGGGAAAGCGTTACCGCATTTATGTTCCTTTCACAAAAAGAGGTATTAAAGAACGTATCGAAGCAGATGGCTGGATCTTTTGTCATACCGGAACGATGCTTTTCGCCTTTAAAACATTGGAACCTTATACGTGGACGAATACAGATTTTGTAGTCAGCAATCATGATGTTCTTACTTTGGAAGATACCTCTTGCCGAAAAGGAGCCTGGGTGCTGGAAACTTCAGAAATAGAGCCGGAATATAAAGCGGCTACCCGTAGTGAAGAACTGGAGTTATTCAAGAATGCGGTTCTTACCAAGACAAAGATAGAAAAACTGGATTATACTACAAGTAAGCCGGCAGTGAAGTATACTTCTTTGAGCGGCGATGTTTTGCAGTTGCAATTCTTTCCGCCTACGGAAGCTTATCAGGATAATTACAAAGTGAACGGAGTACCGTTGACCCTTTCCGAAGAATATCTTTTCAATAGTCCTTATGTGCAGCAAAAGAATAATGCAGATGAACTCTTTTTGTATAAAGAGGGTGTGTTAGAGCAAACAGTCAATTGGAATGACTCGTCTGTTGGGATTGAGAATGCCAGAGAAGAAGCAGGTTACTGCCTTTTTCCCAACCCGGTAAGGGATGAGTTCCATCTTTCTTTTCCGCAGGAAGATAAACCGGAACGCGTGTCGGTTGTCAGCTTGTCCGGACAGGTAGTGAGGCATTGGGATATTCAGGAAGAATATGAGCAGACGGTTACTCTTTCGGCTGTAGGCTTGTATGAAGGACTTTATTTCCTTCGTGTTGACAATGGCAAAAAAGTATGTATGCTGAAGTTTTTAAAGATTTGATTATATAGTATTAGTTATGAAGAAGAATATTGTTTTCTTTGTATTGGTAATCCTGGGGCTGACATCATGCTCAAGGCAAGAAGTGAGTTATTTTGATAATTTCCCGGAGGGGGCTGATCCCGTTGAGATTGGTACTAAAATAACTTATCGCTTTCTGGCTCAGGGGCATTCGCAGTATGGTAGTCCTTTACGTATAAACGAACCGCGTACTCAGATTACTTATCCGGACGTTTGTACCTGGTTGGGAGGGTTGTGGTTTGCTAAAGAATGTGGCAATGCAGAGTTGACACGACAGCTGACTGAACGTTTTGAGCCTTTGTTTACTACGGAGGCTTATCTTCAGCCAAAGCCGAACCATGTTGATAACAATGTATTCGGAGCTTTGCCTTTGGAATTCTATTTGCAAACCGGTGATGAACGGTATAAGAAAATGGGGATGATGTATGCCGATTCGCAATGGGAGTTGCCGGCAGACTGGACGCTCGATCATCAGGATACATGCAAGAGCAGTATGTATGGTGATTTTGTAGATGCAGATGTCTGTCTGCCCCAGCAAAAAGAGTGGGCAGATAAAGGATACTCCTGGCAGACACGCTTCTGGCTGGATGATATGTTTATGATTACTGCTATACAGGCACAGGCTTACAGGGTAACGAACGAACGGAGATACGTAGATCGTGCCGCCCGTGAAATGGTGCTTTACCTGGACTCCATACAACAACCTTCAGGCTTGTTTTATCATGCTCCGACAGCTCGTTTCTGTTGGGGGAGAGGCAACGGATGGATGGCTGTAGGCATGGCAGAGTTACTGCGTATTCTTCCGGGAGATAACCCGGACAGGAAAGCTATCATGCAGGGTTACCTCAAAATGATGGTACGCCTGAAAGAGATGCAGGACGAAAAAGGTATGTGGAAACAAGTTGTAGATGATGCATCTATGTGGGAAGAAACATCCGGTACGGGTATGTTTGCGTATGCGATGATCGTAGGTGTGAAAAAAGGATGGCTTGATAAGGACGAGTATGGTCCTGCCGCCCGCAAGGCGTGGATTGCACTCACTTCTTATGTGAACCAGATGGGAGATGTGGAAGGTGTATGCGAGGGTACTATGTTAGGAAATACAAGTGAGCATTACCGCAACCGTAAGCCGCTGACGGGTGATCTGCACGGACAGGCTCCGGCATTGTGGTGTGCTTATGCTTTGATAGCCGAAAAAATTTAAAATTGATGAGATATACTGTTATTAGTTTTATTGTGTTGTTGTGCTGGGTATTTGATACCCATGCACAACAATATCGTATTTCTACGGACCATCCGGCTGTTACTTTTGAAAAAGAGAATCCGCTTTTCTTGTCTATATACAGTTGGCCGGAGACTTTGATCAGCTATCCGGTTACTTTTTCTCCGGATAGTAATGTTGAAAACCGTTTGGAGTTGATAGATACCCGGACCGGAAATCCGGTTGCTTTTCAACTTTCGGATAAGAAGTACGATAACAATCGTATTTGCTCTGCACGTATCCATTTTTTCGCCTCCATGTCTGCCGGGGGAGGTTTTAAGTATACTTTGCGGTTGGGCAGCCGGAAGATGAACTCTGATCATCCGGTATACATCGAACGAAAAACCGACTGTTGGATACTTGGAAATACGGATTTTAGTGTTGCCATTCCTGTAACTGCTACCGTAAATGACAATATCGCTCCGGCTCCAATTCTTTCTGTTTCAAAAGGAGAAGGAGCTTCCGGTCGTAACAGGTTGTACTCCGGTCATAAGAAAATAGTGTCCGTAGAGACTTCCGTAAAAGAGAGTGGAGAGCTGTTTGCCGAGTGTCTGGTACTTTACCGTTTGGAGGGAGGAGCCGAGTATCGGACTTCTGTTAAGGTGGTACAAGGCTATCCGTTTGTTATCTTCGATGAAGAGATGAGCGGAATAGAAAAACAAGACGGAGTTTTTGTAGATATGGAGTGGACCGGCTTCCATCCGACTCATAAATATGCTAACTGGGACCGTCAGAAAGATGTGACTGTTGCTGACGGAGTACCTGTTGAACAACCTCTTTATACCAGTTATTGCCAGGAAGATCCGCATTGGACAGGTGAAGGATGGATAGAACAGGTTGACAAAGAAATGGTATATCGTCTGTTGCCTTTCGGAGGAAACTCTACGCGGGAGCAAGTTCCTGTGATGACTTTTTGGGAGAGTGGAAAGGATGCCCGTGAGTTGGGCGTATTTGTTTATGATCACAATCGCTGGAATGACCGGCAATATGGTATTTGGCAGCCTACTCCCGATTTGTCTGTCTATTTCAGATATGCGGATGAGAAACTCTATTTTAAGTATCCGGTACAAAATGGTACACGCTCTACAGCAATAGCATTTACCCGGATCGGTGATACACACCCCAAAGTGGAGGCTTTCAATAAGAGTATTGATGATATTGCGGCTAATGGCGGGAAAGACCATTCGGCCGAAATGGTATTCCGGTATACGATGATGCTTCACCGGCAATATGCGTTACTGAATCTGGATAAGGTGAAGAACTGGGTACTGGAATATCCACGAGAAGCGAAACGCCCCGAAAATCCTTTTATCAAAAGGCCCAAAGAAACTTCTGCCGATCGGTTTTATAAGCAGATGGTCACTTCTCCGATGGTGTATTATATGACCGGGATGAATAGTTTTCCGGGCATTCATTCTATTTCTCACCGCCCGGTTTATTCACAGTGGGTGCAGGATTATCTGACTTACTACAAAGATTTGTCCGACGAACAACGCAAGACTGTTGAGGCTCTTTTCTTATTGGCCGGTTATGTGAATATGCTTGAACCGATGAATGCCATTCGTACTTCATTGGCAGGCACTGCCAACATGGCTGCCGATGGATGGGCGGTGACCGGGCAAACGGCTTTTCTTTTCCCGGAACATCCGATGGCAAAGGAGTGGGCCGATTTTTTTGAGAAGTCGATTGAAGTTTATGGTTTGTTTTATACCCGTCCGGAAGTCAGCTCCTATGAGTCTAAGGGAGGACGTTGGGTAGAAAGTTTAGGGGTGTACAATTGGGCTTATCTGCGTCCTACCGTACATTCGAATATAGCCCTGGAACTGTTTGATGGTAAAAATCGGTTTGCAGATTCTCATATGGCGCAAAGAGCCCGCTGGATGGTTGATATGGTAACGCCGGGACGAGCTTATCCACCTCATGGTGCACACGGTGGCGGTAGGTTGGTGCCGCGTTATGCACCTGTTTATGAATTAGGAAACTGGTTACAGTATTATGATCCGCTGGTAGCCGAAAATTTACGATGGTTGGGAGCGATAGGAGAAGATGTGGAAGAAAAGGCGAATGATACGAAATGGGTAGAGGTACATAAGAATACGCATCAGACGAAAGATACAGGTACGAATCCGCATCTGAAAAGTTGCAAATATACCGGGCATGGGATTGTGCTTCGTGCCGGAGTTGATTCGGATGAAGAACTTTCTATCCATTTGAATCAGGTAGACAAAGGGCCTAATTATCGCTGGGGACATCAGGGGCAGGGTAATGCAGGCGGTATCTATTTCTATGCACAAGATAAAGTTTATACCGGTCACGAAAATGAGGCGGTAGGAGATCATACCCAAAATAATACGGATGGAGTAACCAATTTCGGAGTCATGAAAAACGGTACTTTTTGTAATATCGGGATGAATGAGCTGGTTGCCCCTTTATATGATCTGGAGATAGCTCAGATGGCTGAAGTACGTTCGGCAGAGGGTAAAGATTCTTTTGCATGGCCCGAATATGTATCCCGCAGTATTCTTTTGGTAGGGACCGATTATTTTCTGATTTACGATCAGACCGGGACTAACTGGAGAGCTTTCAACCGTTTCTCATGGTTTACCCGGAAAGAAGATGAGTTGCCGAAGATTGTATTTATGGATAAAGTACGTCCGGAATATTGGACAACGGCAGGGACTGCGAAGTCGAAAGGCTTTTACCGGGATGGCGTTGGCTCTTTGCTGACGCTGGTTACCCACAAGAAAGAATCGGTACATGTTTTGGATGGTAAACTTACTGTTCCGGCATTACTGAAAGGAAATGATGTTTATGAATTCGTTCCGGATAAAAGCAGGAGTCCGAAGGGGGTAGTGCATGTGGCTACAGATAAGAGCCGGGATATTATTTTCAGGGACAGTGAACCCATTACCTGGCATTCGGATTCTGTGACTTTCAAAGGAGAAGCAGGGATGGTTCGCCGGATGAAGAACGGAGATCTGCAACTGGCCCTGTTCAAAGGTTCTGAGATTGCTGCTGACGGTTTGGGTATTCATCTTACGGGTGAGACAGAAACAGCCATCGCATTGACACGCCTTGTAGGTGGAGATTGCAAAGGGAGATTGAAGTCGGACGGTAAAGCGACGTTGACTTTGACAGGTGTGAAAGGGGGAAAACTCTATATCGATGGAGTGATGTACAAAGGGAACATAGCTGGAGTGAAACTACCCGCCGGAGAACATGCTATTGAATATACAGCAAAAGAACCTGTTCCTATGCCCACAACGATTGAGGATGTTGTTTATGCAAAAGCCGGCAACATGGTTTATTTGTCAAAGCCCCAATCGGTGTCAAAGGTCCGTATGGAACTCTCGAAAGATGGAGGCAAAAGTTGGGAAGTATCAGGCACAACCACAAAAACTATATATATGTTGCCCAAACTGGCAGAGGGTAAGTATCATGTACGTGCTGTCTCTGTCAACGGAAAGAAAGAGGCTGCTTCTGCCTGTGAATATCCGGTTTATATAAGTAAGTCTCCTTCTCATTATCCGGAAGGCTTAAAACTTCAACTTGATTCCGGTCGGATTGATCTCTCCTGGGGGCAAGTATTAGGTACTGAAGTTTACAGGGTTTACAGAAGAAAGCTGGGTGATAAAGAGTTCCTGAAGGTTTATGAGGGAAAAGCTACTTCTTTTGCGGATGAAGAGCTTCAGGGAGTAGTTCCTGCCTTTATCCTGCCTGGTAGCCTGGATAATGCTGATGCCGATAGAAGTGGAATTATTGTATACGAGTATACTGTGACCGCTTTAAATGGAAATGGAGAGAGTGCTATGGCTCCGGTGGTGAACAGTGATCCTGCTTCATGGGCAAACTGGTATCCATCTACTGAACTGAAGTTCAAGCGCCGTTCTGCATTCTGGATGGAACCGTATGTTCCGGCTAATGCAGTTCCCGGGAAGTATTATCCGGATTGAGAATAATGGACGCTTGGTTGCGTTGGTTGGTTAGTATTGAAACGCAGGATGAACGCAGATTTTCGCAAAGAGATAGAAGTTAAAGACTAAACTTTCTCTTAATCTGCGAAAATTTGCGTTTATCTGCGTTTCAACAATCGTTCCCTTTCTGTGTTTTTAATAATGCTCTATCAGGCGTCTGTTTCCATCTGGAATTTACGGCTTACTTTCATCAGATTGATTGTATAAGTTACCACATTTTGTGCTTCTTGCACCATTGTCAGGTATATCATACTTACTCTGACGCTGCCTGTTTGATTCTGAATACGTTGTAACTCCTGACGTTTCAGGTGTGAAAGTTGGGCATTAAGGTCATTGGCACGACGTACTTCTTCCTCAAAATCATTATAATCGTTGGATTCAAGTTTCTTGCGACACTGCTGTATCAGATAAGTGATATCTTCGGCTACGTCTCCGAATTCTCCCTTCTGAATGGCATCCAGCGGATTGAAGTTATTGTCTGTATGTTCCAGACAGGGTTCGCACAGGCGGGCGATACTGTATACCAGTTCGCTGGCAAAATCATTTCCCTGATAATAGTAAAGACCTTTTTCGAGTACAGTGTTATTATCCAGTTTGCACATTGCTACGGTTCCCGTTCGCTTCATTTGCTTGATAAGCTGCTTCTCAAACTTGGTGGAACCCATTGAGCGGCGCAATCCCCGCAGGTTTTCGTGAAGGAAGGAGGTGACCGTCAATTCAAAGTTGGTTTCAGCATATTCAAGCACTTTTGCTAACTCTTCGCGAGTATGTTGGCGCATCAATTGCAAGGCTTCGTCACTGTTATTGGTTTGCATCAGTTGTTTCAGTGTTTCGTTGCCTTTTTCCTTCTCTTTTTTCTTTTTATAGATTACCTGGCTGCGAATAAGCGAGAGTACTGCCAGAGCGATAAGAGCGATGATAGCAATTGTACCTCCGAAGTAGATAATCATGGCTACGAAGAAGCAGATGGTGAAAGCCGCTCCGGCAGTAAGAAACCAACCGCCAATAACACTTAGAACACCGGTGATGCGGTAAACGGCAGAGTCGCGTCCCCAGGCACGGTCGGCCAGTGAGGTACCCATGGCTACCATAAAAGTGACATAGGTGGTAGACAACGGAAGTTTCAAAGAAGTACCCAGTGCGATAAGTAATCCTGCCAATACCAGATTGACCGATGCACGGACAAGGTCGAAGGCAGCTCCGTCGGCAATGATAGCCTCGTCTTTACGGAAGCGGGTGTTGATCCACTTTTTTGTACCTTCCGGTACTATTTCTGAGACGCCATTTGCCAGTGTCATACTGATGCGTACCAGCGTGCGGGCGATCGGGGTACTACCGAAAGTCTCTTCTCCTTCGTCCTGGCGGGAGAGGTCTACGGAAGTCTTGATAACGTTATGGGCTTTTTTCGATGTACAAAGCGCATATACCATGATTGCTCCTGCACCTATCAGGAAGTACCAGGGAGTTTTGGCAGGGCCCAGCAGTGAGGACATGAGAAAATCATTCGGACCTGCTGCCATACCATTGGTTGTATAGTCAATAAAAGAGGAGTAACCGGCCAGGGGGACACCGATAAAATTGACAAGGTCATTGCCTGCAAATGCCAGTGCTAATGCGAATGTACCTAACAATACCACTACCTTAAATACATTCACTTTCAGCCAGTGGAGTATTTGCATCAATATAGTGAAGAAGACAAAGAAACATCCGATCAGCATTGCTGTGTTATCCTGTACCCACTGTTTGGCCTCTGATGTCATAAATGAGCTGTCTTTCAATCCTTTGATAAGCATGAAGTAGATGATGGCTGTAGTGGCGATGCCACCGAACAGCGCAATGCTGTACTTCATCTTCTTTTTATAATTGAAAGTAAAGACGATACGTGCCAGCCATTGCACCAGCATACCGAAGAAGAAAGCGATGGCCACTGAAACGAAGATAGCCATAATGACGGACAATGCTTTATCCGTATTGATCAGGTCGCCCAGCCCTAACATATCATTGTTGTGGACTTTGATAAGTGCCAGTGCGAAGGTACCTCCCAATAGCTCGAACACCATCGAAACGGTGGTAGAGGTAGGCATCCCCATTGAGTTAAACACATCGAGCAGTACGACATCCGTCAGCATCACGGCAAGCAGTATGCACATGATTTCGGCGAAGTAAAAATGCTCGGGTTGATAAATGCCGTGTCGTGCGATGTCCATCATACCATTAGACAACGAAGCACCGATAAATATACCGATGCCTGCTATGAATAATACTGTTTTAAAGGAAGCTGCTTTCGCTCCGATGGCGGAATTTAAAAAGTTAACGGCATCGTTGCTCACTCCGACCATGAGGTCGAATACTGCAAGCACAAATAAGAAGATGACGATGCAAAGATAGATTGTCTCCATAAATGTATTCTGTTTCTGACTGCAAAGGACGGATTTTCGTGTTGCAGAGAGGTGTCATACATATTACAAAGATGTTTCATTTTTCCTTTTCAGGTAATTATAGAAAGTATATTGTGCCCGGATACCCTCTTCTTTGGACTTACTTTTGAACACATTGCACAACCTCTCGTCTACGAAACAAGCTTTGCGATTGTCAGAAAGTTGTATGTTCAGCATGTCGATCATTTCCTGTCGCAGTTCGGGGGAGAGTACAGGGGTCACAGCTTCGATCCGGCGGTAGAGATTGCGGCGCATCCAGTCCGGTGAACCGAAATAGATTTTCGGATGTCCGGCATTGCCGAAATACCATACGCGGGCATGTTCAAGGAATGTATCCACAATACGGGTGACACGAATGTTGCGGCTGTATGGCTGTCCCGGTATCAGGCAACAGATACCTCTGACGATCAGGTCAATTTGTACCCCTCGTTGTGAGGCTTCATATAAGCGGTTGATCATGGCAGGGTCCTGCAATCCGTTCATCTTTAATATGATTCTTCCGCCCTGTCCTTTTTCGGCCAGTTCTATTTCGTGGTCGATAAGGCGGTTCAGCTCTGGTATCAGGTTGAAACGTGCTACGAGCAGTGTGCTGAATTTGGGATTCTCCTTCCCCTGCAAGGTGCAAAAGAGCGTATAAAGGTCTTTGGTTATTTTAGGATTACAGGTGAATAGTCCGCAATCGGCATAAAGCATGGCTGTCTTTTCATTGAAATTGCCGGTACCTATGTAAGCAAAGTCGCAGGTTTTGGGATCGTCGCCTTTACTCTTCCGGCGGATAAGGGCTACTTTGGCATGCACTTTGAGCCCCGGAAGGCTGTAGATGATTTTTATTCCGGCGGATTTCATCATTTCCGCTGTAGCCAGGTTATTCTCTTCGTCAAAGCGGGCTTTGAGTTCTACGAATACGGTTACTTTCTTTCCGTTTTGCGCTGCTGCTATCAGCGTATTGATGACTGCGGAGTTTTCGGCTACACGATATTGCGTTACCATGATTTCTTTCGTTTGCGGATCGTGTACAGCTTCATACAGGAAGTGTATAAAGTGTTCAAACGAGTGGTAAGGATAATAAAGCAACAGGTCTTTCTGTTTCACATAGTTAAATATGGATTCTTTTTCATCCAGGCAATTCAGCTTCATAGGTTTGGGTTTTTCCTGTGATTTCAATGCCTTGTTCGGGTTGGGCAGATGACGCAGGTCTTCAAGATTGAGATGCTTGTCGCCCGGAACCAGTTCCTCCCTGTTTATTTGAAAGGCATCTACGAGGAAGTCCAGAAAGTCCGATGGCATGCCGCGGTCGTATACAAAACGGCATACAGCTCCTATTTTGCGCTTCTTCACTTTTTTCTTCACCTGTTCCACAAGGTCGGCGGTGCTGGTAGTATCGTCTATCAGTATATCTGCATCCCGGGAGATTTTGATGCAATAACTGGAGTCCACATCGTATCCCGGGAAGATGAGACCGATATTGGCCTTTATGATGTCCTCGATAAACATCAGGTAATAGTTGTCCCCCTGTTTGGGAAGTTCGATGAAACGGGGCACTTTGCTATATGGCATCTTCATTACGAAGTATTGCACATGATCCGGGTCGGTCTGCTTCGTGCCGTGCATGAAGAGACGCACTGCGAGATAAAGCCGGTTGTCCCGCAAGAATGACACGACGCGATCTTTGCATACCGGTACCGGTTGGAGGAAGGGGAATATCTCTTCACGGAAGAAGTTCCGGATGAACTCCTGATGGAACGGTTCTACATTCCGGCTCTGATAAAAAATAATGTGGTTCTTGCGTAAGGCAGGCAATATCTTATGTTCGTAGATACGGATACGGTCTTCCAGTTGTCGGTTTACTTCCTGGTTGATATTCTCCAGCAATTCGGCAGCCGATTGTACGGACTCTTCATCGCTTTGGGTGACACCCGATGCCACCGCTTTATGATCGGCTACACGTATTTTGTAAAACTCCTCCAGGTTGGAAGAGTAGATGGATATGAAGTTGATGCGCTCATACAACGGAAGTCGGTCGTCATTAGCTTCCAGCAGTACGCGATAATTGAATGACAGCCAGCTTATGTCTCTTTTAAAATACTGATAATTGCTTTCCATTGCGTTAAGATTTTCCCAAATATAAGTACCTTTGTGCATATAAACAAAGAAACTATGATGAAAGTTGGATTATTATCGGATACGCATGCATGGTGGGATGAGAAATACCTGGAATATTTTGAGTCTTGTGATGAAATATGGCATGCAGGAGATATCGGTTCGGTGGAGGTAGCCGAAAAGCTGGCGGCTTTCCGCCCTTTGCGTGCTGTTTATGGAAATATTGACGGGCAGGAAATCCGTAAGATGTTTCCGCAGGTCAATCGGTTTACGGTGGAAGGTGCCGAAGTATTGATAAAGCATATCGGAGGTTATCCGGGGAAATATGATCCCTCTATAATAGGTAGCCTGATGGCGCGTCCGCCTAAATTATTTATCAGCGGGCATTCGCATATTTTGAAGGTGAAGTATGATAAAACATTGGATATGCTTCACATCAATCCCGGTGCGGCAGGGATGTCCGGTTTTCATAAAGTTCGTACCATGGTACGTTTTGTGATAGAGAATGGAGCGTTTAAGGATTTGGAAGTAATAGAGTTAGCGGGGTAAACCGGGTCTATTCCCCGGCTCCGGGGAGGAAGATGCTCGGCTCCGGGGAGGGAAATGCTCGGCTCCGGGGAGGAAGATGCCCGGCTCCGGGGAGGAAGGTGCTCGGCTCCGGGGAGGAGAGTGCTCCCAGGC
>DXWV01000028.1 GCA_019416685.1 Bacteroides sp.
TTAGTCCCACGATTTATCCACCGATAATATGCTTGAAACGGCTATTTTCTGCTACTTGCTAGAAAAAAGAAATCCCTGATAATGCTTGATTATCAGGGATTTGCTTGATTTTTCTTTTGTTTTCAGTGATCCGCCTGGGGCTCGAACCCAGGACCCCAACATTAAAAGTGTTGTGCTCTACCTGCTGAGCTAGCGAATCAATCCTTATTGCAAATCAGTTATTTCCTGATTGCGGGTGCAAAGGTAGTGACTTTTTTTATATTTGCAAGTAAAAGCTATAAAAAAGTTTGTACTATTTTTTATCTTCTACTTCACGTTGCTGATCCTCAGTGTATTCCGGGTTTGAATCACTTATCCTTTCTCTATTAATAATGAAACGTTGATAATAGGAAAGCATTAATGTCGTCAATGGGAGTGCTATGATCATACCTAACATTCCCATCAATGATCCCCAAATAGAAAGTGAGAGTAGAATAATAGCTGGATTTAATCCGGTTATCTTTCCCATAATTTTGGGAACAATAAATGTGTCCTGGATAATTTGAACAACTATAAATACAGCTGAGGCTGAAGCAATGATTATCCAGAAATTCTGTCCGGTGTCAGCTGCTTTAAGAATGGCTAACATGATAGTGGGCAGGAAACCAATAATTTGAAGGTAAGGTACCATATTTAACGCACCGATAAATAACCCTAATCCGATAGCCATTGGAAAATCTATAATGAGAAAACCAATACTAAATAATATACCTACACAGAGAGCGACGAGGGCCTGTCCACGAAAATAAGTATTCATACCATTCTGAACGTCTATAATCAGGTTAGTAGTGAAAGTACGATATTTGGCAGGTAACAAGTGTATCCAGCCTTCGGCAATTGACTCATAATCCAATAAGATAAATACTACATATAATAAGATGATAAAAGACGCCAAAATACTGAATAAGAAGTTTATAGATTCAGATAATAACATCCAAAGCTTAGGCACTGTACTCTTTACTGCATTAACTATGTTTTCTTCGCTGAGAATACGGCTCAAGGCATTCATATCTATATTTTCCTGAATAAAATCAGCAAGGCTTTTCGGTACATTTGAATTGTCTGCTATACCATGGGTGAAGTAAATGACCAAAAGGTCTTTTACTTTTCCAAATTCTTCTAAAAGTGGAGGTACGAGAAAGTAGAAGGCAGTAACTCCAACTACTGTAATGGAGAATAATGCACAAAAGATAGAGAGTACCCGGCTTTTTAAACGTAACCTATATTGGAAGAGTTTGACCAGCGGATAAATCATATAGGCAATGAGCCATGCCAGAAAGAAAGGTAACAATACTCCGCTTAGCCTTTCGACTAGCATTAATACTCCAACAATAAGAATGCAGCAGATTGCACCACGTATAAAGCTATCGAATGTTATTTTCTTTCTTTCCATATTTATTGATATTTTATCCTTTTTCTTTATCTTCTTCTAAAGCGCGCAAATAGCATTCGCGACACAAGGGTTCGTATTCGGCTGTTTCTCCCAACATTACTTGCTTGTCGTTTTTTACAGTTCGATGTGAAAAGGAAGCCAGTTGACCACACTTTACACAAATGGCATGTACTTTTGAGACTTCATCGGCTATGGCACATAGGCCGGGCATTGGTCCAAAAGGGTTACCTTTAAAATCCATATCCAGTCCGGCAATGATTACTCTTATTCCATTATTTGCCAGTTGATTACATACATCGATCAGACTGCTGTCGAAAAACTGTGCTTCATCTATACCCACTACATCAATCTCAGATGTGAATAATAATATACTGGCTGATGAATCAATAGGAGTAGAAGAGATTGCGTTACTGTCATGTGAAACGACATCGGCTTCAGAATAGCGCACATCAATAGAAGGTTTGAAAATTTCTACACGTTGGCGAGCAAACTTAGCACGTTTGAGACGACGTATCAACTCCTCTGTTTTTCCCGAAAACATGGAGCCGCAAATAACTTCTATTCTTCCTCTTCTTCTGGTTTCCTGTATGTGATCTTCTGAAAATAATACCATGATTTAGTGTGTTATATTTGGTTGCAAAAATAACACTTTTGTTCGCTTTCTGATGTTTTTTCATTATTTATTTCTACATTTGCGGCATCTACAAAAAGGTAAACAAGAAGGGTATGCAAGCACTATTGACCAACATAGAACTGGATATTCAGGAGTTAAAGTACCTGATGGAGGCTTTCGAACGTGAGCCTAATGGGACCTTACGCGAGGTGCTGAAGCGGAATATTCTGCAAATGCGTGACCGGTTGGATCAGATGTTGACAGAGCTGGATACTGTACAGAAGCCTGTTGAAGAAGAGATCATTCAACCCATTCTAACAGAAAAAGAGGTAGAGGAAGCTGTTCTCGAAGAGGTGGAAGAAGAAAAAGAGACTTTGCAAGTAGTAGAATCTCAACCACAAATAGAGGTACAGGAGACAATAAAAATCGTTTCTGCGGGATCTATATTGGGAGAGCGTATCAGACCGGTGACGGACTTACGTCGATCTATTAGTCTAAATGATTCTTTCCGCTTTTCGCGTGAATTGTTTAATGGTGACAGTGAACAGATGAATCGGGTTATAGAGCAGATCTCTGAGATGAGCTCTTTGAATGCCGCCATTGCTTTTCTACTTTCAAAAGTAAATGTTGATGAAGAGAATGAGGCTCTGATTGATTTCCAAGAACTTCTCAAAAAGTATTTTAATTAATCCGATAATGAATATGGGAAAATTATACGTAGTACCCACGCCGGTAGGGAATCTGGAGGATATGACTTTTCGGGCTATCCGGATTCTGAAGGAGGTTGATCTCATTCTGGCCGAGGATACACGTACTTCCGGAATATTGCTGAAATATTTTGAAATAAAGAATGCAATGCAATCTCACCACAAGTTTAATGAACATAAAACGGTAGAGAGCGTTGTTAATAGAATAAAGGCTGGTGAAACGGTGGCTTTGATTTCGGATGCTGGTACGCCTGGTATCTCTGATCCGGGATTTCTTGTAGTACGCGAATGTGTGCGTAATGGCATTGAAGTACAATGTTTACCTGGAGCAACAGCTTTTGTACCGGCATTGGTGGCTTCAGGATTGCCTAACGAGAAGTTTTGTTTTGAAGGTTTTCTCCCTCAGAAAAAGGGGCGCATGACGAAGCTAAAGTCTCTGGTAGAGGAACACCGTACGATGGTATTTTATGAATCTCCCCATCGTTTGTTGAAAACACTGACACAGTTTGCGGAATATTTTGGTCCGGAACGTCAGGCCAGTGTGTCCCGGGAGATTTCTAAAGTCCACGAAGAGACTGTTCGTGGTAATTTGACTGAACTGATCGAGCATTTTACCGAGACTGATCCTCGTGGTGAGATAGTAATTGTAATTGCAGGAATAGACGATTAAATAACTTCATTTAAAAAACGTAAAAACGTAAACGTATGAAAAAGTTAGCAGTTTTAATTGTATGCGCAGCCATGTTGGCTTCGTGTGATGGCTTTAAAGGTGGCAGTAAAGACCTTAAAGCTGAAAATGATTCTTTATTGATAGAACTGACACAGCGTAATGCCGAGTTGGACGAAATGATGGGAACATTCAATGAAATTCAGGAAGGTTTTCGCCAGATAAACGATGCTGAGAGCCGTGTAGACTTGCAGCGTGGCACAATAACAGAAAATTCATCATCTGCAAAACAGCAGATTGCTTCTGATATTGAATTCATCACTAAACAAATGGAAGAGAACAAAGCTCAGATTGCTAAATTGCAGGCTATGTTGAAGAGCAGTAAGAACAACTCTGCTCAGCTGAAGAAAGCGGTTGAGTCTTTAACTCAGGAGCTGGTTGCCAAACAACAACGTATCGAAGAATTGCAGGCTGAACTTGCTTCTAAAAATATCCGTATTCAGGAATTGGATGCTGCTGTTAGTGGCCTTGCTGCTGACAAAGAGTCTCTTGCTGCTGAAAACGAGGCAAAAGCCAAGACTGTGGCAGAACAGGATAAAGCAATTAATGCTGCATGGTTTGTATTTGGTACGAAATCAGAATTGAAGTCTCAGAAGATTCTTCAAAGTGGTGATGTATTGAAAAATGCAGATTTCAATAAGGATTATTTTACTCAGATTGATATCCGTACCACCAAAGAAATTAAATTATATTCAAAACGTGCAGAGTTATTAACTACTCATCCTGCCGGTTCTTATGAATTGGTAAAAGATGATAAGGGACAACTGACTTTGAAGATTACAAATCCAAAAGAGTTTTGGAGTGTATCCAGATATTTAGTTATCCAGGTTAAATAATGAAGTATAAAAATCTCTTTTTTGATTTAGACGATACACTTTGGGCATTTTCAGCAAATGCACGTGATACATTCGAAGAGATGTATTATAAGTATAAGCTGGATGCTTTCTTTGATTCCTTTGAGCATTTCTATTCGCTTTATCAATGGCGTAATATAGAATTGTGGAGGGAATATGGTAATGGTCAGATCACGAAAGAGGAACTCAATCGTCAGCGCTTTCTGTATCCTCTTGAGGCAGTGGGCGCTGGCGATTCTGTTTTAGCGAAAGCATATTCAGATGATTTTTTTGCCGTTATCCCAACTAAAAGACGGTTGATGCCTCATGCGAAGGAGGTACTTGATAATTTGGCTTCGCGTTATAATCTCTATATTTTGTCCAATGGCTTTCGGGAACTTCAATACCGTAAAATGTGTTCCGGGGGAATTGAATCCTATTTTAAAAAAGTAATTCTTTCAGATGATATTGGGCTTTTGAAACCAGCTTCGCAGATCTTTCATTTTGCACTTTCGGCTACTCAATCAGAGTTGCGTGAATCATTGATGATTGGTGATAGTTGGGATGCCGATATCGTAGGTGCCAATGGGGTAGGGATGCATCAGGCCTTTTACAATGTTTCCGGGCGTACCGAATTTCCTTTCCAACCTACTTATCAACTGAGAGACCTGAAAGATTTGTTGGAAATATTGTAGTATTTATAGATAAGTCGTACTTTTGCGTTGAAAAATAACGTATAAAGATACAACTGTTATGGAAACTCTCTTGCCTTTTGCTTTACTATGTTTTACCTCCTTTTTTACGTTGACGAATCCTTTGGGTACGATGCCTGTATTTCTGACGATGACACATGGAATGACGGACAAAGAGCGGCGTGCAATTGTGCGACGTGCCACAATTGTATCTTTTCTTACCCTAATGGTATTTGTGTTTGCAGGACAACTTCTTTTTAAATTTTTTGGGATCTCTACCAATGGATTCCGTATTGCTGGTGGGGTCATTATTTTTAAGATTGGTTTTGATATGTTACAGGCACGCTATACGCCTATGAAGTTGAAAGACGAAGAGATTAAAACTTATGCCGATGATATTTCGATTACCCCTTTAGCTATTCCGATGTTGTGTGGACCGGGTGCCATAGCCAATGCCATTGTGCTGATGGAGGATTCTCACACTATCGAAATGAAAAGTGTCCTGATAGGGATGATTGCATTGATTTACTTTATTACTTTTCTTATTCTTCGTGCTTCAACCCGCTTGGTTAAAGTTTTGGGTGAAACGGGCAATAATGTAATGATGCGTTTAATGGGACTTATCTTGATGGTGATTGCTGTGGAGTGTTTTGTCAGTGGATTAAGACCTATTTTAGTCGGGATATTGAAAGAAGGAATGATATAGGGAATTGCATTGTTGTTAAGACCATCCGATGTATGCATGATTGTCGAAAAAGTAATTATAAGATTTTTTAAGAAGAGATGTGAGGCAGGATTAGAATATTTGTCCTTATGTAATCTCTTGATTTATATGTATACGGACCTCTTACTTAAAGACAGATAAGAGTGTACACTTATGCGAGTGTTAATTGTACACTTTTGCCATACGGTATTGTACACTTTTGGCATGCTAAAGTGTGCACTCTTGTAAAGTAAATTCCTATTGTTAAAAAAGTACATTAACGATATTAACAAATGATGTGTTTTTCGGATGATTTTTGGAATTGAAAATCAATGTTTAATAAAACGAAAAAGGCTGCACCTATCACAGGCACAGCCTTTCAAACACTTTATTTAATGATACAACTATATTACTATAGTGTTAGTATCCCCATTTGTATATTCATGTCAATTTTTAATTTTCCAACTTGCTGAATTGTCGAAAATACCTTGATCAACTCCTACTGTTCCGGAGAAAGAGATAATTCCGTTACAAGCGTCAATTGTACCCGAACCTACTACATAGAAGTTAGAATAACCCTGGAAAGTGGGATATAGTACTTGCTTGGCAACATTTACTGTATGTACTGACGGATCAATTGTTATACGGATTTTTGAATCTTCATAGAAATCTACAATTTCTAATTCTGTGTCAGATATCTTCACTCCTTTAACTTGATAAGTAGCTCCCTGATAAAAAGTACTGTTATCAGTCATTGTCATTTCCCCTACGAAATCATCAAGAACCAATGGGCAAACGACAGAATATCTCACATTGTAAGAATAAGCTCTTCCTTCAACCTCCCAGCCGGTAAAACCTTTATTGTTGAACCCTGAATATTCATTCCATCCGTATACGACATATCCGTCTTTCAATACAGCATTTGCCGTAAAGTAGATAGTTTCTCCCAATGATGGCTTTTCTTTACCAAACAGACGATATATCTCAGCCAGATCAATGGTTATTTCCTGAGGGAAATTTTTAATATTATCCATTGCTACTTTGGCAGTACTTTTACCGGATACATCGGTAAATACGCATAGTAATTGTGCATAATCCAGCATTGAATAATCTCCTTGCTGAGTCGGAATGCTCATTTTAACTTTATAATTACCGTCAGTTACTCCTGCTGAAAGTACACCATCTGTTCCTGCCGAGCGTACAATGTCAATGACAACTCCCTTTTTTACATCGTCCAGTGGGTAGGGGAGGTCTTGATCACAGCTAACGGTTAGCAATGTCAAAAAGACAGTTGCTATGAATAATTGTATATATTTCATATTATCTTTAATTTTCATAATTAAACAAATCATTTATCCCAGAATAAAATAGGTTCAGCCAGGTTTCTTCCGGAATTACTAATATTCGGATTACGGGTTACTTCACTCGTTGGATACCATAATGCTCTTGAGAATGCATTGATTCCTTTCAATGGAATTTGTACCGGTCCTAATTCGGGAACTTTGCTGGTGGCAAAGGGCGACTGTGCATATTGGGTGTTTTGAGAAAGCAGGGTTGGATAACCTGTACGCCGAATGTCTGAATAAGCTTCAACCGGATTAAAGAAATTAGCAATCCATTTTTGTGTCATTACAATACGAAGTTTTTCAGTATCACTTGCTGCTGCGTCATACTTGGCTATTACTTTATTGATAAAATCATCAATAACTTCCGTATTGATGACAGGTACTGTAGCACTTTCTGTTTTGGCTGCTTGAGAAACAGTGTTTACATGCGCCATAGAACGTTTGATACCTTCTGTTAATGCAGCCTTTGCATCACCGGTAGCTTCACCTGTTAGATATAATTCGGCTAAGAGGAATGGGACGGAGTAAGCCTGAAGCATTTTTTCCGGAGCAACACCTGTACCTACACTTTTATCGCATTTTCCTCCTTGACCATCATCATACTTACCACCACAAGGGTAAATACCAATAAAGGTAGAGGTTTGGCGCTGGTCATTGCTGGCACCTGAAGCATTGGAACCAAAGAAAATGGATACAAATCCTCCATTACGATAATCGGTCTGATTCTGAGCTTCATCGTCTGCTTTAATCTGGTTTACCCAATAATAAGGAATACGTGGATCTGTAATTCCAACGAATGGATTGTCCTTAACATTTAAGTCCATTCCGCTCATTGTTTCGTAAATCCATGGACTGATATAATAGGTACTTTGTCCACCTAAATATTCATCTACGTAAGCAGGATGACGTTCGTCCGGATTGTCTTTTTTGGTATGTTTGAATTCAAAGTCCTCACCACTCTTCATGAAATTGTTTTCATTAAGAAGTGCACTCAATTTTCCATTCCAGTCTGTGATTTCACTTTTCGCTTTACGAGATTGTACTAATAACTTCAATTTAAGAGTGTTACCCATTCTGATCCATTTGTCTTTATTCCCATTATAAATGAGGTCATCTGCAGCAGGTTTTATTAGATTAGCAGCTTCTGTATTTTTCAGATTACCAATCGCTTCATCAATCAGAACAATTAATGAATTGTATATATCCTGACTTCTATCTGCTGCCGGAGCATAGTTACCTTCAACATCGAACTCACTGTAAGGGATGTTTCCCCAGAGGTCTGCTATGTTTGCGAAAGAATACGCTTTCAGTAATTTTCCGATACCTGCATAAATTTGATTATCACCAGCTTCGGCAGCTTTGATAACGGCATTTGTATTTTTCAATCCATACGCATAAGCTTGCTGCCAAGTATTACCAAGGGTGGCTTGTGATGCTGTAATTCCGTAGTTATCAACTTCACGTGAAGTCAGGTGGAATATATAAGAAGGTAAAGATGCACCAATAAAACTTCCTGGAGCGAAGGACATAGCTACATCATATTCGGCACCCGTCAATACTTTATTCAGCTCCGCAGTAGTTGGCTTATTGGGATCATCATTGATATCAAGAAAATCTTTGGTGCAGCTTGTGTTTACTAACAAAGCTGACGCTAAAACATATATAAAGTTTCTTATTTTCATATGTTAAGTTTTTAGAATGTGAGTTTAAGATTGAATCCGTAACGTCTGGTATTAGGTGCAGAAGTATAGTCGATACCTTGTACATTACCTCCGCCATAACTACTTGCTGTTGGATCATAGTTCGAGTGTTTGGGAACGTTGGGTGCCCAATACCAAAGATTACGAGCTACGAAAGATAAGCTGGCCGAACCAATGAATGTTTTTGATAACCAGGATTTAGGAAATTGGTATCCAAAACTTAATTCCCGCAAACGGAAAGTAGTAGCATCGTAAACGGCTGCTTCGTCTACACCATTAATACCGAATGTTGATACACCTGAGCCAGGAGAGAACCAGAGGTCTAACTCTTTCAACTGAACATTGTTCGGTATTTTATTTCCGTTACCATCCAGTATTGGTTGTTTTGTGGCGGGATCGGCCAGGTAACCGGGAAGGATACGAGAGCCGTAACGATCTTCCGTATCTTTTGTTACACCACGTCCAAGTAAGTCAGTGATGTACGAAGACCATACACAACCACCAATTTGAGCATCTACCAAGAATGATAATGAGAAGCCTTTATATGTGAATGTATTGTTTAAACTCATTTTACAGTCGGGTGCCGGATCCCCCAAATAACCCTGTTCGTCACTGATCAGGTATGCTCCGGAGTTAGGATCAACTAATAAATTACCATCTTCATCACGGGCAAAAACTTGACCGACCAGTGTTCCGTATGCTTTGCCAACCTCAAGTACGGCTCCCGGAGTTGTAAATCCTGTATTCAAGGATACACGCTCTACACCTGCTGCCAACTCTTTAACTTCACTTTTGTTTTGCGTATAGGTAAAGTACATATCCCATTTAAAGTTTCTGTTTACTATAGGAATAATATTCAAACCAATCTCAATACCCTTGTTGTTCATTTTACCAAAGTTGGTATAGTAGCTACCATATCCGGTAGAATACGGAAGGCTTAGAGGAGCAATCTGGTTGGTAGAATTACGATTATAATATGTGAAATCAACATTCACTCTACTCTTGAGGAATTGCATTTCTACTCCGAACTCAACTTCCGATGTGAACTCTGGTTTTAAATTAGGGTCAAACATAGAAGAAGGTAATGAAAGGATGGGTTGTCCATTGTAAGGTTGTCCCAATGTAAATGTACCATTCTTATAATATGCTCCGGCGTCTTTACCCACTTTGGCCCAACTTAATCTGACTTTACCAAATTTAATAATGTCTTCGTTAATATGGAAAGCGTCAGTAAATACGAATGAACCGGCAATAGATGGATAGAAGAAGCTACGATGGCTTTTCGGCAAGGTAGATGAAAAGTCATTGCGGCCAGTGATATTAAGGAAGGCGAAGTTCTTATAATCAAGTGTTACATCTCCGAAAAGTGCCCACATTCGGGTTCTGCTATAGAGTTCTTCTGCTGTTTGAGATTCAGTATTATTGATGTTGTAAACACCCGGAGACATGATATTGAGACCAATATTCTGAACCTGGTTTGAGGTAAATTGATTTACATTGTGCCCTAAAACGGCTTTAAGACCAAAATCTTTATGGATGGGAACGTCAAAACGGAGTAATAATGTAGATTCTATTTCTTGTGTATTATATTCATCTGTAAGGATACGACCTTTTCCTCCAAGACCTCTTGAACCGATGTTGATAACTTCTTTACGTCTCATCTTGTAATCGTTAATACCAATACGATAATCAGCTGAAAACCATTTTGTAAAGTCATATCCAAAGTTGGCATTCGCTACTGTTCGATCCATGGTGGTATTAATTTTATTGTATTTCCATGACCATAAAGGATTATCAGCTTGATCACCGACAAAAAATAATGATTTGTGGTCAGGTGTTTCGTAAGGCAATGACATGTCCCAGTTACGTCCAAGGATCAATGCACGTGCAAATGAGGAAGCGCCAATACCACTTGACTGGTTGTTACCGAACATCGGACCGTTTTGTTCATTTCTGGAATAAGAAACGTTTCCTCCCATTCGTACGCCGTTAGCGAGTTTCTGATTACCGCCGACACTGATCGCATAGCGGCCGAAGTCTGCATATGGTATATAGCTATCCTGATCCATGCGTGAAAGGGTTGCTGTGAAATTTCCACTTTCTGTGTAGCGGTTGATATTCAGTGAAACGTCATATATTCCACCTAACTCAAATAAATCTTTTACGTTATTTTTATAGGCTTTATAAGGTATCATTTCCGGTAGGTTCGGATAAGCTTTACCATAGATATTCGCCGAATAAATACTTAGAGGTACTTCTGTTACATCTGTAAAAGCTGCTCCCCAGGAACCATTTGCACCCCCCGGTATAAAGTCATTACCGGTACCAAAAGAGTTCTGGTAATCGGGTAATCCTGCAATCTGCTCCATTGTGTATGAGGCATTGAATGTGATTTCAGTTCCTTTTCCGGCTTTGCTTTTACTTTTTGAACCTGATTTAGTTGTAATCAATACTACACCATTAGCAGCACGCGAACCATATAAAGCTGCGGCTGCTGCTCCTTTTAATACGTTCATTGACTCAATATCATTTGGGTCAAGTGTGGAGATACCACTACCATATGCGCCACCAGCTTGAGTGGCCTGGTTGGATGAAGCAACTTCAGAGTTACTGTATGGTACACCGTCAACCACGTAAAGTGGCTGATTGCTACCTAAAAATGAGGAGTTACCACGAATTGTCATTCTTGTTGCCGAACCGGCAGCACCGGAAGGAGAGTTGATGTTTACACCCGGAATTTTACCATCTAATGACCGGATCAAATCGGGCTCTGCTTTTTGGATGGCTTCATCTGCATCCACTTTAGAAACTGAGTATCCTAAAGAACGTTCTGCACGCTGAATGCCTATTGCAGTGACTACAACTTCATCTAATACTTCAGTGTCGGATTTCATTGATACCCTGATAGTTCCAGGCTTAATTGTAACTTCCTGAGCTATCATTCCGATATAAGAAATTTGCAAAGTCTTTGCAGAACTTGGTACGCTCGACAAAGTAAAATTACCATCTACATCAGTGATGGTACCTAAATTGGTACCTTTTACTAATACAGAGGCTCCAACAACTGGTTGCCCATCTTCCTCAGAAATTACAACACCTGTAACCTTCTGAGTTTGGGCAGTTACTAGACCTATGCCTACAAAAAGACAGGTCAATAACAGCATTAATTTTCTTTTCATAAATTCTCTCTTAAAGTTTAACTTTACATTAATTGTTTCTTTACTCTAACAAAATGCAAATATATTAATAAATATGAAACAAGCAATTGTTTTTGTAAAAAAACCATGTGTTAATAACAATTTGTTATCAAAAGGTGTAAAATAATGCTTAACAGCATATAATCATGGATTAAAAAACCTAAATAGCATGTCTAATGCTAACATGTTGCACTGACAAAAAGTACATTCTAGTTGTGTATTTTCTGTTATTTACCGCTAATTTTAGCTAAAAAGAATCCTTTTTGACCGAAGAGAAAGCTTTATAAACAAAAATTCCGCATTTTTTTTAAACGACTATGGGTGATTATCTAACTGGCTTTGCTGGCTTTTAGCAGATATTAAAACTTATTCAGTTCTTATATTGCACATATATACGTCTTATTTGTTTATAGTATTAATACAAAATCAAATTTATGGAGAAAATTATCTACAATTTAGTGTTTAACAGAAAGAAAAACCTAAATAAAAGGGGAATGGCATTAGTTCAGATAGAAGCTTATCTGAATAGAAAGAAAAAATACTTCTCAACTAAGGTTTATTTAAAACCGGATCAGTGGGACGCTAAAAGGAGAAGGGTCCGGAATCATCCGAATGCAGAGGCGCTTAACCGAATGATTTATGAATACATGGCCGAAATTGAGAAAAAAGAGTTAGGCATGTGGCAGCAAAAAAAATCAATATCATTGGATGCCCTAAAAGATGCATTAGTAACCTCACAAGGAGAGGAAGAATCTTTCCTTGCTTTTTTTCGTAAAGAAATTCTAAACTCCCGATTGAAAGAAAGTACTAAACAGAATCATCTTTCGACGCTTGAACTATTGAGAAAGTATAAAAAGGATATCTCATTCACAGAATTAACTTTCGAATTTATATCTTCTTTTGACCAGTATTTACAGAGTAAGGGATATCATGTGAATACAATAGCTAAGCATATGAAGCATCTGAAGAGGCACATTAATGTAGCTATAAATAAAGAATATATGGAGATACAAAAATACGCTTTCAGAAAATATAAAATAAAGAGTGTGGAAAATAAACATACTCATTTATCGCCAGATGAGCTTTATAAGATAGAAAAATTAAGCTTGGGAGATAAATATGCGCGATTGGAAAAAACAAAAGACGCTTTTCTGTTTTGCTGTTATGCCGGAATGAGGTATTCTGATTTTGTGAATTTGACTGCTGAAAACATTGTAAAAATACAAAAAGATACCTGGCTTATATATAAGACAATCAAAACCCGTATAGAAGTACGGCTTCCTTTATATCTGTTATTTAAAGGTAAAGGACTTCAGGTTCTGAATAAATATCAGGATAATCTTTCTGATTTTTTTAAACTCAGAGATAATTCAAATGTGAATAAGGAATTACTTATTATATCAAGACTGGCTGGGATAAACAAGAAAGTATCTTTTCATACAGCCAGACACACGAATGCTACTTTATTAATATACAATGGAGTAAATATTACGACTGTCCAGAAATTATTAGGTCACAAAAGTGTTAAGACTACCCAAGTCTATACAAATGTTATGGATATGACGATT
This sequence comes from Bacteroides sp., assembly GCA_019416685.1. Lineage (GTDB taxonomy): Bacteria > Bacteroidota > Bacteroidia > Bacteroidales > Bacteroidaceae > Bacteroides. Next base: position 13,519 of record DXWV01000028.1, read on the forward strand.
GTGAGGGATCTGGAAAAAGCTAAAAGTTCAAAACGTTCTCCACTATGAGAATGTATGGGTATAATATGACATTTTGAGTAAACAGTTATTTGGATTAAAGGCGTTCATTGATTACGAAACAGTCAACAAATATTTGTGCAAAGGTAAATATTACTGTTTTAATAATTAAACGTTTGCAACACAGTGCAGTTACTTTATGAGAAACATCACGACTCTCTACGAAATACCAAATCTCACTCCCCGAGAATCAAAAACTTTCTTATAGAGAAAACTATGTTGTATGGGATATGGTTTTGCGCAAAAGCATTTCAACTTTTTATATGCTTGTTTCTTTTCGATATGAGAAGCTTATCAAAATAACATTTATCTTACTGTTTTAAATTTAATAAAACAGAGTAAAACGATGCAATATCCAATATATAAAAACGGGTTATATGCATAGTTATCAGCACTCTGAAAGTAGGTATCATATTCAGATCAAAAGTACGTATTTAAAGCATTCTAAAAATACGTACTTTTTTATACAAAACTATGCATTGTTATATGACAAAATAAGGCATAGTTTGCTACTCCATGCAATATGCTTTAAAATATTGATTAACAATGTTAATTAACAAGTGAGCGGAAATGTCTTTACCGAATTAATATATCCTTACATGAATTAAAAAGCTTACATTATTATTATGCTTTTACAAATTACTGCTAATAAACAGGTTATGAACATAATAAAAATTAACCTTAGGTAAATTGAATAACTGCAAAGTACTATAATAGTATCTCAGATACTATTGGGTATTGAATATTTATACTTATATATCAAATTATTAAACCCACAATTCGATAATAAATTAGTATCTCCAATAGATAATAACAGGTAATGTTAAAAACGTATATATTTCTAATTATCAGCGATATATATATATGTTTGATTTAATAATGCCAAGTCCTAAGTATGTTTTATAATTATCTTATTATAAGATGATTAATTAATATTTAGTTCTGCAAAAACTTTGCAGATTTCGTTTATTGGTATGCAAACACAAGAGGTTGCAATTAAACCCTCTCTGAGAATATTCCTGAAGTCCGACTCACAGATGATTGACGAAGTAATGGTAGTAGCATATGGTACGGCGAAAAAGTCATCATTTACCGGATCTGCATCTACTGTGAAAGCTGATAAACTGGCGGAGCGTTCTGTTTCAAATGTTACGAATGCATTGGCAGGTCAGGTTTCCGGAGTACAAACTACTTCAAGTAATGGTCAGCCGGGTAGTGCTGCAACTGTTCGTATCCGTGGTATTGGTTCTATGAGTGCAAGTAACTCTCCATTGTATGTAGTAGATGGAATTCCTTTCGACGGGAGTATTTCTTCTATTAATCCACAGGATATCGAAAGTATGACCGTACTGAAAGATGCTGCTGCAAATGCGATCTATGGTGCGCGTGGTGCTAATGGTGTTATTTTGATAACAACCAAAAAGGCTGATTCCAAGGAAGCAGTAATTACAGTAGATGCCAAATGGGGTTCTAACCGCCGTGCGGTTCCTAATTATGATGTTATGAGTGACCCGGCTATGTACTATGAAACAATGTATCGTGCGTTGTACAATTCAAAAGTATATAATGGTGGTAGCGCAACTGAAGGCTATGCACATGCTGATGCAGCGTTGCTTGATGATAAAAATGGTGGTTTGGGCTATTTGGTGTATACCGTTCCGGATGGAGAAAAACTGATTGGTACAAACTTTAAACTTAATCCGAATGCGACTTTGGGTTATTCGGACGGAACGTATTATTATAAACCGGATGATTGGTATGATGAAGCTTTTGGTAATTCAAACCTTCGTCAGGAATACAATGTGTCTGTTGCAGGAGCATCGGATAAGTTGAATTATTATATGTCAGCTGGTTATCTGGATGATTCCGGTATTATCCCAGGTTCAGGTTTTACTCGTTTTACAGGACGTGCAAAAGCAGATTATCAGGCAAAAAAATGGTTAAAAGTTGGTGCTAATGTAGCATATACCTATTATAATATACAATCACCTTCCGGACAGACTACATGGGGATCAAGTGGTAACTTATTCCAGCTTTCTAATATGATTGCTCCTATTTATCCCGTATACGTACGTAACGCAGATGGAAGTATCCAGGTAGATCATCGTGGATTAACAGTTTATGACTTTGGTTCTTCTACAAATTTTGTACGTCCAAGTATGTCTGGTAATCCATTGGGTACACTGGATCTGGATAAGCAAAATGCCTATACTGATGTAATAAACAGCAAATGGTATGCAATATTAACTCCAATCGAAGGTTTATCTATCACAGCCAATATCGGTGCAAATGTACGTAACCAACGCAGTAACGAGTTATCAAATCCGTTCTATGGTTCAAGTGTAAGTAGTGGTGGAGCCGTTTATGTAGCTCATTATCGTGAATTTGCAATTAACCAGCAATATCTCGCATCTTATAAAAGAACTTTTGCCGATCTACACAACTTTGACGTTTTGGCGGGTTATGAATCATACAATCTGAAACTTCAGGAGTTACAAGGTAGTAATACGAAAATCTATAATCCGACTATCGGTGAATTGAATAATGCAATTGCATCTCCTCCACGTGTAGCCTCTTTTACCAATGAGTATACCACCATGGGATATTTAGCTCGTATTCAATATGATTATGATGAAAAGTACTTTGTTAGTGCTTCTTATCGTCGTGATGCTTCTTCCCGTTTCCACCCAGACAATCGTTGGGGTAACTTTGGTAGTGTGGGTCTTGCATGGCTTATCAATAAAGAGAACTTTATGAGCAACGTGAGTTGGATAGATATGCTGAAATTTAAAGCAAGTTATGGTATCCAGGGTAATGATAATCTGGGAAATTACTATGCATATGCCGATCAATATTCTGTAACCAATAGTAATGGCGATTTTGCTGTTTCATTCAGTTATAAAGGAAATAAAGACATTACCTGGGAAACTTCGTATGCATTCAATACCGGTTTTGATTTCGAATTTTTTGGTAGCCGCTTGAATGGTACGGTAGAATATTTTAATCGTAAAACAGTTGACTTACTCTACAATCAGCCGGTACCTATCTCTATGGGATATGCAACTATTCCGATGAACGTTGGTTCTATCGTTAATCAAGGTATTGAAGTTGATTTGAATGGAGTTCTTTATAAAAATAATAATATAGAGTGGCTTGCTAACATCAATGCAACTCATTACAAAAACAAGATAACTGATCTTGCCGAGTCTGCTAAAAGAAACGGTGGTATAAAATACAGTAATGCTATTTATCGTGTTGGCGGTTCTTTATACAACTCCTATTTACCCGTATATGCAGGTGTAGATCCTAAAGATGGCCAGGCATTGTATTATATAGATCCTGATAATGGTGACTATACAACAACGAATGACTATTCAAAAGCAAAACAATCTGACTTAGGAAGCACTTTAGCTAAAGTATATGGCGGTTTTGGTACGCAATTGAATGCTTATGGTGTAGATTTCTCTGTTCAATTCTCTTATCAGCTTGGTGGTAAATTGTACGATGGAACTTACGAGGCATTGATGCATCGTGGTGATATGGCAGGAACAAACTTCCACAAGGATGTATTGAAGGCATGGACGCCGGAAAATCCAAATTCAAACTATCCACGTCTCTGTGCTTCAGATAATACCAATCAAAAGCAATCGTCAAGATTCCTGACCAGCTCGGATTATTTAAGTCTGAATAGCGTAATGTTAGGATATACTTTCCCTAAACGTTGGTTGAACACATTGGGCGTTTCAAGTTTACGTCTGTACGTTGCCGGCGAGAATTTAGCTGTTATTTCCGGAAGAAAAGGTCTCGATCCACGTCAATATTGGGGCTTAGGTAGTTCTACTACTTCTGGTAGTTTTAATTATTCAGCTTTGAGAACCATTTCCGGTGGTATTACTTTGAAATTCTAATGTTAATAACTAAACAATGAAATTATGAAAATGACAAATAAATATTTAGTCCTTATCTTAGGAGGTACAATGATCGCGTCCTGTGCTGATCTTGATACTATCCCCGAAGGCGGAACATTTACAACTGAACAAAAACAGGAAGTTGTTGAAATGATTCCCGAACGCCTGCAAGCTGATGTAACCGGTATGTTTTCAAGTATAGCAGCAGCCTACAAAAATGTGTTCACTTCTGCACGTGATGATGACTTTGGTTATCCGGCAGTATGTCTTTCTCAGGATTTGAACGGACCAGATATGGTGGCAAGCAACTCGGACTATAACTGGTTTAGCACATGTAGCGAGTTTTCTGATCGCAGTGATACATATGCCAATCCTTATATGCGCTGGGCTTTGTTCTACAATCAGATAAAACAGGCAAATGATATTTTGAAATCTATTCCTGCTGATACAGAGAATACAACATTGCTCCGCTATAAAGCACAGGCTAAAGCAGTTCGCGCATTCGACTACTTGTGTTTAGTTCCTTATTTCCAGTTTAAATACAAAGGGAATGAAGATAAACCAACAGTTCCATTGGTAACAGATGTTATGGAAGGAGATCCTTCAAGTAACCCACGTGCAACAGCAGAGGCTGCCTACAAGTTAATCATGGATGATTTAACAGATGCTATTAATATTCTGAAAGATCTGAATTATACCCGTTCTTCAAAATCAGAAGTGGATTTGAACGTTGCTTACGGTCTTCGTGCACGCGCTAATTTATATATGGAGAATTGGGCTGACGCTGCATCTGATGCGAAAGAAGCTATGAAAGGTTATACACCTTACAGTCGTGAGGATGTTTCAAAGCCTGCATTTATTGATCACAAGGATCCAAACTGGATATGGGCAGCTATTATAACAGAAACCAATATTCTCCGTCAGCTCACAAGCTGGCCGGGAGCATACAGCTCTTTCTCGGCCAAAGGTTATACCACCGGACAGGGATGCTATAAGGCAATCAACAACTTGCTGTACAGAAAGATATCACATACTGATGTACGTAAAGGCTGGTGGGTAGACGAAAATTTGCACTCAGATAATCTGGCCAGTTTGAACTGGGGAGATGCTATTGGTGATGAAATAGCTACGTTGGCTATTCCAGATGTGAAAGTTCCATTCATTCCTTATACAAATGTGAAGTTTGCACAATATGGTGGAGTGGGTAATGACAAAAATGCCGGCGACTGGTGTATGATGCGTTATGAAGAGATGTTACTGATTCAAGCAGAGGCTACAGCTATGGCAGGAGACCTACCCGGAGGCAAAACAATTCTGGAGAATTTTATAAAGGCTGAGCGTGATCCCAATTATGTATGCACTGCTGCAGATGCAACAGCTTTCCAGAATGAAGTTTGGTTTCAGCGCCGTGTAGAGCTTTGGGGAGAAGGATTCTCTATGGCTGACATCATGCGTTTGGGTAAGAATATTGTACGCGTTAGCAGCGCAGTAACAACAAACTATCCTAATAACTTTGCATTCAATATAGCGTCTAATGACGGTTGGTTGCTGATGCGTATACCACAAGACGAGACTAACAGTAATGCTGGTATCCCTTTGTCTGCGAATAATAATGACGGCCGTCAACCTCAGCCAGGAGAAGGTGCCGGATTGAAAGATGGCGTAACAGACTGATAATAATCATCGATTTTTTAATAACGTAGAAGAATATGAAAAAATATATCAAAATAGCAATATTCGGAGTTCTATCTTGGGCTCTTGGCGCTTGCTCTGACAGTGTAGAGAGAGATCCGTCTCCAACGGTAAGTCCGGACTGTGTTGGCGCATATTTCTCTGAAACCAATACTTATAATTATGAACTTGATCCGGCTATAACGTCAATAACCCTGACAGTAGGTCGTGACAAGTCGGATGCAGCAGTTACCGTGCCGGTGAAAGTACTATCTAATTCAGACAATATTTTTGTAATCCCTGAATCTGTTTCTTTTGCTGCCGGTGAATCTGAAACAACGTTGGAAGTAACTTTCCCAAATGCAGAAATGGGAACAGAATACAGCTTTGAGATAACTTTTGATTCTGAATATATTAACCCGTATAAGGGAGCAAGTTTATCCAGAACTGTTATGCAACGCATCAAATGGGAAAGCATTGGTATGGGAGTTTATGTTGATGGTACCGTTTCAACATTCTTTGGAGTAAGCCCTATGGCAGTAGGACTTGAAATAGAAAAGGCCGATTTGGGTAGTTCAATAAAATACCGTTTCTATAATGCTTATGCACCTGCTGAGTACTATATTAGTAAAGATCCTGTTATCTATGACGGGTATCCTTATAACGAAACTTTCTTAGGGGATCGTTTGTTTGTATTGACATCAACAATTGATGGGGTATCTATGCAAGTTGCAAAAACGGGTTTGGATCTGAATTATGGAGAAATGATTATCGGAAGTGTTTATGGAAACTTGTCGAATGACATAAAAACCTATCCATTAGGTACAATTACAGGTGACGTAATAACATTCCCGCTCAATTCTCTCTTCATTCAAGATAATGATGGAGCATCTCCGGCCGGTAAGAATGAAACGAAGCTCTACCTCAGTATTGATGCTTATAAAGCAAGTCTTCAGTAACAAAAGAAGCTATATAATAGCTGAGCTTTGATAGAATGAAATCCCCTTGCTCCCAAAAAAAGTAAGGGGATTTTTTATTTAAAAATTGAACGTTGTCAGATATTGAAACCATTTTATTAAAAAATATATTTATGAAACGTAATCTGTTTTGGCTTTTTTTATTTTTCTCTTCTTTTTTGTGGGGAGATAATGTTACAATATCACAGGCAGAGAAATTGGCCCGAAATTTCTTTGGAGACCCGGCTACAACTCGTTCTGCAGGAACAGGTCTGGAATATGTATGGAATGGCGAAGATGTACAAACGCGTACTAATACCACCCCTGCTTTCTATGTTTTTAATCGTACTTCCGAAGGAGGTTTTATTATCATTGCGGGCGACGATGTAGTAACTCCGGTATTGGCGTATAGTTATACCGGGAAATTTGCAGTAGAAAATATGCCTTCCAGCCTGCGAGACTGGATGGGGTATTATCGTGAACAAATCAATTGGGCCAAAGAGCAAGATATTGCGCCTTCCAAATCAATTACAGCCCTCTGGGATCAGTTGCAGCGAGGAACACTTTCAGATGATACAGAGGGAGAAGTATTACTGTCAACAGCCCTTTGGAATCAGGATGCTCCTTACAATAAGCTGTGTCCTAATATAAATAATGTAGTTGCCCCGACGGGTTGTGTAGCAACAGCTTTAGCTATTACAATGAAATACAATCGCTGGCCCGATCAGGGAAGTGGAGCAACCTGTACATATACTACACGAACTTATCAAAGAACCCTTTCTGTCACTTATGACAAGGTTTATGCCTGGGATGATATGCCTAATGTTTATCTGGAGGGCAATTATACGGCAACACAAGCCAATGCTGTAGGACGGTTGATGTATCATTGCGGCGTGCTTTCTCAAATGAATTATACCCCACAAGAGAGCGGAGCTTATACCCCGATAGCTGCCCAGGGAATGGTAGACTACATGAAATATGATAAAAGTCTGGCTGTATTGGAACGGGAATGGTATACCAATGATGAGTGGGATGAAATTCTGAAAAATGAGTTGAATGCCGGACGTCTTGTCATTTATGGAGGTAGTAACGCGAAACAGGAAGGCCACCAATTTGTTTTCGATGGATACAGAGCTGATAGATATCATGTCAATTGGGGATGGGGTGGCATGGCTAATGGGTACTATTTATTGTCCACCTTGGAGCCCGACCAACAAGGCATCGGAGGAAATACAGGGGGAGGATTTTCTATTGGTCAAAGTGCAATCGTTGGCATAAAGAAAGCTGAAACCGGTTCAAGTTACCGTGATATGTTAGCTTTCTTCAAAGGTACTTCAGGAGGAGTTACTTATTCAGGACTATCTACTACAGAAACAGACTTTCTTCCAGGAACAAGTTTTAATGTAACTGCTGCGTTCATAGCAAATTATGGCATTCGTAATTTCACAGGAGTAGCAGCTTTGGCGCTGGTTGATAAAGCTGGAAATGTGAAAGAATTTATATCTAATGAGTATACACTTTCCAAACTAGAAGCAATGAATAGTAACGGAAGTATATCAGGCTCCGGAATCGGACTTCGTTGTACTATTACTCAAACTCCTGAACCGGGTGATCGAATCTGGTTAATGTATAAAGCTAATGATGTCAGTACCTGGGATAAGGTGAAAGGCGGGCGAGATGTAACTACTGAAATCATTGTCAGAAAAGAGGCTACAGGATTGAATAGTATAGAACAGGATAACACACCGGATATTATTGTTTTGAATAACAATAATCAAATTACCGTAAAATCTTCTGTGACAATGGACATGCTTACAGTCTATGATATGGAAGGACGTTTGTTGGAAAAGATAGAATGTCCTCAACTAAAAGAATTTACTTTCTCCTGCGAGGATTATACTCCTGGTATTTATATACTAAAAGTTCTTACTACAGAAGGAGTTATCAGTAATAAATTCATAAAGAAATGATACATCATTAAGAAGAATACTTATTGAAGTATTGCAAACCGGTAAATCGGGCATCTACCGCTTTCGTATTTACCGGTTTTTCTCGTAATATTACTCAACATATTTATAGCATAAAAGCAACAATTATCATCACTTATCATCATCTTTGTCAAATATTAGAAACTATCAGTATCTTGCTCGTAGAGAATCAATGCGTTCTTCGTAGAGAATCGGACCGATCATCGTAGAGAATCGAGCCGATCTCCGTAGAGGAAAAAATACAGTGCGTAACAGATTGACTATTAAGCTTTTATAAAACATATAGATTGTTGTTTATTTTTACCTTACCAAACAATTCTTCCTATCTTTACTGAATTCGTTCTTTAGTCATAAATAATTACATAAACAAAGCGTAGGAATATGGTCAGTGTACTTCTCATTTGCTACTATTAAAAGTATTGCTACCACAATAATAGTTGCTTTTTGGCATTTAAAATATGCGTGTAGTAGAGAAAATAGTAGCTCTACAATGAGTCACAAATATTTCAATCTAATGATTATCAGATTATTATATTACATTTTAGATAACATTTAAGTATCACATATATATTCTTTTTTGTCATTATAATATTGTATACTTCTTATAACCAACGCATTATATTCATATTGAATTGATACAATGCAGTTCATACAATGTGTATAATGTGCTAAAAATAAATGAATTAAGCATTGTATAGTTCTGCAAAGACTTTGCAAATTTCTTACATCGGAATGCAGACGCAAGAGGTGGCTATTAAACCGAATCTGAGAGTTATACTTAAGTCTGATTCGCAGATGGTCGATGAAGTAGTGGTAGTTGCCTACGGGTCGGCTAAAAAGAGTTCGCTGACAGGATCGGTTGATATCGTAAAAGCAGAGCAGCTGACAAAGGTACCAGTAACAAGTTTTGACCAAGCATTACAAGGAAAATCTGCAGGTGTTCAAGTTACTGCTGCTACAGGACGTCCAGGGGCAGGAGCAAATATTAAGATTCGCGGAACAAGCTCCATTTCTGCCGGATCAGATCCATTATATGTAATAGATGGTGTACCCATGTCTTCTACGGATTTTGCATCTATAAATGCAAATGATATCGAGTACATGTCTATCTTAAAAGATGCTTCTGCGACAGCTATATATGGATCAAGAGGTTCTAATGGTGTTATTCTTGTTACCACTAAGAAAGGAAAAAGCGGAAAAACGACCTTTAATATTCGGGCACAATACGGAATTTCAACTAAGACCACTGACAAGTTTGAAATGATGAATGCACAGGAGAAACTAACTTATGAAAGACAGTTAGGAAGCGGTTATGGCGCTACAGGCGGTGCTAATGGTGGTGCAATGACAGACGAGGAAATTGCTGCTCACCCAAGTACAAACTGGGCAGATGAAATATTCCGTACCGGTGCAACTCAATTGTATGAATTGAACATGTCAGGAGGTAGTGAAAAGACTAAATTTTATATTTCCGGACAGTATTATGATCAGGATGCCATTGTTCCGGGATCATATCTTACAAGAGAAACAGCCCGTATCAATGTAGAACACACTGTAAGTGATCGACTAAAAGTGGGAGTAGCAACTTCTGCCGGCATCTCTAAAGAAGGATTGTTAAGAACTGACCGTAATGCTTTAAATCCTTTCAACTATGTATATAGTGCTAACCCTTATGATGCACCTTTCAATGAAGATGGTTCTTATAATACAGATATTACAGTAGGAGGAGTACCATTAAATATCTTCGAAAATATCGATAACAATCCTTCATACATCAATCGTTTGAAAATTGTAGGAGCGTTCAATCTGGAGTGGAAAATCTGGGATGAAATTAAGTATGTAACTGTAGCCGGTGTTGACTTCAATCAAGCAATCCAGTACCAATATAATAAACCGGAATCTCAATTAAGTAACATATTGAGTCCTAATGGTCCTAAAGGCTATAGAAATGACAACTTTACCCAAAGAGCAACTTGGCTATGGACTAACATGTTGACTTATGAAAAAACATTCAACTCTGTACATGCAGTGAAAGCTGTAGTCGGTATGGAAGCACAGGCAAGTAAATACAGAAGAATTAATGCCATGGTAGAAGGATTTGCTACCGGAAAGCTGGATGCTATCAGCATTGGTTCAACCAATAAAGACGTGTTAGGTACAACTACTGAATGGAAAATGTTGTCTTATCTGGGTTCTGCCGGATATACCTATGACGATAAGTATATTTTAGATGTAGCTTTACGTCGTGACGGTTCTTCTCGTTTTGGTGCCGACAACCAGTTCGGTACTTTCTGGGCAGTCGGTCTGGGATGGAATATGGAAAGAGAAAGATTCCTGGAAAATATTGAGTGGTTAACACGCTTAAAAATCCGTGGTAGTGTAGGTACATCGGGTAATAACAATATCGGTGATTATGCAGCTCAAGGTGTATACGGTTATGGTAGTTATAACAGTGAATCGACGGCTTATCCAAGCCGATTGCCGAATCCCAATTTGTCATGGGAGAAGAGTATGCAGACCTCAGTCGGCTTGGATGCTTCTTTCTTTGACTCACGCCTAAGTGTGACTTTTGACCTTTACAAACGTAAAACAACAGATTTGCTTTTGGCAACCCGTCTTTCTATGACTTCAGGTTTCTCCAGCCGTATCGATAATGTAGGAGAAATGGAAAATAAGGGATATGAGTTAGCTATCAGTGGAGACATTATCAGAACAAATGACTGGACCTTCAGCCTCAACGGTATGATTTCACAGAACAAGAACAAGGTTCTGAAATTGTATGAAGGAAACGATATTACAATCGGCTGGAACAGCCTTGTAAGTGAAGGACATCCTATCAATGTATACAAAATGGTACGTTGGGCAGGAGTAAATCCGGCTAATGGTGATGCTCTCTATTATACTAAAGACGGTAAAATAACCAATGTATATAATTCTGACGACGCAGTAATCCTTGACGATAAAACTCCGGATCCTAAATACTTTGGATCTTTTGGAGCCAAATTGGCTTATAAAGGAATTGAACTTAGTGGTGATTTCTACTTCTCAGGTGGTAATTATATCTATAATCATATTAATTTCTTTACTCAAAGTGATGGTTCAATGATAGACCAGAACCTTGATAAGAAACTCCTTTACAATCAGTGGACTAAGCCCGGTGATATTACCAATATCCCTAAACAAAGTCTGAATAACCAAAGTTATCAATCAACCAGATATCTGGAAGATGCTTCTTACTTGCGTTTGAGAAACATAACCTTAGCTTATACCTTACCTAAAAGATGGTTGAAACCATTGCGTATGGAAAATCTTAGGGTTTATGCACAAGGATTGAATCTATTCACAATCACTAACTTCTCCGGATTAGACCCGGAAGTAGGAGATTCACCAACAACAGGATTAGCTTCTACAGCCGGTCCCGCTGCATCTGTACTTGATTTCAGTTTCCCAGCAGCACGCACCATTATGTTTGGTATTGAGATAGGTTTCTAATAACACCTTTTAATTTGTAAAAAAGATAGAATATGAAATTATTAAAAAAAACAATAATACCCGTTGCAACTTTATTCGTTTTTGCAATGACAGGATGTGCCGATTTCTTAGATACTACGCCACATGATTCATTAAATAGTGACAATGCATTGGAGAGTATCGAAGATTTTGATAATACCACCAAAAGTGTGTACGAATCAATGCGTAGTCAATATTATACTGCTAATTTTATGCTGATGGTTCCGGATGTAATGTCCGACAACCTGGTACTGAACCGTAATGGCCGCCAGATATATAATGAATTCTCAGATTTCAGATATTATGCAGACACATATGGAATCAGCGGACTATGGAGTTCAGCATATAATGCCATCTTAGGTGCTAATGAGGTAATTACTCGCTTAGAGAAAGAAAATACTTTCCAGGGCAATGAAAAAACAATAAGCGATAATTTATTAGCAGAATGTTTGGCACTGAGAGGGTTGATACATTTTGACCTTGTACGTGCTTATGGAAAAGATTATAAAACTGCAAGCGATGGTGATCTTGGTGTAACTTACAAAGATTATACAGAAGTAGACCTTCCTTCCAGACATACAGTAAAATACGTTTATTCAAGATTGGTAGAAGATCTGGAAAACGCTAAAAAGTTAATGAGTGACAGCTATAATAAAAGCGTAAACAGCCGATTGAACAAGAAATCTATCAGCGCTATTCTGTCTCGTGTGTATCTGACAATGGGCGAAGATGCAAAAGCTGTGTCGGCTGCTACAGATGCTATTACCGGAGACGGCTCTGATATTGCAAGCATTAGTGATTTCTCCAAAATATTCACTACAAGCATGGAAGTTCCTGAGGTATTATTCCGTATTGCAATTACTGCCGATAATGGATACCTACCCGGTAATGATTGGGGACAGGGTAGCGAGTCTTCTTATATCGCGAATTACTCGGTAACTTATAGTTTGAATGAACTGTATAAATCTACAGACATCCGCCGGTCACAAATTAAACTTGTGAATGGAGGAGCATACAATGTTGTATGGAAATATAATAACGGAGGTAAATCCACAGGTTTGATTGATATTCCTATCATCCGTGCTTCAGAGGTATATCTGACACGTGCGGAAGCTAACTATAATTTGAAAAATTATGATGATGCCCTGTCAGACTTGAATCTGTTGAAAGAAAGACGTTATTCTGATTATGAAGAAGGAACTGAATCCGGAGCCGCTCTGGAAAGAGAAATTCAACTGCAACGTCGTTTAGAGTTAGCTTTCGAAGGACATCGCTTCTTTGATTTGAAACGTAGACACGAAGACGTACAGAGAGATGGAAAAGGTTTTATGGCTGATGGTTCAGGAGTACCCTCTTCCACTCAGCATGTATCGGCAGATAGCCCGTATTACGTAATGCCGATTCCGCAATCTGAAATCGACGCGAATAAGAATATGGTTCAAAACAAGTATTAACTTTCAAAGAATACATAAATGAAAAAACTAAAATATTTAAGTTTGATTGGCGGCCTGTTACTTGCAATAACATCATGCGACGACAATGAGCCTCAATCATTTCTTGCAGAAGATACTTTTGTAAGTTTTCCTGAGGTAACAGCTTCCATTGATGAAAATGCAACAGAAACAATTAAAATTCCAATTGCTCTGGCAGGATTACCTAACGGAGAGAAAGTAACTGTAAATGTAGCAGCAGTAACAGAAGGCGAAGCTGTTCCGGCTATTGAAGGTACTGATTTCAATATTAAAAACAAAACAATCGTTTTTGAAGAAGGTTTTGGAACTCAGTATATAGAAATTGAGGCAATAGACAATGATCTGTTTACAGGGAAAAAAACATTTAATTTGGTAATTGCGAGTACCGTACCAGTTTTAAAAGAAACTGTGCAAAATTCTGTCAGAGTAAGTATTATTGATGATGAGCATCCGTGGGCTGCTATCATTGGTACATACAGCATAACAGGTACTTCCGGATTTGATGGAACTGATGTAAGTATACCGGCAGTGGTTACTGCTTCTGATGATGACGTAAATGTCTTGAATCTTAATTTCGGTTATGGTACTTTGGCTACTATGAGTGTTGAAGAGGTAGAAGGTGAGATTATGATTTCTATCAAAGACAATCAGTACATCGGCCCAACACCTAAACCAACAGATAATTGGAACCGTTATTTCAGAGCAACTCATGTTGACGGTGAAGATTTATATACGTTAAATGCCTTAACGGGCATCTTTGAAGACGGAGTCATAACTTGTGAGTACGGATTGGGCTTCCAGGCTATCCACCCTACAACAGGAGCATCCGGCGGATATTTCACATTATTTGAAGACGGAATTGTATTTACTAAAGCAAAATAGCGGATTTTGTCTTATAAATAAATTTATTTGCAATAAGGTCACCTTTAGGGTGGCCTTATTTGCCTAAAAACAACTATATTATGAAAAAATATATATCTATAATCTTGCTATTATGCTGTTGTTGCCTGTTAACGTACGCAGCCCCTTTCCGTTTTTTGGAGACGATTGTGACTCAAGCGGATGGAAGTCAATTAACTCTATATGCATCAGGAGATGAATTTTATCATTGGGTGCATGATAAAGACGGATATACTATTGTACAAGCGGATGATGGTTACTGCTACTATGCAGTGAAAAACGATAAAGGTGAAATTGTCCCCTCCTCTTGCCGGGCAGACAAGGCATTACCCAAAGAGGCAGGTATCAATCCCTGGTTGAAGATTCCGAAAAAACGATATGAAGAACGGCGGGAGCAAATGCGAAATCAAGCTGTAACAAGAGCTTCAAGGCCTCAATATGCATCTCATAAAAATCCATTAAATAATATTGTTATTTTCGTTTCTTTTCAGGATGTCACTACATTTTCAAAAAAAAGAACAGTATACGATAGCAGGTTCAACAGTACAACATCTTCCAGTGGTTCCTTAAAAGATTATTATCAAGAAGTTTCATATAGTAACCTTGATATAACTTCTCATTTCTATCCTAAAGCCACTGATCTGGAAACTAAAACTGACGGATATATTGACTTTCATAAAAGAGGATTCTATCGTCCTTATAACGTAACAACCAATCCGGATGGGTATAGAACAAGTGATGAATCGACAAATAGAGAACATAATTTAATTGTAAATGCCATTGATGCTGTAAAAGCTTCTATTGAAGAAGATTTCACTCCGGAAGAATTGGATAATGACAATGACGGTTATATAGATAATGTATGTTTTGTTGTTCAAGGAAACAGTGATGGCTGGAGTGACTTATTATGGGCACATCGCTGGTCATTATACACCAAAGAATGTTATATTCATGGTAAACGCGTGATGGATTATGTATTCCAACCCGAAAATCAAGTAACTATAAATACACTTTGCCATGAAATGTTTCATGCATTGGGAGCACCGGATTTGTATCATTATAGCGAAGAAAGCAAAAATCTGGATCCTGTAGGCAGTTGGGACCTGATGAACAGTGGTTGGTGCCATATGGGTGCCTATATGAAATGGAGATATGCAGGACAAAGTTGGATAAAAGAGATGCCAACCATCACACAACCTGGTACCTACACTTTACTTCCGTTGTCACAAAGTGCAGAAAACAGTTGTTATAGAGTGAACTCCACCAATCCCAATGAATATTATGTATTGGAGTACAGGAAGAAAGAGGGACGTTATGAAAAAAATCTGATCCGTTCCGGATTACTTATCTATAGAATCAATACAACAGTCAAAGATGGAAATCGTAACGGACCACCGGATGAAGTATATATCTATCGTCCATTTGGTTCATTAACAGAAAACGGTTTCCTAGATGAAGCTGCCTATCAAACTAACTCAGGAGCCGTTATGACAGATAAAACATTTCCAAAACCTTTCTTGTCAGATGATTCTGATGGTGGTTTAAGAATAACTAATGTAATTATGGAAGATGACAAATTAACATTTGATATAAATTCCATTCCAACAGGTCTTGAAAGTCTTTCAGACAATAGAAAAATACAGTTATTGTTTAATGAGGGAATGCTGTATGTAACAGCGGATACGAATGTTGACCATATCACAGTAGTAGACATCTCCGGAAAAATTCTGGAAGATGTTAAAAACGTTACCCAGCTCTCATTAAAACATCTCTCGAAAGGTATTTATATTGTGTCTGTTTTATCCGGAAATGACATATATAAACGAAAAATATTTATAGAATGAAAATAACCTATATTGGCTTGATTATCTTATTGTCAGGTATTTCTATCAATACTAAAGGGCAAAATACAAATCATCATTTTATATTTGATCAGTTCAGAGAGGCTACCGTCTTATACAAGAATCAAAAAAGGACACATGCCACTCTTAACTACAACAAGGCTACAGAAGAGATGATTTACACCTCGCAAGAAGGGAAAAATATGGCGCTGTATCCGATAGATCAGATTGATACCATATATTTTGATAAACGAAAGTTTATCCCGGTGGATAATCGGTTTTATGAGGTTCTCACACAAAGTAGATATACTTTATATGCTTCCTATCGTTGCCGTATGAGTGTCCGGCCACAAAATATCGGTTATGGAACTTCTTCAACCACAGCTATTGATAATATCTCATCACTAAATACATCCGGTGAAATATATCAATTGAAATTGCCCGAAAACTATAAAGCAGAGCCTTATGTTTGGTATTATATTGAAATAAATAATGAATTGAATAAATTCTCTAAAGCCAAAGAATTAACAAAGTTATTCCCCAATTTAAAAAAGGAAATAACATTATTCATAAAAGAGAATCGGATAAAAAACAATACTCAGGATATAGTTGAAATAGTTCAATATATATCCGGCTTATAACTTGAAGAAATGAGTGGGACGCATTTGATTATGGAATATTCAGTAAATATTCCTAAAGATGATACGTCTCACTTTCGTCCAACATTTATATCAATTTCCAACTAACTGTTAATCAGATACCCATATATTCAATACCATGCCATTCATTTCTTACAAACACATGAGGTTATACAACAAAATAACAACACAAATCAAAATTACAATTTAAAATTCATTTTTTAAGTGTATGTTTATTTTTTATCATATAACTCAATATCTAAGATATCCACTTTTAGATTATAATAAAATGCTTTTAAAAGCATCACAAAAAATGATATATTATTACACATACAGACCATACTATGATAGTATTTAATTTTCTCCTATGATTCTTTTAAAGAAGAAATGATATCGCAATAATAATTGACTTATAATATCCGGATAATTTAAAAGTGAAGAAATAGTATTTCTATTTACTATCAATAGAGAGATATTATCATCTGTATATCAAATAATTACAATGTTATTTCAATAGAAAACAGGTATCTCATATATGAGTCTTTTTTTAAAGCATAGATATCTATACGATTGATTTTCAGAAAGATATAATGTTGCAAAAAGTAAAAGGCTAAGTTTCTGCCATGTAAATTAATACACTAATTACCAATGTATTAACTAAAATATAGTTCTGCAAAGACTTTGCAAATTTCTTATATCGGAATGCAGACGCAAGAGGTGGCTATTAAACCGAGTCTGAGAATATTCCTAAAGTCTGATTCACAGATGATTGACGAGGTAATGGTGGTTGCTTATGGTACAACAAAGAAATCATCATTTACGGGAGCTGCTTCTACGGTAAGCGGAGATAAAGTATTGAAAGATATTCCTGTAACTTCATTCGAAGAGGCATTAGCAGGATCAACCCCGGGACTTACGGTGAACTCAACAAGTGGGCAGCCCGGAGCTGGTTTACAAATCAGAGTTCGTGGTACGGGTTCAATGAATGCTTCTAATGATCCGTTGTATGTAATAGATGGAGTTCCTGTTGTTTCTGGTGATATTGCTGTGTCAGCTGTAAGCGGTGACTCTAAAGCATTTAATGTAATGGCTTCTATTAATCCGAGTGATATTGAAAATATTACTGTGTTAAAGGATGCTGCAGCTGCTTCTTTGTATGGTTCACGTGCGGCTAATGGAGTTATTTTGATTACTACCAAGCATGGTAAAGTGGGTAAAACAAGAATTAACTTCAAAGCGAATTGGGGATTCTCTGATTGGGCAATGAAAAACAGAAAGAATGTGAATGGGCAGCAACGTCATGAGTTAACATACGAAGCATGTTATAATGAGGCTACTCTGTACGGTATACCCGATGAAAATGGAAACTATAACGGTCCGGCTTCGGATGAAGAGGCAAGAGCTTATGCTCAGGAATATGCTGACTTTTATGCAGATTCTAATTATAATGTAGATTGGGAAGATGCTTTTTTCCGGAAACATGGTTCCTCGCAAAATTATGAATTCTCGGCACAGGGTGGAGACGAACGTAATTCATTCTTTGCCTCTTTGGCATACAAAAAAGAAGATGGAAAATCCAAAACTTCATCTATAGACGGATTTATCGGACGTGTAAATGCAACTCACAAATCGGCTGATAACAAATTGCAGATGGGAGCTAACATTTCTTTGTCTAAACAGAATTCTTCGGTAACAAGCGAAGGTACTGCTTATGCTAATCCTTTCTTTTTGCAGAGCTTCATTTGTACCCCTAATATGCCTATATATGATGAAAACGGGAATTATTATCTGCATCCGGTTTTACAGCAAGTCTTTCCGCATACGCACCCTGTAGAAGATATTAATCTGGATAAAAATCAGTCGAAAGTATTCAGAAGCTTTAATAGTTTATGGGCATCTTATGAAATTATTGATGGACTAATTCTTAAAGAAACTGTAAGTTATGACTATGTTAATAATACATCCATCACTTATTGGCCGGTAAATTCTAATAATGGACAGTTGCTAAATGGACTTGGAGCAACTTATCCGTATCAGTATCATAATGTATATTCATCGACAACATTGAATTATGCTAAAACATTCAAAGAAAAGCATAATCTTGATGTACTTGTGGGTTGGGATGTAGATGATCGTAAAAAGGAAGCGGTTAGAGCAGCTTCTACCGGTTATCCTCATGATAAATTGCCTGAGTCTGTTAATGCTTCTACTCCGGCAGAAGGTATGGCTTATTATACAGAAGACCATTTGTTGTCTTTATTATCACGTGTCAACTACGATTATGATAATAAGTATTACGTTTCGGCAAACTATCGTCGTGATGGAAGTTCCCGGTTGGGTGCCAACAATCGTTGGGCTAACTTCTGGTCTGTATCTGCAGCATGGAGATTAACGCAGGAGAAATTTATGAAGGACATACATCAGATTAATGACTTGAAAGTACGTGCTTCCTATGGTATTAATGGAACATTACCCAATTCTCTGTATGAACATCTGAGTTTGTATGGTTACGGTTATAATTACCAGGATATTGCCGGTTCTGCTCCTGTATCTGTTCCCAATCCGGATTTGTCATGGGAAAAGAATAAAAACTTTAATATTGGTTTTGATGGTCGTTTCTTTGATCGGGTGAGTGTGAGTTTTGACTATTACTCACGTAAGACAACCGATTTGCTGCAAGATGTACCTACTTCTATGGTCGTTGGATTTAAAACGATGCTGAAAAATGTAGGTGAGATGACCAATAAAGGTGTTGAGGTGGACATCAACGTAGATATTTTCAAAGATACATCTGTGAAATGGACTTCCGGGCTTGCTCTATCACACAACAGTAACAAAATCTCCAAGTTGTATGAAGGTAAAGATATTATTGATGGTACGAGTATACTGCGCGAAGGCGAATCTTATTATTCCTGGTGGAGTCGCGAATGGGCAGGTGTAGATCCGCAAACAGGTGAAGAACTGTGGGTGTTGAATACGAAAAATGCTGATGGTAGTTTGAATAAAGAATTGACTACGGATCCCGCTAAAGCTCAGCGTGTTATTATAGGCAAACCCGATCCGAAACTTACCGGTGGATGGAGAAATAGTTTCTCTTGGAATGGACTTGAATTGAATATGCTCTTTAACTTCTCACTTGGAGGAAAGGTATTTGATACAATGAGAACAAGTATTACTGATACAGATGGCTATACAATTTTCTATAACTCTTCTATTGATCAGTTAGACAGATGGCAAAAGCCCGGTGATAAAACGGATGTTCCAAGACGTATCAACAACTATCAGTACGGTAATTACGGAAGTTCACGTTTTATGAAAGATCTTAATTATCTTCGTTTGAAGAGCTTGAGTCTCTCCTACACACTTCCTTCAAGATGGACTCGCAAAGCACAAATGGAAAATGTACGTTTGTTTGTGTCGGGAAGCAATTTGCTGACATGGACTTCTTATAAGAATGTAGATCCGGAGCAACCGATCAATGGTATTCCGACATTTGCATTTCCTACTTTGAGAAGTGTGACATTCGGTATTGAAATTGGATTATAATTATTAATGCAAAAAACGAAAATGATGAAAAAATTGAATATACAATCAATCTTTACGACGGTCATTGTAGCGACTTCCGTATGCCTCACTTCCTGTGATGGATACCTTACTACATTACCTTCTGATTCTTTGGTTAGTGATGGAGCCATTACTACTGCAGAGGATACAAAAACAGCTTTGAATGGAGCCTATGCAGGATTGATAAGCGTATCTGATAAAGATAACACCAGCTATTATTATTATGGAGTTGATTTTATAGCACGTGCAGAAGTAGGAGGAGATGATACGCAGACGAACAAAACAAGTGATCGTACAGAACAATACTATCGATACACGTATCGTCAGAATAATGCTCCCGACGATCTTTGGTTTCCTCCTTATGCAGTTATCAACCGTGTCAATGTATTATTGGAAGCAATAGATAAAGGAGAGGTTCCAATGTCTGATGTGGTTAAGAATTCAAAAGGCGAAGCCTTAGCCATCCGTGCATTGGCCCATTTCAACTTATTGATAACTTACGGAGCTCCTTATCTGAAAGACAATGGTGCTTCTTTGGGAGTTCCGGTTATAAAGGAGGTATTAACAGCTGCAGAACTTCCTGCGCGTCAGACTGTAGCTCAAGGGTATGCAGCTGTATTAGAGGATTTAACAGATGCATTGAGCTTTATTGATGAGAACAAAAATTACGGTCACTTTAATAGATGGGCTGTAAAAGCATTGTTGGCTCGTGTCAATCTTTATAAAGGTGATTATGAAGCTGCTTATGGCTATGCGAAAGACGTAGTGGAGAATGGACCTTATGAACTGATTAAAAATTCAGATTATGTAGATTCGTGGAAACTGGAAGAAACGAGTGAATCTATTTTTGATTTGGCTTTATCCAGTACGACCTATGCAGGAGGCCGTGAACTTTGGGGAGCTGTGGTTGCTCCTTCTGAGTACGGAGCTGTTGTGGCCACTAAGGATTTTCTTGATTTGTTGAATGAAGATCCTAATGATGTGCGTTTAGGTTTATTGATTACGGATAAAAATGGCACAAAGCGTACTATTAATAAATATCCGGGACGTGCGGGTTCAGTAGCAGTTAATAATGTACGCGTACTTCGTTTGTCTGATATCTATTTAATTGGTGCTGAAGCTGCATTGAAGAAAGCTGCTCCGGATCAGACATTGGCGGACGATTACTTATATAAGATTCAGAGTCGTGCCAATTCTGCGGCTGTAAAAACTACAGCGACATTGGATTTGATAATGAAAGAGCGTCGTAAAGAGTTGGTGTTGGAAGGACACCGTTTATATGATGTACTTCGTCAAGGTATCGAAATCACTCGTAAAGGTGGAAATCATTTCCTGAATGCAACTGACCTGGTGACAGTTAACTGGAATGATTATCGTACCGTTATGCCGATACCACAGGCTGAAATAGATGCTAACACAAATATTCAGCAAAATCCGGAGTATAATTAAGTTGGAATTCTAGCCATACATAATAGAGTGGCTATAATTATAAATAAAGTGTTTTGGGAGGTCGTTCTTGTGAAAGAATGACCTCTATTTTTCCTTATCTAATGCAAAAGTATGTAGGATTGATATTCTGTTTAAATAAATTGATGTATTATATTTGTGGCGTTACAAACCACTCTCAAAATAAGGTGCTTATGAAACGTAATCTATTCTGGCTCTTTTTATTCACTTTCTCTTTATCATGGGCAGACAATGTACCTGCGTCAAAAGCAGAACAACTGGCTCGTAACTTCTTTGGAATTCACGAAACTACCCGGGCAGGTGGTAGTATGCAACTGGAGTATATCTGGGATGGTGAGGATGTACAAACACGTACAACGACCTCATCACCAGCCTTTCATGTTTTTAATCGTACACCGGAAGGAGGTTTTATCATTATTGCGGGTGATGATGTAGCATCTCCTGTACTGGCTTATAGTGATACCGGAGAATTTGGAGTAGAAAATATGCCTTCCAATCTACAGGGGTGGATGCGATATTACCGTGAACAGATTAACTGGGCCAGAGAACAGCATATAACTCCGTCTGAATCGGTTATGAAACTTTGGGAACAATTGCAACGCGGGGCTTTAGCTGATGATGCAGAAAAAGAGGTTTTATTGAATACAGCTCTTTGGAATCAGAATGCTCCTTATAATAACTTATGCCCCAAAATATCCGGAAGTTCTACTCCTACAGGTTGTGTTGCAACTGCGCTGGCTATTGTGATGAAATACAATCGTTGGCCGGATCAGGGAAGCGGCGGGACATGTACTTATACTCCTTCCAAATATGGAAGTCAGTTATCTGTAACCTATAATGTTCCATATCAGTGGGATAAAATGTTGAATGTATATGAGATAGGAAAGTATGTAGGCACGCAAGCTGATGCTGTAGCAACATTGATGTATCACTGTGGGGTGATGTCGCAGATGGAATATGCGCCAAATGGAAGTGGAGCCTTCACTTTGATAGCAGCAAGGGGAATGATAGAGTATATGAAATATGATAAAAGTATGGCTGTATTGCAACGGGAGTGGTATACGGATGATGAGTGGGACGCTTTATTGAAACAAGAGTTGGACGAAGGACGGCTTGTGATCTATGGTGGCAGTAATTCCAAAAGAGAAGGACATCAGTTCGTTTTTGATGGTTACAAGGCTAATAGATATCATGTTAACTGGGGATGGGGCGGCATAGCCAATGGATATTATTTATTATCTACTTTGGAGCCCGATCAGCAGGGTATCGGAGGTAATTCAGGGGGAGGATTTTCGATAGGGCAAGATGCTGTAGTCGGTATAAAGAAAGCCGAATCCGGTTCCGGTTATCGTGATTTGCTCTATTTTTTTGATGGAACAACAAGTTCCGGAGAAGCTTTTGCCGGATTGACAACTACAGAGACTAATTTTCGTCTTAACACTTCGTTTAAGGTGAAAGCCGGATTTATAACGAATGCCGGTCTTCGTGACTTTTCCGGAATCGTAGCTTTGGCTTTGGTAGATAAACAGGGAAAGGTGAAACAACTTATATCGGATTCTAAAAATATTGACCTGAGTGCGATGAATGCAGCAGGGAAAATATCAGGTAATGGAGTTATTTTTTCTTGTAAAATTACTGAGACACTTGTTGGAGGCGATCGGATCAGGATGGTGTACAGAGCCGGAGATAATCAGAATGATTTTGAGTGGGAAAGCGTAAAAGGAGGAAGCGAAGTCTCTACGGAGATTCTTGTCAAGGAAGATTTGACAGGAATAAATCATGTTGAACAAGATGATATAGTACCCGTTACAGTTATATGTAGGGACGATCAAATCATAGTGAAATCTTCTGTCGCAATGACCAGACTGATGATTTATGATATGCAAGGACATTTGTTGGAAGGGACAGAATGCCATGAAAATATGGAATTTAGCCTGTCTTGTAAAGATTATATTCCGGGTATATATTTTTTGAGAGCCATTACTACAGAAGGAGTTGGTAGTAATAAATTTGTGATAAAGTGATTGTTTTGGGAGCGTATTTCTGATTATATTGAACCGGCAAGTTTGAGATAAATGGCATTCTCACTTGCCGGTTTTGCTTTTTATTACTATTTTTGTTTAAAATCGTGAAACCAGTTGTATGAAACAAAGCTTTTATTTATCAGTATGTATGTGTATAGTGCTGTTGGCAGGTGCTTGCCGTACTCCGGGTATTCAACCACAAAAGAATCAGAAAATGGATAGTCAGAAAATAATAACAACTACTTCTCCTAAAGGTGGAACGGCCTCTGTAAGCTCTCCTCCTGTGTATATTTATAAAACGAGGGAGGACTACTCACACCTGGTTCCGGTTATCATGAATGATGCCCGTTCCACTATTGTTTCTTATCCACACCCGCGTGACCTTCGTATTGGTGACAAACTGTGTTTGCCTACACTTCTTGAAAAAGGCTATTGGCTGGACAATAGGGGCATTGGCCGGAATGTTGTCTTTCTTTCCTATACATACGAGGAGTATAGTCAATTGGCCAGTGCACCCTCTATGGAGGAATTGATGACACATATTCATGATAAACATCCTTTGACAGAATGGCATGAATGTGGACGCCGGGCAGATTATAAAAACATTGTTTCTGAATTAAATAAACTTATAGAACAAGGCTTTCTGCAAAAATAACTATATATTTGCGCACATTATTATAGATAAGAATAAAGAATGAAAGAATTTGTAATCTCCGAAGCTCAGGTCGAAACAGCGGTACTCGTAGGACTCATCACGCAGACGCAGGATGAACGTAAGACGAAAGAATACCTTGACGAGCTGGAATTCCTTGCCGAGACGGCTGGGGCGGAAGTTGTGAAAAAGTTTACCCAGAAGTTGCCGACAGCCAATTCTGTAACTTATGTGGGAAAAGGAAAACTGGAAGAGATAAAGGAATATATCCTAAACGAAGAAGAAAACGAACGGGAAGTAGGAATGGTCATTTTTGATGATGAACTTTCTGCTAAACAGATACGTAATATTGAAGCAGAGCTGAAGGTTAAGATATTAGATCGTACTTCACTTATTCTCGATATATTTGCTATGCGTGCTCAGACTGCCAATGCTAAAACACAGGTGGAACTGGCGCAGTATAAATACATGTTGCCTCGTTTGCAACGTTTGTGGACTCACCTTGAACGCCAGGGTGGTGGTTCCGGTTCGGGTAGCGGTAAAGGAGGTTCGGTAGGACTTCGTGGTCCGGGTGAAACGCAGCTTGAAATGGACCGCCGTATTATCCTCAATCGTATGTCATTGCTCAAGGAGCGTCTGACTGAGATTGACAAACAAAAGTCTACACAACGTAAGAATCGTGGACGTATGATTCGTGTGGCTCTTGTTGGATATACCAATGTAGGAAAGTCAACCATAATGAATCTTTTGGCCAAGAGCGAAGTGTTTGCAGAGAATAAGCTTTTTGCTACGCTCGATACTACAGTGCGTAAGGTGATTATAGAAAATCTACCTTTTTTGTTGTCCGATACTGTAGGCTTTATTCGTAAATTGCCTACAGACCTCGTAGACTCTTTCAAGTCTACTCTTGACGAGGTGCGTGAAGCCGACCTGCTACTACATGTTGTAGACATTTCTCATCCCGGCTTTGAAGAACAGATTGAAGTGGTGAATAAAACACTGGCTGATATAGGTGGTGCCGGAAAACCAATGATATTAATTTTTAATAAAATAGACGCTTATACTTATATAGAAAAAGCGGCTGACGACCTTACCCCCAAAACAAAGGAAAACTTAACACTCGAAGAACTGATGAAGACGTGGATGGCTAAAATGGAGGATAATTGCCTCTTTATTTCCGCCCGCGAACGAATCAACATAGAAGAACTGAAGAGTGTTGTTTATAAACGCGTAAAAGAACTACACGTACAAAAGTATCCCTATAATGATTTTCTTTATCAGACTTACGAGGAAGAGGAAGAAGAATAATTATTCAATGTGTCAATATGCCAATGTGCCAATGGCCATGCGGTATATTGCTACTTAATATTGCACAACTAATTGGCATATTGGCACATTGGCACATTGACACATTATTTAAGTTTATGGGAAAAAATTACAGAAGATTGACTGAAGACGAAGTGCTTCAGTTGAAGAGCCAGTCGTGTCTGGCTGATGATTGGGGGAAAATTTCTGTGGCCAAGGACTTTACTACCGAGTATGTGCACCATACCCGTTTTTCTGGAGAGGTGAAACTCGGAGTTTTCCAGTCGGAATTTATTCTGCCGGGGGGAATTAAGAAGCATTCCGGACTGCGGCATGTCACCTTGCACAACGTAACAGTAGGAGATAACTGCTGTATTGAAAACATCCAGAATTATATTGCAAACTATGAAATTGGAGATGATGCATTTATTGAAAATGTTGATATCATCCTTGTAGATGGCCGTACCACTTTTGGTAATGGAGTAGAAGTTGCTGTATTAAATGAAACCGGTGGCCGGGAAGTACTGATCAATGATAAGCTCTCGGCACATCAGGCCTATATTCTGGCTCTGTACCGTCATCGTCCGGAATTAATCAGTCGCATGAAGGAAATCACTGATTACTATTCCAATAAACACGCTTCTACTATTGGAACAATCGGAAACCGGGTTATGATACTCAATACCGGTTCTATTAAAAATGTGCGAATAGGAGATTGTTGTCATATATGCGGGACCTGCCGTTTGACAAATGGTAGTATTAATAGTAATGCAATTGCTCCGGTGCACATCGGGCATGGAGTAATCTGTGATGACTTTATTATATCTTCCGGTTCGCATATTGATGATGGAACGATGTTGACACGCTGTTTTATTGGACAAGCTTGTAGACTGGGACATAATTATTCGGCTTCGGATTCTTTGTTTTTCAGTAATTGCCAAGGAGAGAACGGTGAAGCATGTGCTATTTTCGCCGGACCCTATACGGTGACACATCATAAATCGACTCTATTGATTGCCGGCATGTTTTCATTTATGAATGCTGGTTCAGGCTCTAATCAAAGTAATCATATGTACAAATTAGGTCCCATCCATCAGGGAACAATGGAACGGGGAGCAAAAACAACTTCTGATTCTTATATTCTCTGGCCGGCACGCGTGGGAGCCTTTTCTCTGGTAATGGGGCGTCATGTTAATCATGCGGATACATCCAACTTGCCATTTTCTTATCTGATAGAACAACAGAATACTACTTTCCTTGTCCCAGGGGTTAATTTGCGTAGCGTAGGAACCATTCGTGACGCCCAGAAATGGCCGAAGCGTGATAAACGAAAAGATCCGAACAAGTTGGATTATATTAATTATAATCTATTGAGTCCATATACCATTCAGAAGATGTTTGCAGGACGCACTATTCTGAAAGATTTGAAGCGTGTATCGGGTGAAACTTCGGAGACATATTCTTATCAGAGCGCTAAAATAAAGAATTCTTCACTTAACAGTGGTATTCGTTTTTATGAGATAGCTATTCATAAATTTTTGGGTAACTCAATTATTAAGCGCCTCGAAGGTATTAATTTTCAAAACAATGAAGATATTCGTGAACGTTTGAAGCCAGATACCGAAATAGGTACCGGCGAATGGGTAGATATTTCCGGATTAATTGCTCCGAAGAGTGAGATAGAAAAACTGATGTGTGGTATTGAAAGTGGAAAAATAAATCGCCTGAAAGAGATTAATGCCTGTTTTTCAGAGATGCATAATAATTACTATACCTACGAGTGGACATGGGCGTATGGTAAGATACAGGAGTTCTACGGACTCGATCCCGAAACAATTACTGCTAAAAATATTATTGATATCGTACGTTCCTGGAAAGAAGCTGTTATCGGACTGGATCGTATGGTTTATAGTGATGCACGCAAGGAGTTCTCTCTGTCTTCTATGACAGGTTTTGGTGCCGATGGCTCTGATGATGAAATGAAACTCGATTTTGAACAGGTGCGTGGTGACTTTGAAAGTAACCCGTTTGTAACCGCTGTATTGCAACACATTGATGACAAGAATGCCTTGGGTGATGAATTGATAAATCGTATCGGACAGTTGGGGTAAAAGACGAAAATTGGATATATATCACCACAGAAACTAATTTGTGGTGATATATATAAAAAATATTTCTTATTGAAGATTTTCTTCTCTGTATTTGGTAGGTGTACAACCTACCATTTTTTTAAAGAATGTACTGAAATAGCGTTGACTGCTAAAACCGACAGCTTCTGATATTTCAAGCATATTGCAATTTGTCTCGCGTAGCATTTGCAGCGCTTTTTCTATGCGGAAGTTATTGATGCAATCATTGATACCCATATAGTTTAGAGCTTTTAGTCTGTTATAAAGCGTAGTTCGTGCCATTCCCATTCTTTCAGCAATGAAGTCTACATCTAAATCAGGGTTGTTTAGATTTTCTATAATAATGTTGTTCAGCTTGAACAAGAATCTTTCATCTGCATTACTGGGCTCTTTTCCTTCTATTGATATGCCGCTGGCATGATTCCGGTAATGCTTTTGTAACATTTTTCTGTTTTTCAGTAAATTATGTGCTATAATTGTCAGTTCTTCTACTTCGAATGGTTTGGTTAAATAAATATCAGCCCCTGATTTATATCCGGAAGCTGTACTTTCAACATCTGTTCGTGCGGTCAGTAGAATTACAGGGATAAAGCAAGTCTTCTCTTGTTTTTTAATTTGTTGGCAGAGTTCCAGTCCGTCTCCTTCCTGCATCATAATATCGCTCACAATAATATCCGGTAGGTTTTGTGTAGCAATGATAAAGGCATCCTTACCATTATTAGCTGTATATACGTTTTGGAAATTGTCTTTCAAGGCTTCTTTGAGAAAGTTACATAATTCGACATTATCCTCCACTACCAGTATGGAGTAGTTTTTAGTGTCGAATGTCTCATCTTCCTCTTTAGTTTCCGGTTTTTCCTTTTCAGAAAAGCGAAGTATGTCATTAAGTGATATATTGACTGATTGTTCCGGTGATATCTCATTTTTCTTTTCCGGAAGATCAAAATAGAAGGTTGCTCCCGCTTTTTCATTATTATAAGCATTTATTTTTCCTCCTTGCAGCTCCACTAACACTTTCACATAAGATAGTCCGATGCCACTTCCTTCTTTCGAATTTCTTCCCTGGTAAAAACGGACAAACAAATGTTTCATATCTTCTTCGTCCAATCCGACACCTTCGTCGGTTATCAGAATTCGTATATGCCCTTCTTCTTTGCGTGTAGTTAGAGTGACTGTACTACCCGCTGGAGTAAATTTCAAGGCATTTGCCAGTAAATTGGATATGATCATTTCGCATTTGTTCATATCAAATGTCCAATCAGCAATTTGATTGTCAAAGTTATATATAAAATGTACTCCTTTGTTGGTGAATTCTTCGGTGAAACTGCCGGCAATATCTTCCAGCCAATCGTTGAAATGGGCAGTTGAAAGATGCAATACATTTTGTCCCATCTCTATACGACGCACATCGAGTACCATTTCTATGAGGTTTTTCATTCGTCTTACCTGTTTACAGATGCCTTCCAGTTGTTCCTTCAATTTTCCATCAACTGTCATATCTTTACTTAACAGTCGTCTGAGTGGAGCATATATTAACATTAACGGAGTTCGTAACTCATGACTCATGTTGATAAGGAAACGTATTTTTTCCTCATTCATATTTTGCTTATGCTCTTTTAATTCCCATTGGAGCTTACGCTCTTTTTTTCGATTGTAAGATATCATATAAAAGATACAGAACACAATGAATAGAACTATTGATAATAGTTTCAGATATATATTTTGCCACCACGGAGCCGAAACTTTCAGACTGAGTATCGGGACCATATCCGTCCAACTGCCATCCCGGTTGCTACACGAAACGGACACCTTATAGTTGCCCGGAGGTAGTGAATAAAGGGGTAGGGTAGGGACGTACGATTCAATATCTCGTGTCATTTCCGAAATATGGAATCGGTATATTTTTTTCCGGAATACATCTTCTTCATTTCCGATCAGTTTAATAACGAGAGATGTGTAATGATATGGGAGAGTCAATTCTCCCTTTTCTGAAACCTGATTTGTGATCGTGGCTCCGTTTAGTTCAACATCCATCAGCTTTATGGAAGGCATTTTACTGTCTTTGAATGGATACCCTTTACAGATACGCAATAAACCGTTTGCTCCGCATAGGTAGATATCTCCTGATTGTGATACCGGATAATTAGTATACATATATTCATTGGCCAAAGCTCCATCGTTTTCATCAAAAATGGTGAATCGCTTGTCCGATAAAGAATAAGTAAACAACATATTGCATGCACCGACCCATACTCTTCCCGTAGAGTCATAGACTACTATTCTGGCTTCACTGAATAGTGAAGTCTCTATTTTGTTAACTGATTTATCTTTTCGGTTGTACTCCATTAGTCCACGATTGGTTGCCATCCAAAAGTTTCCTTGTGCATCACTGCATACACTATTTATCGTAATATTCGGATTGGCATAATAAAGTGGAGATAAAGTTCGGGTACGGTTATCTAATCGAAAGATATTTCTTATTCCACTCAGATAAGTTACCGAATCAGTTGAAGTGATCACTTTCAGGTTGCTGATAGGTGTTTCCGTATTTTTTCGTACATCTGCCATCCGTACTTGGGAAAGTTGATTTGTTTTCGTATCATAAATATATACTTGTTCTGCCAGCATATGGTATTTGCCCGGACTGAACTGGTGTATACAGATGCTCTTTCCCATCAGGTTAATTTGATCTATGAGAGATTGATTTATGAAATTACACGGACGACAAGCTCCTGTTGTTTTGTTAAAGAAATAAAGTCCTTTTCCGAAAAAGGATACGATCAGTTCCTGGCGGCTGTATCCTGCTATCGATACCACTTTTTCCTTGCAGCATAGAGGGTAATGTTTAAATGTGTTTTCTGTTTGGTTCAGACGGTTGATACCACCTCCGTCTGTTCCCACATATATGAAGCCGTCTTCTTCATGTAGACATAAGGCTGTTTTATTGGTCAATCCGAAAATGTTTTCTAGCGGTGCATCCTGAAAAGTACGCATGTATACTTCACGTATGTTCAATAATCCGTTTCGGATAGTACCTGCCCATAAATTTTGTGACCGATCTGCATACAGGCATTTTACAGAGTTTGTTGGGAATGAATTATTATTTCCTGTTTGATATTCGATGGTCCGAAAAGTGTTAGTAGGCAGATGCAGGCGAGCTATTCCACCGCCATCAGTAGCTATCCAAAGCTCATCTTTGTAAGATAACATATCCAATACCACGTTATTGCATAGTTCGGAGTTATGAGTTGAATAACTGGCTACCTTATTGCCATTTACATCATAGCATACTATCCCTTTGCCATAGGGTGATAACCATAGATTTTTGTGCTTATCAATAAAATACGAAGTAATGTGTTGCTCTTCACATGAGGTGAAAGGTGTTAGCTGATGGCTATCGGCATGATATAGGTAAACACCTTTCCATAGTGTCCCTATTATGTATATATCATCCTTCCACGGTTGGATATACATAAAATAATCGTTGATAGCTTCGCCTTTATTAATGATCGGGAGACTATGCAATTTTCGGTCGTCATAGCTATATAGCCAAAGTCCGGTTCCGGCAAACAATACTCCATTTTTTAACAGACAAGCTGTTTTGGCTTGTACGGGAGCATTATTATAATACAATAAGGTGAAGTTATCTTCTCCCCGGCTATAAAGTGATACCCCTTCCCGCGTTCCTATCCATAGATTGAGTAAGGAATCTTCTTCTAAAAAACAGATTCCATTATCCGGCAGTGAATGAGAGGAATATGAGTCATAGAAGTAGTTTTTCAATTCGTATTGATCGAAGCGGTTTAATCCCATCTGAGTCCCTATCCAGATGATACCTTTGTAATCTTTGAGCACACAGTTGACGGTTGTTTGCGAAAGTCCTTCCTGTAAGGATAGTTGTTTGAAATAATAATCGGGAAAAGCATGTAGAGAAGAAACGGCCCATTGCATCAATAGAACACATCCGACAAACCGGCATAAACAGGTTAGTATGTTTCCATAGTTTTTCATAATCGTTTTTTTGATTTGTGTAGACAAAATTAAAACAAATGTGACAGATAAGCAAAAGGTATGCGAAAATAATGTCTTTTTGAAGCAAAGATAATGGGATGGTTATTAACATTGTTAATCTGTTTTTTTAACTATGAAATTGGTACATACAATAGTATATATTTTTATTGTGTAAAGAAACGTTGTTAACAAAAGCTTAAGTGTATACTTTTGCAATACTAATAAACTGACTTGTTTGATCGTTGAATATAAGGAAGTTATCGGCGTACTGTTATGTCGTTTTGCTTTGTTGTAACCATTGTCTCTTATCCGGAATTTATAATTTTAATTGTGATTTTAGTAAGTTAAAGTAGACGGTACGCTTTATTTTACGGTGTTGCAAATTGTTTATTAGAGTTTACGTAAATTAGTTTTTGTACGCCCACGGCTTTAATTATTTTGCTTCTTCTCTTTAGAAATTTCTTTTTCTCTATATAGAAAAGTTATCTTTATAAAGAAGCTATCTTTATTCAAAGGATGCGAATATATATTTAAAGTCTATGGATATATATTTGAAGTCTACGAATATATATTTAAAGTCTATGAATAAAGTTTATTCTAAGAAAAAGATAACTTTACTTACTGATCAGAGAGACTTTAGTATAGGCACAATGAAACTTTCAGCCTGTATTATTGATGCTATTATAAAATACACACGTACGCGATATATAACAAATCTGATTTACATTAACTCTATTATGCTTGATATTATTTCAAATACTCTTTAAAGAATGATTTTAGAAAAAGATTGAATGATTTGAAACATCAGAATATTTTTGATTTCGTACTATTGGGGGCGTTTATGTAATCCTGAAACTCAATCTGTATATGCTCCCGGAAGTGAGCCATCATTATTTCTAAATCGTGGTTACACTGGGCATGAGCATTTATCTATATTCGGATTGATAAATATGAACGCTCGTTTATACGATCCATTATTAGGTCGTTTTTTGAGCCCGGATCGATATGTGCAGATGCCGGAAAATAGCCAAAGTTTTAATCGTTATAGCTATTGCTTGAATAATCCATTGATGTATAGGGACCAAACGGGAGAGATTGCGTGGTTTGTTCCGGTGATAATAGGTGCAGTGGTAGGGGCTTATGTAGGAGCATCTATTCAGTCTCATACGGCTGCATTTTGGAATTGGAAACCGGATTGTTGGAAAGGTGCTATAGCTGGTGGCGTGATTGGTGCTACACTTGGATATGGTTTTTCGGCAGCGATAGGTGCTACAGGTATGACAACAATGGCAGCTGGTGTGAGTGTTCCAACAAAGACGGCAGGTTTGGTTAGTACGATGTTGAATAGTGGCTCAATAAATATTGGAATAAATGCCCTTTCAGGAGGTGGTTGGGACGGAGCGTGGAAGTCCGGTCTCGTTGGTATGGCTTCTGGCGCTTGGACTGCTACCGGAGGCTTGGGAATGGTAAAAGGTTTTGGCTCTACATCAAATATTGGGCAGTTGTCGGGGAAATTAGGTTATGAGATGATAGGGACAGCGGGACGTTCGATAGGTAAAAACTGGGCACAAGGGGATAATCCTTTTTCAAAAGTCTCTTTAGGAGTTGGACCTGTTAACTTGACTATAGGGAAAGGACAAAAGTTATTTCAATGGCAGAATAATATAGGGAATATTGCAACAAATGCTTTTGGGTTGATAAATTTGGCATTTGGTGGAAATGCTAGTTTTGACTGGAAAAATTTGTCATTAAATTATAGTGGTGGAGGCGTTGATCACTTTTATTCACCCAAGATTTGGGATACTGGATTTGGTGCTCATGCCATTATTGGTAACTCGAATTTAAATAATTTGTATTCACATGAACTCCACCATTTGTGGCAATCCCGTTCTATGGGAGATGCTTTCCTTTTGAATTATTTTATGCATGGACTAAATTCTGTTGTTGGACATGGAACCCTTATTGGTATACAAAATTTCTTTGAAACACAAGCGGATACAAAATATTGGTGGTAATTACAAACAGATTGAAGATGATGAAAAAAATAGTTTTTATTTTAGTAATAATATTTTATTGTTCTTGTATGGATGTGTTTTATCATGGAAATTTAGCTACTCCTATAAAAATTAACGGAATTGATTCATTAAAATTGAATTCAGAATGTGGCGAATTTAGTTTGGTAGCTTTAGGCTATCAGATGAAAAATCCAAGTCAATATACTATATTTTTGAAATATAATTTTAATACAAGTAATGGTGTACTGCATACGGATTCTTTTAAAATTCTAAAAAACGATGGTTTTATTGTAAATAATGTTCGATTTATGCATCGTAGTAAGAAGCAGACTAGTCGGAGAACTAAACAAATTAAGCAGAATATATATCAAATCGAAGCCGATGAGATTGTTTTCGTATCATTTGATATTTCTTTTCTTAAAGAGACGAAAAAGGAGATAACAATTCTCCCGAGTGATTATATCATTTGCAAAGAAAAACCTCTATTGAAAGATACAATTAAAATATCTTTAAAATGATTATCTGTTTAGAAACTGCTTTGAGTGCTTCCCGCACGGGGAGGTACGCCAAGCGATGGTTCCTGCGTTTCAATAAAAATCTAAAACTCTTTGCCCTCTATGGTGAACTGATTCATTTCTTGATCAGCTTTGAACTCAATAGCCAACTGCTGATTCGCATAATGTTCTAATTTGTCCCATAATGTTTCAAATCGTCCGAGATTGTTTGTATTGGACAAATTTGAAAAAAAGTTTGAGCTATTTAAAACATAAAGATAATATAAGGCACATACATTTGCAATGCGATTAATTAAAGAATCTTATTTAAAGCAATCGCATCCTTTGGTAAACTTGATCTATAAGAAGATGTACATTATGAAATGACCTTTTCTTCCTTTTATCTATCGTTTACTGCCGGAGGTATAAAATTCTTTCTCTTATTAAAAGGAGAGCGGAATAAAAGTTTAAAGATAGCAGATTTACTGCTTACTTATATTTATTGTTTAACATAAAAATTAATGTATTATGAAAAAAGTATTACTTATGGTGGCTACAGGTTTATTTGTAGCAACGGGTGTAATGGCACAGGTCGATGTTAGTCCTAAAAATTGGTCGTTTGACAAATTGGCGAAGGGCAGCGCTGATGGTTTATTTATTAGAGAGTCATCAGCCATAGGAGGAAATTTTAAAGGAGATGCCGCTCTTGGTAAAGGATTTCGGTGGGCGGATAATTTAGAAGGCGGCTTCTCTGTTGCTAATTGGACAGGAGCAGGAGATATTGCTTATAAGGATATGACTGCTGATCAGAAAGCTAATCTGGAAGCTTTTTATCATGCGTTCCAAATTGTAGATGGTGGAAAATTAGGTAATATTATGATTTATCAGGGGAATGCATCTACTGCAACAGACGCTCGCGCTGTAAAGAATGCTGAAAGCATGAGTGCCCCTAATGTATATGTCGTTTCTCAAAAAGATCTGCCTATAGGAATGTATAGAATATCTATCCCTATACGTGTTGTTTTAAATGAAGATATTACTAATACAGTAGATATTAATTGTTATTTTGGAACTTCTTGGTGGGATAATAAACCATTTTTAGGTGGTACCAATAATGATGGTAATTTTCATTTATCTGCACTGAAAGATTTTAATCAGTATTGGACAAATTATCAATTTGAAATTGAAATCACTTCAAATTCGGCTAAAGACTACGATTTTACTCCTCTTTTAATTAAATTAGGACTTGGCGGAACGATTGCAAACCAATCTATCCTGATGTTTGATGATCTTAAAATAGAAAAGATCACCGAACCAACTTTGAATGGACAATTAAAAGTAAATGCTGTTGACTG
The DNA here is from genome assembly GCA_019416685.1 of Bacteroides sp. GTDB lineage: Bacteria > Bacteroidota > Bacteroidia > Bacteroidales > Bacteroidaceae > Bacteroides. The sequence continues at coordinate 49,476 of DXWV01000028.1, forward strand.
GACCGATGCTCCGACAGGTATTTCGTATACTAAATATGAAGATAACGTGATTGTTTTTGCAAACGATAATGGCATATCTGTAATAGATGCTACTGCTCCGATTGAAGTGTACACTGTTGCCGGACAATTGATTGAAAAGGTATCTCCTAATGTTACAGTGACTACTATTCCTGTAAACGAAAGAGGTGCTTATATTGTGAAAACTGGTGATGTGACTCGTAAAGTGATTTATTAATTGAAGTAATAGTTGTGTATTAAAAAATACACATACTCTTTTTATAAGAAAGTGGGAGTATTTCAGTGAAGAATGCTCCTTACTTTCTTAACTCGATAAATACCCCTTCTTTTGTTAATCTTTAACTCATTTTTATATATTAGTCAAGCATGAAGAAATTTCTTTCTTTTTTCGTAGGTCTGTTGTGTGGTGTATCAGCATTGACCGTTTCGGCTCAGACTGTGAATTATGCATTAAAAAATGCTGAAGGTACTGGCTATGTGGAAATCTCCGTTATCAAAGAATTAAATAATAGCTCTGAAGTAACCTTTCAGGCATGGATTAAGCCTGAAGCTTTGTCGGCTAACGCACAACTGTTTTATCAGGATAATCTCTCCTTACATCTTGATGCAGCTGGAAAACTGGTTGTGACTTCGGGCAAACAAAGTGTGACCTTAAATAGTTATACTTTCTCTTTAGGTCAGTGGGCACAAGTTTCTGTTTGTGTGGCTAACGGAACGGTTAAAGTATATATTAATAATGTAGATTATTCGGATGCCATATCGGGAACATTGCCCGCTACCTTAACGGTTGCTTCCGAACGAGCTGGTTTTATAGGTAAAGGATTTAAGGGAGAACTGGATGAGATTCGTATCTGGAACAAGGCGTTGGGACAGGAAGAACTCTATTGGCGGAATACATTGAATAAGTTCAATCCTAATTATGAATCACTGGTTGCTTATTGGAAAGGTGATCAGGATTTGTGTAAAAATCTGGTGGATTACAAACTGGCATATCATGGAACATTTCATTCTGTAAGTAGAGTACCGGTTACTGATAATGCCGAATTCCGTTATCGTATATCTACCGGTTATACTAATCTTATTCGTTTCATAGACCGCCCCAATATTGATCGTGATATGTTTCTTATGACAAATGATTTGATCATACTGACCGCAAAGGTTCAGAAAGACGGCTCTTTAAAAACAGAGTATGCAGATAATTCTGCAGAGGCGGTCAATGTGGGATATCTGGAAGAGTTTGAAGGACGAAAAGGTATAATGGATTTTCAGGGAGCTGGTGCCGGAATGACAGCAGCGGATGGGGATTTGTTTTATAGTTCGGGAAGTGGGTTCGGACGTGATCCTGTAGGTGTAGGTACATTGGAAGGTTGGATTTATATTGATAGTTGGACAGAAGGGGCTTTGTTGTTTTCTAAACGTAAGTCTGAAACTGAATGTATTGAAGTACGATTGGGCAATGAAGCAACGAAAGATATTGTAGTAGATCTTAATGGAACTGTCGGAACCTTGAGTAATAAAGTCGAAATAGGGAAATGGCATTATTTATCTGTGTATTTTTCTCCAAGTGTTGTGGAGGATATTAGTAATCCGCGCCTCTCATTCAATATTATTCAAATCGGAGTTGATTACACCATTTTTAATGGCTTAAGCGGTGTTAAACTGAGTGGAAACAGCATGAATATTTCTACTATACCTGTGCTGGAAGGAACGCCGGTTGTATTGGGTAAAAACCTTGACGGAAAAATGGATGAATGGATGGTATGGGGTTCTGGTCGTGCCGGTAGTGTGGAAAATGATGCTACTAATCCTTATAAATTAAATGTAGGTGAGTGGAACAATATCTTCCTGAATGCTTATTGGAAGGGCGATGATCCGGATCATATCGGAAAAGACTCGCAAAGCTTTACGGGGATGATTGATTTCATGAGAGATTATTACGCCAACCATCGTGGTATGAAGATACGGATGGGGCTTATCTATCCCGAGGGTGATAAGTGGAGCGGCGTACTGAATAAGAAAGAAAATGTAGATCGTTTGATAGCCGATACAAAGAAATTATTGCCCTATTTTGATGGAGTGGATGTCGATCTTGAATGGCATTATTATAATATCCTGAATCCGGTGATCCGTAGGCTGATAGATGAGGTGATGGCAGGAGAGGATAACAAAATATTCTCTGTTTCCCAACACGATTATTCATATACTTTGGATAAGAGTCTGTTAACCGATCCGGGAATTGATTATTTTACAATGCAGTTATATGGTCCTCAAACCAGTACGTATACGTGGGATTATTATGAAGCTGCTTATAAACATTTTATCAACTACGGATATCCAAAAGATAAATTAGTGCTTTCCTATGGTGTTTTGTTGGTGGATGGCTCAGAAGCCGGATACAAGGATCTTTTTGAGAAATTAGGTATGAATGACGATAATTATGATCCTGACCTAAATATATGGAAGGACAGATATTATTTCAATGGCGTGAATCAGGTGAAACGTAAACAGAACTTTATTCTCGATCATGACTGTCTGGGCACGATGTATTTTGATATGGCCAATGACCTGCGTGTGAGTGATTATAAGAGCTTGATACGAGCGCAGAATGACATTATCGCTTCCAACGTAGATACTTTGATAACTCAGGTGAAGACAGGACCGGTAGTGGGTATTCAGCAACTGAAAAATAGCACTTCAGATTTGTGTAGCATTATGTGTTCGGGTAATGATACGGGCTTTGTCGTTGTACTTGCCGATGGAATATCACATGCCGTATGTAATATTTATAGTGACAGTGGCGTTTTATGTCGGCAAGAAATGTTGAATCAGAAAGAGACCACTATTGAATGGGGCGAAATGACTAAGGGAATTTACTTGATCTATGTAAATGATGGAAATAGGAGTGAATCAATTAAGCTATATAAATAATTAAATAGAATACTTATGAAAAATAGACAGTTGCGTGTAGTAACATTACTATGTGTATTACTCTTTTCTACTGTTTCTTTTGCTCAGATCATGATCAAAGGAACCATCAAGGGAGAGGATGGAGATGGAATACCGGGTGCAAGTGTGTTAGTTAAAGAGACTGCTAATGGTACTGTGACGGATATTGATGGTAATTTTAGTATCTCGGTTCCGTCAGACAAGTCAACTTTGGAGTTCCGCTTTATAGGATATCAGACACAGACTGTTAAAGTAGGTAAAAAAACAGTGTTCGATATAATTCTAAAAGAAGATGCTGAAATGCTGGACGAAGTAGTGGTAGTGGGATATGGGCAGATGAAGAAAAGTGATCTGACCGGTGCTATCGGTTCTTACCGTCCCAATGAAAATGAAGCCAGCAAAGTGGCTTCCATAGACAATATGCTGCAAGGTAAAATAGCCGGTTTGAGTGTCGGCACTTCTGTCGATGCTCCGGGTGCAGCCAGCTCTGTTACGATTCGTGGTGCCAACTCTTTACGAGGCGATAACCAGCCTTTGTATGTGATTGATAATATTCCCCAAGCTTCTACAGGTGAGTTTGCTTCTACTGGTGATGATAATATCGCCATTGCTACTAATGCATTGAGTTCCTTAAACCCCAATGATATAGAGAGCATTGAGGTGTTGAAGGATGCTTCGGCAACAGCTATTTATGGTTCGCGTGGTGCAAATGGAGTTATCCTGATTACCACAAAGAAGGGTAAATCGGGAAAAACGTCGGTGAATGTCTCTGCTAACTTTACAATAACGGATGCCAGTAACTTACTGGAAATGATGAACCTGCATGATTATGCTACTTATTCGTTGATTCGTGGAGGCGTTTCTCCCAATGAAGGACTGTGGAAAGTTGATAAAGTGACAGGTGAAACGGTATGGAATGATTATTATAAGTATTTTATCGATGAAAATAATGATGTGTGGCGTAAAAACGGTGAAGACTCTAAACTGAAAGAACCATGGAGTCGGCTACAGCAGATAGACTGGCAAAAGGAAATTTATAGTACCTCCTTCTCGCAGAATTATGCGGTAACCTTGAATGGAGGTACCGATAAAGTAACCTATTTTGCCTCTGCCTCTTATAAGGATATTGAAGGGCTGGTGCAAGGAACCGGTCTGAAACAAGGAGACTTTCGCTTAAACTTAAATGCCGATTTATCTAAAAAGGTAAAATTGGCTGTATCATTGAACGGATCTATTAAGGATAATGATATGATGGCCGGCGGTAATTCCGTAGGAGGTGCTACAGGAGCTGTTTCCGGTGTTGCATTGTCCTCAGCTCCGTATAATAAATCACAGGAGGAACTGGACCAGATTACAGATATAGCTTCTCGTGCTACCGTGTGGACCTGGGTAGACGAATTTGATGATAAAACAACCGAGAAGACATTCCGTGGTTCTATTGATTTAAGTTGGAACATCGTCAAGTGGTTAAGTTACAACTTACGTGCGGGTGGTAATATAAGTTTGCAGGATCGTAACCGCTGGTATGGTCTTCCTTTGTACGAAGGTTCTATACAGCACGGATATGTGACCCAATCTTCCTTTGACCGAAGCAACTATACAGTAGAAAATATGCTGCAGTTTAATCACGAAGTGAAAGATATTGTTTCTATCAATGCTACAGCGGGTGTGACATATGATGCTTATACTTCTATGAGTAAAGTAGTGGTAGGTAATAAATTTAACGTTTTTGACCTTCGTTCCAACGGATTGCATCTTGCTGGTAATAAGGAATATAAACAGCCGCTACAGGATGACTATCAGTTGTTGTCGGCACTGGGACGTGCTAATCTCTCTTTTCTCAACGGACGCTATTTGCTGACAGCTTCTATTCGTGCCGACGGTTCCAGTAAGTTTAAAGAAGGCAACCGTTGGGCCTATTTCCCTGCTGCTACTGTGGCATGGCGCATGGAGCAGGAAAAATTCATGCACGATGTGAGCTGGCTGAATCAATTGAAGATTCGTGCCGGTTATGGTAAGACCGGATCTCAGTCTATTAACTCTTATAGTACGTTTGCTCCCTATGCCTCTTTGGGTGATGATGGCAAACCGGCCCAATCAGCCTCAGGGGACGGGACAAAACTGATCGGTTTGATCGTGAACAAGTTAGCTAATGAAGGCCTGAAATGGGAAACTACCGCTTCTTATAATATCGGTATGGATTTTGCTTTTTGGGATAGTCGGATCAGCGGTAGTGTAGATGTATATTCAAAAACAACCAGCAATCTTTTGATTCAACGGGATCTTCCACCCTCTACCGGATATAAAAGCATGACCGTTAATCAAGGTAAACTTCGCAATAAAGGTATTGAGGTTTCTTTGAATGGCGATATTATTCGTAATCGTACCTTTACTTGGTCACTTTCCGGAAATATTTCCTTTAACAGAGGGAAGATTCTCGACTTTGGTTTGCCTGAAGAGCAGTGGGGGGTAAATGATGATGGTAGTTCTCGTATGTGGAAGGCCTATCTGGGCGCTTCTTTGGGAAATCATTTCCATGAGGCCAATATTTTCGTGGCAGACCATGCGCCCGGATTATTTTATGGCTATCAGACGGACGGAATTATTCAGGAGAATGATCCTTACCTGTCACAAGTGACCAACTCGGTAGGTACATTGGGAGCTGGTAATTTAAAGTTTGTAGATCGTAATGGGGATAAAAAAATCGATGAAAAGGATAAAACGATTATAGGTAATCCGAATCCGGACTTTACGTATGGAATCCAAACCAGCTTTACGTGGAAATCTTTAACACTGTCATTGGCATTCAACGGGGTCTATGGTAATGATATTTTAAATGCTAATGCACGTTATTATAATTTCCCTTCTCAATCTAACGGTATGGTTCTGGCCGAGTCCTATCGTAATATGTACCATGAAGAGAATCCCTGGAACGGAGCAGCTAATTATAGTCGTACTACGACATCGCCTAACTCAACTGTTCCGCAAGTTGTATTTGACAGCTATGTAGAAGATGGTAGTTTCCTTCGTTGTACGGATATTACTTTAGGGTATGATTTGCCTAAAAACTGGGTTAAGAAAATTCGCTTCTCAAATATTGGGGTTTTTGCTTCAGCAAAGAATCTGTTCTGTATTAACAATTATTCCGGTTATGACCCTGAAGTGAATACTTTTGCTTTTGACGGAACACGCCCGGGGATAGACTTGAGCTCTTATCCTCATACTCGTTCGTTTATCTTCGGTCTTAATGTTTCATTCTAAAAAAGAAGGTCTGATTATGAGAAAGTTTTATAGTATAGTATATATCTTGTTTTTTGTAGGTTTGTTTAGTTCCTGTTTGGACGAAGATCCGAAATATACGCTTAACTCGAAAGTGGTTTATGAGAGTGAGTCTGCCGCACAATTGGCATTGAACGGTATCTATGGCACGATGGCTACTCAGGGAGGTTTTGCCCAGTTGATACCGGAAGTCAATACGGAAGCTTCCGGTTTATGCTGGACATCTTATAAAACCTCGGATAATCGTTGCCAATACACGGCAGGTCTTATTCCGGTGGCTAATGAGTTTAATGATTTGGTATGGGGAGCTTTGTATAAGGCTATTACCAATTGCAATATATTTATTAATAGTTGTAATGATAGTGAGTCCGGCAACTGGACAACTAAACCCAATATGGTGGCACAGGCTAAGTTTATGCGAGCGGTTTGTTACTATAATTTGTTAGCTTTTTATGGAGGGGTACCTTTGCGTTTGGAACCGTCTACCAGTAATAATATTGCTCTTCCGCGTGCTTCACGCCAGCAAGTGATTGATCAGATTGCAAAAGACTGGACGGAAGCTGCTGTTGAGTTAAGTGAGACAAGTAGTTTGGCCAGTGGCACTCCTACAGCTCCAAGTAAGTATTCGGCTTACGCATATCTTACCAAGTTGTATTGGATATTGGGATGTAATGCATGGGCTGCCGAACAAGGAGATGTGTGGGCCAATGGTGAATTGAAAAACGCCTGGCCGGAAATGCAGAGTAGCCAGAGCTATTTCACAAAAGCAAAAGAGTATGGCGACTTGGTGATTGAAAAAGGAGAATTTGAACTGGAAGCAAGCATGAAAACACTTTTTGGAGGTAAACGAGTACCTTTCTCTAAAGAATTTGTTTTTGTTGTTGATGCTACCGGTAGTACTTCTGAGAATGTAGGTTACAACTCATTACACTGGACTTTTTCTCCACAAAACTGTTCACCGGGTGAAACATGGGGACGTTCTCAACCTAATAAATCATTTTATGATTGGGCTCATGGTACTTATCAGGATGATCCACGCCTGAAAATTACATTTACTTCTCTATACGAGAAATATGAAAACGGTGTACCTGCGGGGGAATATACCTCTGCTTATCCGCTGGTTTCGAAAAATGTGAAAGATACGGTGGGTTGGGAAACGAGAGATACGATTATTGCAGGTCGCCCTATAACAATAAAAGTACCTATTGTCGAAAAGAAATTTACCATCATCGATTCTATTGATTATCGGATTGGCGGACCGTATGCCGATCCTCGTAATCCGGCAATTGCTGAACTCGATTCTACTTTGAAAGCCAGTTTTGCAAAGACGAAAGGGCCGTCTGACTGGAATATTAATGACTGGCCCTATTTTTATAAATATTTTACTACCGATTGTACCGGACGTTATGCTAATAATAATTTGTATGTATATCGTTATGCCGACTTCCTGTTACTTATGGCCGATGTAGAGAATGAATTGGGAAATAAAGGTACTGCAATCTCATTGGTAAATAAGGTATTATATCGTGCCCGTCATTCGGGAAGTAAGGTCAGCACATATCCGAAGGATTGGGACAACCTCCTGACTACGGAACAGATTCGGGAGAAAATATTCCATGAACGCCTTTTTGAACTGGCTGCTGAGTATGACGGATTTACAGATACACGTCGTCGTGGTATCGCCTGGAGACAGAAGATTCTTGAACGGAACAACAATCATGAAATAACCAAGGCTTGCTATGAGCATGGTGTAGCGAATAACTATAAATCAGATTGGAGAGAGTATTGGTATCCGAATGATGGGCAGGAAGATTGGAACACTTATCTGATACGTAATCAACTGCTTCCGATTCCGCAAGGTGAACTGAGCACCAATGATGATATTAATATAGGAAATCAGAATCCGGGTTATTAAAAGTAGAGAGAGACTTTAGAATCTGGCCTCCGACAGATTCTAAAATACTTTCTTTGTCTTTTTCTTCTGGTCCTAATTGATTAGACTAAGTCCTTCGATAGGTATTTATAAATAAATCTTGAAAGTGGTGGGCAGTAAATGATGAGATAATCGTATATTGTCCACCATTTCTTTTTAAGGATATAAATGTATGATAAAAAGATTGATTATACAACAGTTGCTGGCATGGACCGTATGTGTATTCCTTATAACCGGTTGCGGCTCCAAAGAAACTTATTATGTGAAACATGTGACTTTTCCTGAAAAAGCTACAACGGAAGAAAAGGTGGATATGGCCTCCCGGCTTGTCCCCTCTCCACAACAATTAGCATGGCAACAGATGGAACTGACGGCCTTCCTGCATTTTGGAGTGAACACCTTTACCGGTCGTGAGTGGGGAGATGGAAAAGAAGATCCTGTGGTATTCAATCCGACAGAATTGAACGCAGAACAATGGGCGAAAGCTTTGAAAGATGCAGGTTTTAAAATGGCTATCCTGACAGCCAAACATCATGACGGATTCTGTTTGTGGCCCACGGCTACTACAACGCACTCTGTTGCTTCTTCTCCCTGGAAAGATGGAAAAGGAGATGTGGTGCGTGAATTGCGTAATGCCTGCGACAAGTATGGACTGAAATTTGGCGTTTACCTGTCACCTTGGGACAGACATGCCGATTGTTATGGGGATTCTCCTAAATATAATGAATACTTTATCCGGCAATTAACAGAATTGTTGAGTAATTATGGAGAAATCCATGAAGTCTGGTTCGACGGAGCTTGTGCGGAGGGACCGAATGGGAAGAAGCAAGAATATGATTGGGAGGCGTTTTATCAGACAATCATCCGGTTGCAACCTCATGCTGTGATGGCTATTATGGGCGATGATGTGCGTTGGGTAGGGAATGAAAAAGGATTCGGACGCGAAACAGAATGGGGAGCAACTGCTTTAGTGCCGGGTATATATCCCCGTTCTGAGAAAGTAAATCAAGAGTTGGATATTATGGCTAATTCAGATGACTTAGGAAGCCGTGCATTGGTTGCTAAAGCTTCCGAACTATTCTGGTATCCTTCTGAAGTAGATGTATCTATTCGTCCGGGATGGTTCTATCATACCGAACAGGATAGTCAGGTGAAATCATTGGATAAATTAGTGGATATTTATTTTCAATCTGTGGGATATAACTCTGTATTGTTACTTAATATACCTCCGGATACACGGGGTTTGCTACATGAAGTGGATGTACAGCGTATCAAACAACTTTCCGATTATCTGGCAGAAACATTTGCACAAAACGTTATAGCGGATAAAGAACAATTGTGGCAAGGCAAACCGGGTAGCGAACGGATTTACGAATTAGCTCCGGATGCATGTATAAATGTATTGATGTTACAGGAAGACATCGCCAGAGGACAGCGCATAGAAGGTTTTAGGGTAGAGGCAGAAGAGAATGGAGAATGGAAATTGCTGGGTGAAGGAACAACTGTGGGATATAAACGATTGCTCCGTTTCGCGGATGTACATGCTACCCGTTTGAGATTGACGGTTACCGCTTCGCGTAATGATTTTTGTTTGTCAAATGTGGGAGTCTATTATGCCCGTCCATTGGATGGACAAAAGGCAAACATGAATCTTTCGGATGTAAACGGATTGAGAATGATTGGGGATAATCCGGAAATGGCGAAAGCGGTAGATGGAAAACGGGAAACTTTCTATAGAAGTGAAACGCAGGAACCGCTGGTTATTGATTGTGGAAAAGTGATAGAGATCACCGGGTTCTCATATGCTCCGGTATTGGGAGACGATTTGTCCGGAACCATTTATACATATAATGTATATTTGAGCCAAGACGGAAAGCAATGGACGAAGTGCGACGTAAGTGGAGAGTTTAGTAATATTATGCATAATCCTTTGTCTCAGTTTGTTCATTGGCAGAAGCAATCTGCCCGTTTCTTAAAACTGGAACCACTGACGGAAATTGATGGTAAACAATTGGTTACTATCGGAGAGATTGGTATTTTGACTAAATAGGTATATCACTTAGTGTTTAATGGTTAAAAATAGTAGGATGAGAAACTTTATATTGAGTATTATCTATAAAAGAAGAGGGGCATTGTTGCTACTTTGTTCTTTAATGAGTGTTGTATTGACGGCCGCTCCTGTAGAGAAGAAACCTTTTGTAATTCCGGAGTTGAAAGAGTGGAAGGCATCTGGAGGATATATGATTTTAGGAGATCACACTAAAATTGTGTATGATGCCGGACAACCGGAATTGCTTCGTATCGCTGGACTTATGGCTGATGATTGCTTCAGAATGTTTCAGTGGAGACCGGAAATTGTGACCTGTAAGGCAAAGGCCGGTGATATTGTATTGACATTGAATCCGGATAAACAACTGGCAAAAGAGGAATATTCTATTAAAATAACCGATAAAGTGCTTTTATCGGCCCCTCAGACTGAAGGTATATACTGGGGGACCCGTACTTTGTTACAAATTGCAGAGCAGGATGACAATCGCCGTTTGCCTAAAGGACAGATCCGGGATTATCCCGACTATCCTCTTCGTGGGTTCATGATAGACTGTGCACGTAAGTTTATTCCTTTGTCTTATCTACAGGATTTGGTTAAAATCATGTCTTACTATAAGATGAATACCCTGCAAATTCATTTGAATGATAACGGACACAAAAAGTTCTTCGATAATGACTTTACGAATACTTATTCGGCTTTCCGGTTGGAATCGGATACGTATCCCGGATTGACGGCTTATGACGGCTTTTATACCAAAAAAGAATTTATCGATTTGCAGAAACAAGCAATGGTACTGGGGATTGAAATTATTCCGGAGATCGATGTTCCGGCACATTCTTTGGCGTTTTCACGTTATAAGCCCGAAATAGGAAGTAAGACGTATGGTATGGATCATCTGGATCTATTCTCACCGGAGATCTATCCGTTTATAGATGCCCTGTTTAAAGAATATTTGGAGGGTGACGAGCCGGTATTCTGTGGTAAGCGGGTACATGTGGGTACGGATGAATACTCTAATGAAACACCGGAATTGGTTGAGAAGTTTCGCGAGTTTACAGATCACTATATTCACCTGGCAGAGCAATACGGCAAGCAGGCTTGTGTGTGGGGAGCATTGACTCATGCAAAAGGCAGTACTCCGGTCAAGGCAGACCAGGTGGTCATGAGTTTATGGAATCCCGGCTTTGCCAATCCTCAGGAAATGATTGCGGAAGGATACCAATTGGTGAGCATGTACGATTGGGATGTTTACATTGTGCCGGGTGCTTTTTACTATCATGACTATCTGGACGAAGAAAAGTTATACAAAGAGTGGACACCGGCTAAAATGGGCCGAAATGAGAGATTTGAAGAGAAGCATCCGTCTATCTTGGGTGGTATGTTCGCTTTGTGGAATGATCTTGTAGGCAATGGCATAACGGTGAAAGATATTCATTATCGTACCTTCCCGGCATTACAGACCTTGGCCGTGAAAATGTGGACAGGCAAAAACACGACTATACCTTATACCGCTTTTAATGAAACTCGTGCTGCATTGAGCGAAGCACCGGGAGTGAATCTGCTGGGCAGGGTAGGTAAACCGGGTTCCTTGGTTTACCGGAAAACGGATGTTCCGGCGGGTAGTAAGAATCAGATACAGGAAATAGGATATGGTTACACTGTGAATTTTGATTTGACAGGTCAGAAAGAGGTACCGGGTACTATACTTTTTCGTTCGCCGGATGCCGTCTTTTATCTTGCCGATCCGATCAATGGATTTTTGGGTTTTGCACGCGATGGTTACTTGGATACTTTCAGATATAAGCTTCGCGAGGGCGAAAAGATAAATGTTCAGATAGAAGGCACATCGCGTACAACGACTCTTAAGATAGATGGAAAATTGATTGACCAGTTGGAGCCGAAAATGCGTTATTTTAGCTGTGGAAAGGATTCTATGTTGTATTTCCGTACGTTGGTTTTCCCGTTGGAAGAAGCTGGGCATTTTAAGAGCCGGGTAGAGAACTTGAAAGTCTATAATTATTGCAAAGAGTAAGATATCCAATTGTTTACAGATTAAGAAACTGTTTTGATTTTTATTCGGCGCTTATTTAGTCTTATTTTTTGTTCGTTTGCAGCTTTGTTTTTAGGAGCATAGCGGGCTATGTGACTAAAAGCGAAGTTGCAAACGGGCGAAAAAGAAGACTGAAGAAGCCCGAAATAAACAAAAAAAGAGATTCTATAAAAATCAAAACAGTTTCTTAGATGGTTGTAATCTATGGGCAGAGTTGTGTGTTATCTCGATAAATTGCTACTTTGGGTGCATTACTTATCAGGCATACCCCACTATGTTATGTTACAAATGCTATTGTGTTGTAGTGAAATAGTAGTTTGCTCCCGAAATGTCCTCTTTTCAGTTAAGAATCAATAAATCTGCTCTTGACAAGATTCTCCCGGTAACAGCCTCCTGTTGTTTATCTTTTTTAGCCCTCCATTTTCTGTACTTCGGAAAACTATTATTACCTTTGCCTCACTAACTAACATTACGTAATAAAAAGTAAAGATATGGCAACACCTCCGTTTAAGTATCAGCCCATGTTTGAACATGGAGAAGATAAGACTGAGTATTATCTGCTTACCAAAGACTATGTATCGGTAAGCGAGTTTGAAGGAAATCCGATTCTGAAAGTAGAGAAAGAAGGGCTTACGGCTATGGCTAATACAGCTTTCCGTGATGTATCGTTCATGTTGCGTCGTTCACACAACGAGCAGGTGGCAAAGATTCTGAGCGATCCCGAAGCAAGTGATAACGACAAATACGTAGCACTCACTTTCCTGCGTAATGCAGAAGTAGCTGCCAAAGGGGTATTGCCTTTCTGCCAGGATACCGGTACGGCTATCGTGCATGGTGAAAAAGGACAGCAGGTATGGACTGGCTATTGTGACGAAGAAGCACTCTCACTCGGTGTTTACAAAACATATACCGAAGAGAACCTGCGTTACTCTCAGAATGCTCCTTTGAACATGTACGATGAGGTGAATACAAAATGTAACCTGCCTGCCCAAATCGATATCGAGGCAACAGAAGGGATGGAGTACAAATTTCTTTGTGTGACTAAAGGAGGTGGATCTGCCAATAAAACTTATTTATATCAGGAAACAAAAGCGATTCTGAATCCGGGTACGCTGGTTCCTTTCCTTGTGGAGAAGATGAAGACGCTGGGCACAGCTGCCTGTCCTCCTTATCACATTGCATTCGTGATTGGCGGTACTTCGGCTGAGAAGAACCTGCTCACTGTGAAGCTTGCTTCTACACACTATTATGATGAACTGCCTACTACCGGAAATGAGTACGGTCGTGCTTTCCGTGATATCGAACTGGAAAAAGAAGTGTTGGCTGAGGCTCAGCGCATCGGACTTGGTGCACAGTTTGGCGGTAAATACCTGGCACATGATGTACGTATCATCCGTTTGCCTCGTCATGGTGCTTCTTGTCCGGTAGGTCTTGGGGTATCCTGCTCTGCCGACCGTAATATTAAATGTAAGATCAATAAAGACGGTATCTGGATTGAGAAGTTAGATGATAATCCGGGTAGCTTGATTCCTGCAGAGCTTCGTAATACAGGTGAGGGTGATGCGGTTAAGATTGACCTGAACCGTCCGATGCAGGAGATTTTGAAAGAACTGACTAAGTATCCGGTATCTACCCGCCTATCACTTAATGGAACAATAATCGTAGGACGTGATATCGCTCATGCTAAGCTGAAAGAGCGTCTGGATCGTGGTGAGGATCTGCCTCAGTATATTAAGGATCATCCCATTTACTACGCTGGTCCTGCCAAGACTCCTCAGGGAATGGCTTGTGGCTCTATGGGCCCCACTACTGCCGGACGTATGGACTCATATGTAGAGCTGTTCCAGAGTCATGGTGGCAGTATGATTATGCTTGCCAAGGGTAATCGTAGCCAGCAGGTGACTGATGCTTGTAAGAAGTATGGTGGTTTCTATCTGGGTTCTATCGGTGGTCCTGCAGCTATCCTTGCTCAGAACAATATCAAGAGCATTGAATGTGTGGAATATCCCGAACTGGGTATGGAAGCTATCTGGAAGATTGAAGTAGAAAACTTCCCGGCATTCATTCTGGTAGATGATAAAGGCAATGACTTTTTCAAACAGATTAAACCACGTTGTGTAGGTGGTAGTTGCGAAGGTAAGTAATGCCGTGACTATGTATCATCTGTAACACTTGAGTAACTTTTGGGGCATCTGTATTTTAGATTAGTACAGGTGCCCTTTTTATAATTAAACACCATCTATGTATCATGAAACAAGCACCGACTGAACTACTGCAACAAAAGAATCACATTGTCTGGCTGGATGTCGTAAGACTGATAGCTATGTTTACCGTGGTCTGCTGCCATTGCACAGATCCTTTCAATTTTTATCCGGGCGACGCTCCCAATATTGATGAAATAAAATTCTGGGGAGCTGCTTATGGTGCGGCGTTACGGCCGTGTGTTCCTTTATTTGTTATGATTACTGGTGCCTTGCTGTTACCGGTACGTGGCGATGCCTCTGTGTTTTATAAGAAGCGTATTCCACGTGTATTGTTTCCTTTCCTTATCTGGTCTGTTGTTTATAACATTTTCCCGTGGGTGACAGGGGTGTTGGGACTTAGCCCGCAGGTTGTACTTGATTTCTTCCCCTATGCCGGAGAAGATGTGATGCGTCAGTCGCTCTCCGTGGCTGTTCAGTATATCTTGGAGATACCTTTCAATTTCTCCATTCTGGCTGTACACATGTGGTACATCTATCTGTTGATCGGACTTTATCTTTATATGCCTATCTTCTCAGCCTGGGTGGAGAAAGCGTCCGAACGTGCTAAAATCTGGTTTTTGTTAGTCTGGGGGATCACTTTATTCTTACCTTACTACAATCAGTTTGTAGCTCAATATCTGTGGGGAACTTGTTCCTGGAATGCTTTTGGCATGCTTTATGCCTTTGCCGGATTCAATGGATATCTGTTGCTGGGGCACTATCTGAGAAATCTCGATTGGTCTTTGCATAAAACATTGGCTATTGGTATTCCAATGTTTATTGTTGGTTACGTTATTACATTCTTTGGTTTCCGTCACATTTCTGCATTACCGGATTGTACACCCGAAATGTACGAACTCTTCTTCACCTACTGTTCCATTAATGTAGTGATGATGACGATTCCTGTATTTATGCTGGCAAAGAAAGCGAATATCCGTTCGGAACGTGTACGGAAGGCTTTGGCCAATCTTACACTTTGCGGCTTTGGTATCTATATGGTTCATTATTTTCTGACCGGACCTTCCGTGCTCTTTATGAGGGCATTAAATGTTCCAATAAGTATCCAGATTCCACTTGCTGCTATAGTGGCATTCTGTGTTTCATGGCTTTTTGTGGCGATGATTTATCGGTGCTTTAGCAAAAGTGCGAAATACTTTGTCGGTTAATTTATAGAATAGTGCAATGAAGCGGATTGGTGTAGTATTGCTGTTGACTGTGATTATATATAATATCAACGTTAATAGTAATACTACATTCATTCGTTGTAAAGTGAATTCACCTCTTGCTCTTACCGGAACCTGTTGCGATAGCTGAAATGGCTGAAGCCTGTCCTCCCTTCTCCGGTTGAGAGAAGTGCCACCCGTAGGGAGCAGAATCCTCCTTGTTTGTTATGATTCAGAGCAGATACATCCAGATTGTCTATCAGTGAAGTCCATTTTTTCCCATTCTTGCTAACGGCGATGGCTACACGATTGCTCTGATTTCGTATTCTGGCGATAAAGTGCTTGCCCAATGTATTGGGAAGTTCCAGTCTCTTTTCTGCATTGAGATGGAGGGTGAACGTTATTCCATTGGAAGTGACTCCGGCATAAGCCTTTTCGTCGTAGAATAAGATTAATCCGGCCGTATTCGCTTTGCCTACTTTGATCTCCACTTGTGCTTCATACTGTTTATCTCCTACGTTCACCAACAAGGTACGTCCGTTGGCAGGTGTCTCTCCCTTAGCATCCAGCCACAGTGTACCCCGCTCAATCTGAACCGTCTGCGGGGCATACTCTTTCCAGAAAGTCCATTGAAGACCCAGTTTCGGTCCTTTAAAGTTGTCCGAAAGTTCCATGCCGTGCTTTATCTGCTGCCGGGTTACTATCGGTGTAGCGGTCTGTTTGGTGCGAAACCATCCGTCTGCTGTCCATTCGATAGGCTCCATCAGGGTAGACCGCCCCAGCGTGTGATAGTCTTTGGCATATGCATGATAGAATATCCACCAATTACCATTGACGTCGTCTACCAACGTGCCGTGTCCCTTAGACCACCAATCGTCTGCTACGCTATAAGTATGCACGATAGGGTTGTATGGGGAGTTTTCCCAAGGACCGGTAATGTTCTTTGATCGGGCAGAAACGACCATGTGACTTGTTGCCGGGCCGGCCGTCCCTCCTTGTGCTGAAGTAAGGTAGTAGTAACCATTGTGATAGTTCAACTTCGGAGCTTCCAGACACATACACTCCGTTTCCCATGAGGCAGGATATTTCCAACCGTCATACACTTTTTTCTTTTCGCCAATGGTGCCCAACCCATCGTCTGTGAGACGGATGACCGATCCATTGTCTACATACAGATATCGATTGCCGTTTTCATCGGCTATATGTCCCGGGTCGATTCCGCTTACTTTTAAATCGACGGGCTTACTCCAGGGACCTTTGATGTCTTTTGCCCAGATCACCCAGTTTGTACCTGCCGAAGGATAGTATACATAGTAGGTGTCTTTGTATTTAAGCAGATCGGTGGCCCATGCCGAACCCTCAAAATCAGGTAGGGCACGGACTATCGGTTCCCAGTTCAGCAGGTCTTTCGAGTGCCAGATGAGTAGTCCCGGTTTATAAGTAAAAGGAGAATGCGTCATATAGTAATCGTCACCATCGCGCATAATAGATGGATCGGGATAATCGCCCGACAGAATCAGTTTTGGATACTCTTGTGCACTGAGATGGGGCGGTAAGAAAATCAATAAGAGAAAAAAGAGACCTGGCAATGTGTTCCTCCAAATAAGTTTAAATGAGGGGAGTTGTGTCATACAGTTTATCTGATTTAAAAGGTTTGTATTTTTATTCATTCAACGACAGGCAAAAGTAACCCATTTGTTCGTTGTTTAATGATACAATCCTGTCTATTTTGTGCTCATTAGTCTCATACAAAGAAAGAAATAACCTCCATCGTAAATAGAAGGATCGGGGATACTGCTTATTTCATACGTTATTGAGAGAAAGGATAGACCCGTTATTCAATAACTGTTCCCATTGTTTACAAGGTGTCATTGCAAACAATGGGAACGGTTATCTGGGGTTCAACTGAAACAGATATTATTTCTGCAGCTTCTTCTTCCACTCCTCATATTTCTTCAATACCTTCAATCCACCGTTATTGTACCAACTGTATCCGTTACGGCGTTCGTGCCCAATCTCTGAGATATCATATTTCTTGATCCCGTCACGGTCACAAAAGAAGGGGCGGTTGGTATTTAACTCATAGAAGCGTGCCCATAAAGGGTCACAGTCTGTACATGGTACCATCCGATAGTCTTTCTTACCCTCTTCATTGGTGAAGTATTCTTTCTTCAATCCTTTTATTTCTACCTCTTTGAACCATTCTACTGCTGCTTCAACACATGTGATCATTTCTGGTGAAGGGTTGGAGAGCGACATAAGGAACAATACAATATCGTCAGATTCTTGTCCACTCAATGATGGAAGTTCATAGGCACGTGCTTTGGCAGGAGCAAGTGTTTCGCGGTCGTGCTGTGCACACCATACGGTTAATTTACCATTCTGTTTCACCTGGGTTTTCAGAATACAATCTACTCCTTTGTCTAAGGCTACTTGGGACTTTTGAATGACAGAATCGGGTAGGAAGGTATAAGGAGCTTTCTTTTTAGTAATGTCTCTCAGGAGTTTCATTACATTGATCATTGCATCATCATTATATGTGATATGAATGTAATATCCTTTGGGACGGGGATAAAACTGTGGCCATCCTCCGTTTTCGTATTGGGCTTCAAAGAGGTATTGTAATCCGTGGAGTACAGCATCTTTATATTTCTCATCCTGAGTAGCCAGATAAGTACGGGCCAGATAATTAATCTCTGTAATGGTAGCTTTATTGTCAATGGTACTCAGATTTACATCTTCTTTCATCTTGAGTGCCTCTGTGCGTTCTTTTTTGTTTAGTTCGGCAGCCATGTAAATGTTTTTGGGCCATCCTCCGGTAGTTTGTTGATAGAGCAATACATTGTCGGCAATGCGGGTGGCTTCCGGTGTTTTGAAGAAGGCGTCATCAAACTGTGGTGCAATTTTTACCCAGTCCTTATAAGGATGTTTTTCTTTGTAATGGTTATCCGTTTGGGCAGAAAGGCTTGTCAGGCAGAAACATGACAAAGCCATCAATACTAATTTCCTCATGGTTTGTTATTGTTTAAAACTTATTGTATGGAGGCAAAGGTAGCGGAAAGTGGAAGAAAGGAACGGTAAAAATTGTTTTATATAGGGGGAAAATTGATAATTAGTGATGAGTGAGTAGTGATAAGTGATTAGCTGGCTGCGCAATTATACCGCATGGTACTAATTACTACTCACTACTCACTTATCACTAATTCAGATATTTCAATACTTTACCACTAATCTGTAACAATGAGATCTCGCAAAGTTTGGTGTCATATTCGGCAGAAAGGATGCGTTCTTCGGCATCGAGTAAGCTTTTCTGTGCTTCGCGCATCTCAATACCTGCAAGGTCTCCAAGCATATAGCGTTCCATGGCGATTTCGTGGTTCTCTTTGGCTGCTACAAGATTCTGACGTTCCAGATTCAGCATTTTCAGATTATTACGATAGGCCTGCCATAGGTTACTGATATCAGCCCGTAGGGCTTGTTCTACTTCCTGACGTTGCAAACGCGCATTCTTAATGGCGATACTTGCATTCCTTTTTTCCCGACGGCGATTACCATCGAATATATTGAAACCTACAGTCAGCCCCCCATTGAATCCCAGATTACCACGTTGACTATTGGCAGCTATATCATACTTATTAAGCGTATATCCATAACCGCTATTTAGTTTCAGATATGGATAGTTGCGGGAGTTTATCTTTTTATAATCCAGTTGGGCTATTGTAGTATTTTGGTCAGCTTTTAGTAAAGAGGCATTGGTAGCCAGTGTCGCATCCCATAATTCTTCAAAGTTCAGGTTAGCGTTGACTCTGATAATGGAATCTACGATGGAAAGCGGCTGGTCTACATTGGCATTTGCCATTAGCTCATTCAGGTTGATACGTGAAGTATGCAATAGCTCTTGTTGTTTCATATACTTGGCACTATCTGCATTGAAGTCTACTTTGGCTTGCTGATAGTCCAGACGGGAGAAGTTTCCGATGTGGTAACGTTCTTCTACAATACGTAGCCGTTCCTTTGAAAGTTTCACGGCATAATGCAGATTGGCCAGACGAATCTTTTGCTGAACGTAGTTATAGTATTCGGCAGCAAGGTTCGCTATGAAATCTTCAATGGCGATGCGTGTATTAGTTTCGCCTTGGCGTTCCAACTCCTTCAATATCTTATAGTTTGTCTGGATATTGAATCCATCGAAGATAGTCCAGTTGAGGTTGAGTCCTACATTAATCGTCTGGTCAAATACCCCATTTTCTTTGATCGTCTCTCCGCTTTCTCGCACTTTGGTTTGCGTGTTGTCTACTGTACCTTTATATCCGGCAGAGAAGTCGAGAGTAGGCAGATAACCGGCATTCCCCGGGGTAGCGTTGTTTTTACTTACCTGTTCTTCGTTATGAATGATACGTAGTGAATAGTTGTTTTGTAATCCCTTTTCCAGACAGGATTTCAAAGTATAGACCTCTTGTGCTGATACTTCACCTCCAAAAACTCCTCCAAGGAAAGGAGAGCAGGTACAGAGAGCAAGTAGGGAGATTAAAAGTTTCTTCTTATCCATCTTTCTTACTTAATTATGGGTCGTTGTTGAAGTTGTTTCGTCTTCCTCGTTTTTAGAAAGGACAGGCGTGAGTCTCCGGTTTGTTGAAATATAACTGTATATGGCCGGTACGATGTACATCGTCATTAGCGTAGATATAAGCATTCCGCCTACTACTGCCGTACCCATGGCGATACGCTGGTTACACCCTTCACTGGTGGCAAAGGCAAGCGGGATAAGGCCCAATATAGTAGATGCACTTGTCATCAGGATGGGACGAAGGCGTTGTAGGGAAGCGTTTTTGATGGCGCTCATCTTGTCTTCTCCGCTTTCCTGTTTCTGATTGGCAAATTCCACAATGAGGATACCATTTTTTGCTACCAGTCCGATAAGCATGATAATACCAATCTGACTGAAAATATTCATTGTTATGCCACCGAAGTGCATGAATATCAGGGCACCGGCAATGGCGAGTGGTACGGTCAGCATTACAATCAATGGGTCTTTGAAGCTTTCAAACTGGGCAGCCAGAATCAGATAAATCAGGAAGATAGCCAGAATGAAAGCGAACATCAGGCTGGATGAACTTTCACGGTATTCTTTTGAGTCTCCCGTCAGTGCCGTACGGAATGAATCGTCCAATGTTTCTTTGGCTATTTTATCCATCTCATCAAGTCCTTGTCCGATAGTCTTACCTTCTGCCAGTCCGGCAGATACGGTAGCCGCTACAAAGCGGTTGTAACGGTATAGTTTCGGAGGAGCAATACCGTTTGTCAATTCTATCAGGTTGTCAAGTTGCACCATGTCTCCATTGTCACTGCGCACATAGATCGCTTTCAGGTCTGCAGGCTTATTGCGTTGCTGGCGGTTGATCTCACCTAAAATCTCGTATTGCTTTCCATTCATGTAGAAGTAGCCCATACGCTGTCCGCTCAATCCATATTGCAGGGTCTGAGCGATGTTGCGAGTACTGACCCCCATAATGCTGGCTTTATCACGATTGATGTTGATACGTGCTTCGGGCTTACTGAATTTAAGATCGACATCGGCCATCTGAAATACCGGATTTTCGTACACTTTTGCCATAAACTTTGGCAGTACTTCCTGAAGTTTCTCCAGATTGGTAGCTTGTAATACGTACTGTACCGGCATGCCTCCGCGTCGTCCTCCGAAAGAAGAAGACTGCTGTACAAACGAGCGTGCCATGGTCTTTTTTTGTACTGCTTTCGATAGATTTTCGGCAACGTCCATCTGTGAGTAGTTACGGTCCTCCATGTCTTTCAGCGTGATACGTACGTTTCCGCTACCACTCGAAACACGGGCAGTTACGGATTCTGCATCGGGAATAATAGAATCGACAAGGTCGTTGATATCTTCTGTATAATCTCGTATATATTCATAGGTTACACCTTCTGCCCCGCGTGTACTGATACTGATTTGTGAACGGTCTTCCAGCGGTGCCATTTCTGCAGGAATATAGCCCCATAAGAATATAATGATCCCGATGGTAATGGCGACAACGGGCAATGCCAACCAGCGTTTCCGCAGGAATGCTGCCAGCGAACGACTATATAAACGATTCATTCCTTCAAAGAACGGTTCGGTCTTTCTATAAAACCAGTTTTGTTTTTCACGCTTTATCAGCAGTTTGGTGGCAAGCATCGGTGTGAAAGTCAATGCTGCGAAGGAGGATATGATAACCGAACCTGAAATTACAAGGCTGAACTCCCGGAAGAGCCGTCCCGTCATACCATCCATAAACACGATGGGGAAGAATACGGCAACCAGCGTAATCGTGGTGGAGATAACGGCAAAAAATATCTCTTTGGCCCCTTCGATACCTGCCTCTTTGGGTGCCATACCCTGTTCAATCCGGACATAGATGTTTTCGGTCATTACAATAGCATCATCTACCACAAGCCCCACCGAAAGAACTACCGCAAGCATCGAAAGCACGTTGATGGAGAATCCTGCCAGGTACATAACGAAGAATGCACCAATCAGTGAAACGGGGATTACGATACATGGTACAAGCGTTACGCGCCAGTCGCGCAAGAAAAGGAAGATGATGATGATAACCAGCACAAAGGCTTCGTATACTGTCTGTTTCACTTCATTGATAGAAGCACGGATAAACTTGGTATTGTCAAATCCATAGTTGTAGTGCACATCTTCCGGAAGATCTTTTTGCATTCTTTCCATACGGTCGTACACGGCATCGGCAATCTTTATGTGGTTAGCGCCCGGTTGGGGAATGACTACTATACCTACCATCGGGACTCCGTTCATTTTCATGTAACTCTTGATGTCTGCCGGGCCCAGTTCGGCACGACCAATATCACTGAAACGAACAATCTGATTATTGTCCTCTTTGATAATGAGGTCATTGAATTCTTCTGCCGTATGCATCAGACCCAACGTACGGATGGTCAGCTCTATGGTATTTCCTTCGATACTACCTGAAGGTAATTCCACATTCTCTTTATCTACTGCATTTTTCACGTCGATAGGCGTGATGCCATAACCGGACATCTTGATAGGATCCAGCCATAAACGCATGGAGTAACGTTTTTCACCCCAGATAGATACACTACTTACATCAGCAATTGTTTGAAGCTGTTCTTTTACGGTAAGGTCGGCTATTTCACTCAGTTCAAGTAACGAACGTCTTTCGCTCTGGAGGGCTACCATAAGGATAGGCATGGCATCGGCATCGGCTTTCGATACGGTAGGAGGGTCACAATCGCGGGGTAGATAGCGTTGAGCACGCGATACTTTATCACGTACGTCATTGGCTGCCGTTTCCAGATCGACGGAAAGCTCAAACTCTACCGTAATACGACATTGTCCCTGCTGGCTGACACTCGACAGAGAGCGAATACCGGGAATACCGTTGATGTTCTGTTCCAGTGGTTCTGTGATCTGATTTTCAATAACATCAGCATTTGCACCCGGGTAGGAGCAAGAAACCGAGATAATGGGATTATCCACCGACGGATATTCGCGTACACCGAGATAGCTGTATCCGATGAACCCGAAGAGGAGGATAATGATTGTCAGTACTGTCGATAATACCGGCCTGCGTATGCTTAATTCGGATATATTCATAAGGCGGCTGGTTTAATCAATGTTATCAAGAGTGACAGGGAGTGCTGTACGGAGTTGCAGTGTTCCCGAAGTTATAATAGTATCTCCTACTTCCAGACCTCTTAATACCTGTACTTCGGCTTCGGTACGGATACCGGTGGAGATCTCTACCGGTTGCGCTTTCCCATTTCTGTAAAGGTATATTTTGTCCTTTCCCATTTCGGGGACGATTGCCTCCGAAGGTACTGCAATTGCGTTGGGGATCTCTTCTTTCTTCAAGTGAACGCTTACATAACGACCCGGAAGTACAGTACCGCTACTGTTGGGATAGAGTGCACGTATGGTTAATGAGTGCATATCACTGATTTTAGACTCGGTGGCATATACTTTGGCATCGAACCCGTCAAGTTGTCCTTCGAGGTGGAAGGTCAGGTTTGCTCCTTTTTTAACTTGTCCGGCATATCGTTCCGGTACTGCAAACTCTACTTTCAACGGAGATATTTTGGTTAATTTGGCTACAATGGTACTGGGAGAAGCATAGGCTCCTACGCTGACTTGTCGCAGACCGATAACACCGTCAAACGGGGCACGAAGTTCTGTCAACGCTATATTTGCTTTGACAATATCTATATCGGCATTCAGCGTGGCAAGTTCTGTTTTTACCTGTTCGTAAGCTTCTTTACTGACAGCATCTCTTTCCAGCAGGGCATTCTGGCGGAATACACGGTCTTCTGCCAGTTTCAACTGAGAGACAAGACGCTGTAACTGTGCTTGTAGTTGCCGGTCGTTTACCTTTGCCAGTAGCTGGCCTTTTTTTACAGCACTACCTTCTTCAAAGTTGATTTCGACAATCTTTCCCGATGTTTCAAATGAAAGGTCAACTTCTTCATCGGGCAGCAGGCTACCACTGATACGTATTTCATCTGTAAGCAATTGCGGCTTTATAATCCGTGCATTTACGTTCAGAATCTTTTTACCTCCCTTTTGACTTTGGGTTACTTTGTCGGCTGCTGCCAGTTCGGCATTTTGTTTAGGCATTTGTGAGTAGATGCCTCCTCCTATCAATCCGGCACCCACGATAATAATAATACCCCATTTAATCCTCTTGTCCATGTATGTTTTATATTATTGGTACACGCTGTGGTGTTGCGTACCAGTTTAGTATAGTATATAACGTCTTAACTTAGACAGTCGGATGGGAAGATAGTTTAATACGCAGTGCGTGAAAAAGAGTTAATAAATCAGTAGGCTGCGCGGTATTTTCCCTCTTCTTTATCTTCGAGCATATTCAGATAAGAAGTATAACGCGATTCGCTGATGTAATGCTGTTCTACAGCTTGCCGGACTGCACATCCGGGCTCATGTCTATGCGTACAGTTATTATATTTGCAATTGGCAGAAAACTTGAATATTTCCGGGAAGTAATGTCCTATTTCTTCTTCCTCCATATCGAAGGTTCCAAATCCCTTGATACCTGGGGTGTCAATGATATAGCCTCCTCCTTCTACAGCAAACATTTCGGAGAATGTAGTAGTGTGCATTCCCTTATTGTGATAAGTGGATATTTCGGCTGTTTTTACTTCCTGTTCCGGAAGTATGGCATTGATCAGAGTTGATTTTCCCACTCCCGAATGACCGGAGAAAAGAGTAATTCGTCCTTTGAGTTCTTCTTTGATCGTATCGATGCCTTCTCCCTTTTTGGCTGAGATTTTGAAACAGGGGTAACCAATATTCGTATAGAGATTGATGAGGCTGTCCAAATAGTGCAGTTCATCTTCATTGTAAGCGTCTACTTTATTGAATATCAGCTTTACCGGTACGCGATAGGCTTCTGCCGAAGCAAGAAAACGGTCGATAAAGATAGTGGATGTTTCGGGATAATTCACCGTTACTACCAGCATACATTGGTCAAGATTGGCGGCGAGTATGTGAGATTGTTTAGAAAGATTGGAGGAGCGGCGGACGATGTAGTTTTTTCTATCTTCTATTTCGCTGATGAAAGCAGTACCTTCCTGGTTTAGTATGATTTGAACACGGTCGCCCACAGCAACTGGGTTGGTACTTCGTATTCCTTTCAGACGGAAATTACCTTTTATCTTACATTCAATAAATTGCCCGTCATCAGTCTTTACCTGATACCAGCTTCCTGTATTCTTTATTACCAGTCCTCTCATCATTCTTTAGTAGTCAAGTAGTGAGTAGTCAAGCAGTTAAGTAGGATACAAACAGAAACATCTGCTACTTACTACTTAACTACTTGATTACTTAACTACTAATTTACACTGTCATAATTTCTTTATCCTTTTCAGCCAGCATATCATCAATCTGCTTGATATACTTATCATGGATTTTCTGCAGTTTGGCTTCTGCATTCTTCTGTTCATCCTCTGCAAGACCTTCTTTCAGGGCTTTCTTCAGTGTGTCAATACCGTCACGGCGGGCATTACGTACGCTTACTTTGGCTGTCTCACCTTCAGCTTTACATTGCTTTGCCAGTTGCTTACGACGTTCCTCTGTCAAAGGAGGGATGCCGATACGGATGATCTCACCATTGTTCTCGGGCATAATACCTAAATCAGAGTCAATAATTGCTTTTTCAATGATACGGAACATACCTTTATCCCACGGTTTGATAGTAATGCTACGTGCATCCGGAGTGGTTACGGCAGCTACATTACTAATAGGTACCATGCTTCCATAAGAATCTACACGGATTCCATCCAGCAATCTGGTACTTGCTTTACCGGCGCGGATGTGAGCCAGTGCCTCTTCCAGGTACATAATGGCCATATCCATTTTCTCTTGTGAATCGTTGATACAAGTCTTTACGTCTATCATATTCTTTTGCTTTATATAGTTTACTATTTACTGAATGAAGAACAAAAGTAGATTATTTTTTGCTTATCTGCAACAATAATGGAAAGAGAAAGCAGGCTGTTAGTTATAAATAATGAAAAAGGCGAGGAAACCGGCTTTGTTTTATCGGTGAATGGTTGGTGTTATGCTCAGGTAGTTTCGTAGCTTTTTGTAGTACAACAATATATGGATGTATCGGGTTGTATCGTAGCTTTTTGCTCATCTTATTATAAGACTTCTCTTTTAAGAACATCCCCATGTTGTTGTGTAAAACATCCGGATGTTCTTATATACAACATCCCCATGTTATAAGGGAAAACATCCGGATGTTTTGAGTATACGATACGGGATTTGTGTCTATTAGGTAATATGGATATAGATTCCCCAAAGTATATGAAGTGAGTGGGTATAAGTTTATTAGTTTCTTACCAAAGAATACACAATAAAGACACAGATTGTCAATAAAGTGTATTGTGGTAATCGAAATGGTTAAGCTGAAGTGGCGTATCATCTCGCTGAAAATAATGGAATGTAATTAAATGATTTTTTTTTCTTTTTCTTTAGTAAGTTTATTAAATGAATTGTATTATATAAAACGTTTATATTATTATTTTTTTAATATTTAATAAAAAGGGCTTTAGATTACACACAAAATTTTTTCTATACCGAAGTTTGATATTGAGATAATTATAGGAATTGTTAACATTAAAAGAATATGAAATGAAAAAAATCACAAAGAGTAAGAGTCGAATCTTGCTATTATTCCTTTTTCTTCTGGCTCCAACAGTGTTGAGCGCTTCTGCACAAGATGTATTATTGAATTTAGATTTTACAAATGCTTCTTTGAGTAAGGTTTTAACTGAAATCGGGCATCAAGCCTCTCTTTCTATTATTTATAATACAAAAGATGTAAATCCTGATCAGGTGGTCACGATTAGAGTTTCTCAAGAAAAGCTGTCAGTCGTAATGACACGTTTATTGAAGAATTCAGGTGCCTCTTATTCTATTCGTGACAAGTATTTAGTACTATTTACAAATAAGGGGGAAACTATAAATACTGTAACACAGAACAAACGTGTAATCAAAGGACATATCTCTGATACACACGGAGAACCACTAATTGGTGTAAGTGTCCTTATTAAAGGTACTGCTAACGGGACTATTACCGACATAAACGGAGACTATTCTATTGAAGTGGCTAATAACAATGCAGTATTAGAAATCTCCTATATCGGTTATCGGAAAATAAGTCTTCCTGTTGCTAATACTAAATCTTTCGATATTGTGATGGAAGAAGATACCCAAATGCTGAATGAGGTGGTAGTTACTGCTATGGGAATTGAACGTGCTGCTAAATCACTGACATATGCAACTCAAAAGGTAGACGGTAAAGAGTTAACACGCGCAAAGGATGCAAATTTTATAAATGCGTTACAAGGTAAAACTGCAGGATTGGTTATCACTCCTAACTCAACAGGGGCGGGTGGGTCATCTAAAATTCTATTACGTGGTAATGCTTCCATTTTGGGAACCAATTCTCCTTTGATTGTATTGGATGGTATTCCTATGGCCGACCACAATCAGGGACAGATCGAAGGTAATATTGCTTATGGTGGCGGACATGACGGTGGTGATGGTCTATCTAATATCAATCCGGATGATATCCAAAGTATTACTGTTTTAAAGGGAGCAAATGCTGCAGCATTGTATGGTAGCCGTGCCGCAAATGGTGTACTACTGATTACAACTAAAAAGGGCTATGAAGGAAAAGTATCTGTTGATGTATCCAGTAGTTCTTTGTTTGAGACTCCTTTGGTTACTCCGGAATTTCAGGATAATTATGGAGCAGGAGTCGAATATTTCACAAATGGTTATTTTGCGAACGGCAGTCAGATAATAAATCCAACTTATTCAAGACGATTAACTACAACCTCTTGGGGAGGGGCTATTGGTCGTCTTTCTGATCGAACTTTAGAAGATATTCCTTATGCACGCAATAGTGCGCAGAGCAATATTGGGAATTTCCTGAGGACGGGAACGAATTTTAATAATACAATTTCAATAACGGGAGGAAATGCAATTTCCCAAAGTTACTTTTCTTATGGAAATACCCAAGCTAAAGGAATGATGCCTAATAATACTTTTTCCAGACACATTTTTTCTTTTAGAAATAATTTTAAATTGTTTAAAGACAAATTGGAACTTAGTTTTTCTGCAAATTACGTAAAACAGGAATCTAAGAATAAACCCTCTTCGGGATACTTTGGTAATCCATTGTATAATTTGTATTTGATGCCACGTAATGCGGATATTCGCTATTTTAAAGATAACCAAGAAACCTATGGAGCATTATATGCATTAAACTCAGAAAATTGGTATACAAACTCAACAGGAACAAAAACTCCTCGTAAAACGGGAGAAGGTCCTATTCAGGTATGGCCCTGGCAAACAGAAGAAAATGGTAACTCTCCATATTGGACTGCTAATCGTATCATTAACACAGCATATCTGGATCGTTTTTATACGTCTATTTCTGCAAAAGTGAATATCATGGAGGGGTTGTCTGCACAGGTTCGTATGAATTATGATGTGAATAATGTCCGTAATGAAGGAGAGACATATCATGGTACGAGAGGTAAAAACTTCTATAATTCCGTTTATTATACAGATAGGCAGACTGATACACAGATATTTATTGACGGATTGATCTCATATGCGAAAAGTATAAAAGACTTTGATCTGTCTGTAAATGTTGGTGGAAGTATGCAGGAAATCAATAATCGGAAGTTATCTTTATATTATACAATGGGAGATACAACAGCTATTCCGAATGTTTACGATCCTCAAAATATCAAGAATCCATCTCTGTATAAAAACGAATTGAATAAATCTAAAAATTGGGAGCATTCTGTATATGCAACAGCTTCTGTTGGTTATAAACAGATGGCTTATGTTGATTTTAGTGTTCGTAATGACTGGTCACAAGCATTTCAACAGTTTGTACCTTATGGCACATCGCCGAGTTATGCTTATTATGCGCTGGGTGGAAACGTCTTGTTAAATGACGTTTTTAAGTTTACGAGTGATAAGGTGAATTTATTAAAGGTTCGTCTATCATACAGTCAGGTAGGTAATTCTATTCCAAATGTCTTATTTGATGAGTTACCTTATGATTTTAATACAGGAGGATATGGGGCGAAAAAATTTACAAGATTTGAGGATCCGAGACCAGAAACCGTGACGTCTACAGAGTTGGGAATTGAAGGACGTTTTTTTAATAATGCATGGGACTGGGATCTGACTCTCTATAATAGTATTATGCACAATCAATATTTAACAGTGTCATCGGCAACGGCAGGTTCGAGACCGATAAATAGCGGACGTGTTCGCAATCGTGGCTTTGAATTTACGACTAATTACTATTGGATGATAAACCAGGAGTGGTCTTGGAAAACAGGTTTTAATATTTCATATAATGACAATGAGATCTTACAAACTTATGGTAATGATAAGGATATTACGATTGACTTAGGACAGGAATCCGGTCTTAAGATTATTTATCGAAAGGGTCGTCCATATGGTGATTTATACGCTAATACCATAAAACGTGATCAGAATGGAAAGATCATAACTGACCGGTATGGTGCTCCTGTGATAACTAATGATTGTAGTACTTATATTGGGAATGCAAATTCTAAAGTAAATTTTGGATGGAATAATACCTTCAATTATAAAGACTTCTCACTTTATTTCTTGATTGATGGTAAGGTTGGTGGTAAGATCGTGTCTTTAACAGAGGCTAAACTTGATTACTACGGTGTCTCTAAGCGATCCGGTGATGCTCGCGACCGGGGAATTGTATATATGAAAGAATCTATTGTTGATGGCAATATTGTACAACAAGCTGTTCCCGGTATAATTATGGGTGATGGTCAAGTTGCATCAGCACAAGATTATTATCAAACAATAGGTGGTGGACTAGCTGCATTATCCGAGTATACTTATGATGCAACCAACTTACGTCTGCGTGAACTTTCAATGGGATATACATTCCGTAGTCTGTTTGGCAATGGTAAGAATCTATCTGTCTCTGTTGTAGGGCGTAATTTATTTTTCATTTATAAAAAATCACCCGTTGATCCGGATGTATCTGTTTCTACAAGTAACGGATTTGGTGGGATTGACTGTTTCAGTCTGCCCACAACGCGGAGCTTCGGTATTAATTTAAAGGCTTCATTTTAATAAATAAAGATATGAAATATTTTAATAAGATAATATTATTTTCAGTAATATCTGGTTGGGTATTAACTGGGTGTTATGATGGTGTAGTTGACAACTTGAAGTCTAATTCCACGATGGAGCATGCTACGGATTCGGTCTCAAGTATTTCCACCGCTGCCGGGTTACTTATTACTGCTCAAGAACTCCTGATTGATAAACGTGAACACAAGTACCAATATCAATTTAACCTGCATATGGATAATTATTGTGGGTATATGTGCTTACCGCATAATTTTCAGGGTCGTATCAAATCTACCTATGTAATAAATGACGATTTTGCTTCCGGACCTAAAGCAAACATGACTTGGGTAGCCCAACAAGTAGTACCTGTAATGGCTTCTGCAAAAACGTTGAAAGCTGAACCTCTTGGTGCAATAGCCAATATTTTATATTCCTACGAAGCCCATTTGTATTCAGGAGTACATGGTCCTTTTCCATACAATGATTATAAAGTATTAAAAGAAGAGTATCCTTTGACATACAATTCGGTTGAAGACATTTACGACTCCATTTTCTTGGACTTGCAACGCGATATTGACATTTTGCTTGAGTACAAAAAGAATCCTGATGCCGAATTGGATAGAACGATTTCATCCATGGATAAAATTGCGGGTGGTAAAGTGGATAACTGGATAAAGTTTGCAAACTCCTTACGCTTACGGATGGCTATGAATATGGTAAAAGCAGCTCCGGATAAAGCTCAAAGAATAGCAGAAGAAGCTATTAAATCAGGTGTTTTGGAAGCTTCGGATAATGATATAGCGCTTGATGTATATAAACTGTATTTGGATAGGCATCCTTTATTCAAAATATCCAGTAGTTGGGTAGATAGTCGTTTGAACGCGAATTTGCATAATATATTAAAGCGTACAGGACATCCGATGTTAGAAGAGTTCTTTTCAAAAAACTCAGCTGATATCTATGATATATCCGGACGTAAAGTATTAGATACAAATTCTGATTATTTATCTATGAGAAACGGATCCTTAACCGAAGATCCGAATACATCTCCTACTTACTTGTCTTTTTCTAAACTCTCTACCAACTTCTCTCAGAAGCCATTGGAAATATTTAAAGTTTCCGAAGTGTATTTTTTGCGTGCTGAAGGTGCGTTGAGAGGTTGGGCAATGGGAGGTACTCCTGAACATTTCTATAACGAAGGGATCAGAACCAGTTTTAAAGAATTTGGATTTAGTGATAAATACGATCAGTACATCGTTTCAGAGAGTGTAGTATCAGTCGATTACAGAGATTATTATGATTTGCGAAACAATGCCGAAGGAGTTATGAATGTTTGCAATAAATGGAGTAACAGCGACTCCAAAGAGGTTATGCTTGAAAAGATCATTACTCAAAAATGGATCGCTCTTTTCCCGATGTCGGCTGTTGCATGGGCTGATATGAGACGTACGGGGTATCCCCATATGATTTCGCCGGTGAAAGGTTCGTTCGCTGATGGTGATGGAAGTATTGACCCTTTGGTTGGGATATGCCGTATTCCCTATGCAGTGGGAGGAGATAATGAAAATAAGGCGGATATTGAAACCTCTGCTATACCGGTATTAAATGGTCCTGATCAACAATCAACCCGTTTATGGTGGGATATAGATATTGCTAATTTTTAATGAATATAATTATGAAAAAATATATTGTTATAACAAGTGTGTTTGTAAGTCTCTTTCTGTGTGCATGTAATGATAACACAGAAGTCTCTTACTCAATGGCCGATTTAGTTTCAGATTTTAAAGTAGAGAAAAGTGAAGTGGTTATTGGCCAGGAAGTCGCATTTAAAGTTTATCTCCCTGGTATCCAACCAATCGATAAAATCCTGTTGCGCAAAGACGGTGTAAATATGTATATGAATTGGAGCTATCCGGAAATATTGGATGCTGCCGAAGGTGAATTGAATTATGATCCTGAACATGTATTTATAACAACATCCCGTACGGATGAATGGAGTGTAGGCGAATGGGATCTAATTGTACGTCGTGATAAAGAAGAAGATAATGTAGGGAAAATCAACTGTGTATTATTAGCAGATAAGGAAATTGATGTAGATACCTATGCAGATCTTCTGAATATTAAGGCAAGTGGTTGGTCGGGACAATCTGTCGATTCACTGGTTTTTGTATCACAAGACTTCCGGCAGGTGAAAGTGGCGACTGGTGCTGATGACGAAAAATTGCCTGCAGTCATTCAGAATTTACAGATACAACTACCTAAAGATTTCCTGTCGGATGGAACCTGGAAACTTTTTATTGAACGCTGGGAGTTTGGTTTAAAGGAAGAACTTACAACTTTTGAATTTATCAAGAAAGGATTTCTGGATGATGCCCCTATTACAGCCGATGCTGATGGTAAATACAAAGTGTTTTTCAAGTTAGATCAAGTGAAGGAGAAAGAAGATAAAATTTCAATTATTTCTCCTATTACCACCAAAAAGGAAACACGTACATTAAGTAACGAGTTTTTTGATCCGGATACACACATTTATACACTGGTACTGGATGAGGTTAAAACTCCTGCAAATGAAGGTAAATGGAGATTTACGATGAGACGTTCGGGGATTTATGTATTTCAGGCTATTGAAAAAGAGCTGACAAAAGCTATTAAATAAATTATTAACCATTAAAAAATGATGCAATGAAAAAAAAGGTACTTTTTGCAAGTATTTTAGCTTCTTTATTTATAGAAGCTAATGCGCAGACTGCTCCAGCCTATACACTGGACTATGCGGTGGATATGGGTGCAAGTTGGAGTGAAATGCTTGATACATGGGAGCCGGGAAAACCTTTCAGTGATAAGTCGGGATATATTGATGAAAACTTTTTTGTTTCACGTGTACGTCCTAAGGCTCGTATAAAGAATGACAAAACTCAAGTTGTTCCCACAAGAGGTGACGAACGCAAAGTTTTATGGTGGTGTCCTGTTGGGGAGAACTCTAAAGTATGGGGGCCGCTGCCACGCTACAATTTTAATGCAGATAACTTCAGTATGTGGCAATATCTGGATTATCATGGCAACTGGTCCAATGGTTGGATTCGTGTTCCGGGAGTATTCAATGACGTTGCTCATAAAAATGGAGTAATGACGGGTTGTTTAATATTCTTTGAGGGTTCTGTAAGTCCGGAATTACAAAAACTGGTTAAGAAGGAGGGGAGTGAATTTAAGTATGCCAAGAAATTCGTTCAGATGTTGAAATTTTATGGACTCGATGGAGTAGGCGTTAACCCAGAAGGAGGCTTGGGACAAACTTTGGCCGATAATCTGAAAGGCTTTTTTGCTGCCTGTCATGATGCTGCTACAGAGATAGACTGGCATTTTAAAGTGATTTGGTATGAATCTCAGACAAATGAAGGGTATGTGTCCTGGACAGACCAATTAAGTGATAGAAATGATGAGTGGTTTTCAAAAGATGGGAAGACTGTTACAGATGCTTACTTCTTGAACTATAACTGGAATCCGAATAAATTGGCTACCTCTTTGGCTACAGCTCAAAAGCTGGAACGTAATACTTATGATGTATATGCAGGTATGGATATTCAGGGACGAGGTTTGCATAACAATGCAGGTGCAGCTGGAAACTGGGTACTATTGAAAGATCAGCCATTCTCTATCGGGTTATGGGGGGCTCATGATGATAATGTAATCCATCAATCTTCCACAGAAAACGGAACTTCCGATTTAGCTATACAGAATTTATATCAGGAAAAACTTGAAATGTTCTTCTCCGGAGGTAAACGTAATCCTGCTATCTGTCCGGCAATAAACAATGAACGCCGTGGCTTCGGTAAAACCGACCTGGAAGGTTTCCATGGTATCGCAGCGTTTGTAAATGCTCAGAGTACGCTGAATACTCTTCCGTTTGTGACTCGTTTTAACTTAGGTAATGGTGCTTTCTTTAAGAATGAAGGGGTGACAACATTCGGTAATAAATGGTATAATATTGGTATGCAAGACTTCTTGCCAACATGGAGATGGTGGATTACTAATTCATGGACTGAAGCCACTTCGGTTCCGGCAGATGCTATTAATCTGGATTTCACATTTGATGATGCATGGTATGGTGGTTCTGCGTTGAAAATTCATGGTGCTACGGCAAATTCTAAAATTCGTTTGTTTAAGACGGAATTGGATGTCACCGATGGTTGTGAAGTCAGCATAACTTACAAAATGGTAAATGGCGGTACAAGTCCTAAGTTAGCACTTTGCTTCTCTAAAACAGGTAGTGAAAATAATTTTGTTTCCTATTCATTACCGGACGTAACAAAAGTTGGCGAGTGGTTTACTGCCAAAGTTAAGCTTAGCGAAGTAGGTGTGAATGCGGGTGATAAGATTGCATGTATTGCATTGGATGTACAGAACACCACTCCAAGTTATGAATTATTGTTGGGTGAGATGTCTATCATTGACCCTGCTCAAACGATGACTCCTGCTGATATTACCATTACTCATGCAGAAGTATTGGGCGGACATTTCAATTCAAGTGATGTGAAAGTGGTTTGGCGTTGTGGTGATAAGGATATCAATGAGGCTGAAGGTACTCCTGTATACAATGATGATGTAAATGCATGGTATTACGAAGTTTATGTACGCGAAAGTGAAAGCTCAGAACCTGTTTTATGTACAGCAACTACTTCCTGGGCTGCTTATATTATAGGTGCTCCGTCTGCTCTTAAAGATGAAACGGTACAAGTTGGTATTTGTGCAGTCAATCCGGCAGGTAAGCGTGGTGCTATCGTTTGGTCCGAAAAGATGGAACGCGTAATAGAACCAATTGAGACAATTACGATAGATAAAGAGATTATAAAACCAGGTCAGGAATTTACAGTTAAATTCTATGATGTGACTCATGCTCCTGCTACATTCAAATTGAAGAAAGCCACGGATGCAGCCGACGCCGGTACATTTAATAATGTTACAGAATTTACTACTTCTTTGGATGAAATTGGTTTCTATGATATGGAAGTCACCATTGGTGATGTAGCAACGATGTATCGTGGTTTTGTTCAGGTTACTCCTGAAGAAACAGGTGGTATCAATGAATTGACAGGTTTGAACGTTGATAAGAAAGCTGCTGCCGTAAATGAAGATGTAACTTTCAGTTACGAAGGTGTAAAACGTGATGGTACAGTTTCAAGAGGGCTTCATTTGACAGACGTGCAATCATTTACTCTTCCGATAGAACTTTGTAATAAGACTCCGTTTACGGTGGCCTTCTGGATGAAAATAGACGAGAACGTACAGCCCTCTGCCGAAGGAACAGCTTTGTATAGCCAACGTAACTATGCAGATGGTTGGCCCAAAAATGCTTGGGGAGATGTATGGGTAGACATTGCTCCTGAAAATTATATATGGGTTCGTCTGCTTGGAAATGCAGGTAACAAAGGAACGATAGCAGAAGACTATAAAGTAATCCCTAATAAATGGGCACATATTGCATTCAGTGTTAATGGGAATACAACTAAAATGTATTTTAATGGTAAATTAGTCGATCAATACACAGGCCCACACACCTATGAAGGAAAGGGGACTCCTCGTTTCGGAGGTAGTGCTGCAAGCCGTAGTGGATTTGTTGGTTCTTTAGATGAAATCCAGTTCTATAATCGTGCTGTTACAGACGATGAAGTAGTAGCTGCAATGAATGGTTTTGATCCTGATATTGATGAATTACCGGCTGGTTTAGTGGGCTATTTCAATTTTGAAACGGATCCTGACGAAGAAGGGTATTTTGAAAACTTTGGTTCCGAAGGTACTTATAAAGGTGCTGTAACGACTGTAAAAACGATTGAAAAAGTCGACAACGATGTTCCTGTTACCGCTCCTCAAATGTCTACAGGAGTTCCTTTCAGAACAGGTGTAATGGAGATTACCTCTGCTACTACATGGAATTTGAATGGTGCTACGATGAAAGAGCAAAATGATGAAGTCGGTACAGCTAAGGTTTCTTATGCTACAGATGGTACTTATGATGCACAGGTTACATTGGAAAATGTATATGGAAAAGTAACAATGGCTGTTTCTGATTGTGTGGTTATTGGTACTGGTGGGTCAGGTATAGAAGAGAACGGAACCGTACAACTTAGAATGTATCCGAATCCATTTAAAGACGTAATTAATCTGGTTTTTGCAGAAAGCGGAAATTATGTTGTATATATTTATACGAGTGCTGGACAACTTGTGAAAACATTAGGTGTTGATGCTGTTATGGGTGATATTAAGCAACTTTCCGTAGGTGAACAAGGTATGTATTACGTACGAGTAACCAAAGGTGGTAAAGATGTGAAGTCATTCAAGGTAGTTAAAGAATAAACATCTTCAAGAAGAAGCTATATACATGTTTGTATAAGTAAGGAAAAAGAGGATGTATCAAGTTCCCGGATACATCCTCTTTTCTATTTTGTTTATATATATATTGTCAATTGTGTACCACCGTACCAATTTCTTCTCCGCTGATTACTTTCTTCAGGTTTCCTGCTGTATCCATATCGAATACTACAATCGGGAGGTTATTTTCCTTGCACATACAAGTAGCCGTAAGGTCCATCACCTTCAAACCGCGTTTCAGCACTTCATCATAAGTGATATCATCAAATTTTGTAGCAGTGGGATCTTTTTCCGGATCGGCGGTGTATATCCCGTCTACACGGGTACCTTTCAGCATCACGTCGGCTTCTATTTCGATGCCGCGCAGAGAAGAACCGGTATCGGTTGTAAAAAATGGATTTCCTGTTCCGGCAGACATGATAACGATTTCACCGGCTTCCATATATTCAATCGCCTTCCACTTGCTATAGAATTCGCCGATAGGTTCCATGCGGATAGCTGTCAGTACGCGGGCCTTTTCACCGGCGGCAACGAGGGCTGAGCTAAGGGCAAGACTATTCATAACTGTTGCCAGCATACCCATTTGATCGCCTTTTACGCGGTCGAAACCTTTGCCGGCTCCTGTGAGCCCACGGAAGAAGTTTCCACCACCTATAACGATGCCTATTTGTACACCTTGTTCATGAATTTCTTTTATCTGTGCTGCATACTCGGCGAGTCTTTTCTCGTCGATTCCACTCTTTTTTTCTCCCATCAGGCTCTCACCACTGAGCTTCAACAGGATTCTTTTGTATTTTGCCATATTGTTCTTATAATTAGTTTGCGCAAATATACATGATTATTTTGCCATAATCACGCAGATCAGTATACTATTTGATTCGGATCTGCACGGTTTTGAGTGTATTTCACCACAGAATTCTAAGACCTGACCAAATAATCCGGCCCG
>DXWV01000029.1:0-40214 GCA_019416685.1 Bacteroides sp.
ACTGTTTTTTCGGGCCGGATTATTTGGTCAGGTCTTAGAATTCTGTGGTGGGTTTTGACACATTTACATTTTTGGTGATGGTATAGTTTCTTACTTTCCGGTCAATTTGTCTATTAACCATTGATTGACTTTTACATTCTGTTCCGGATAACGCCAATGCCCGGTCTCCTTTAGCAGATAAAGCTCTTTGGGGGCTTCTATAACATTGTATGCACTATAAAATGAGGTAGGCGGACAAGTCTCATCACTATATCCCCAGGAATAAAATCCGGGAATATGAATAAAACGTGCAAAATTGACTACATCATAATAGGCCAGTGTCTGTGTTTCCTTAGGTGTAAGTTTTTCTACTCCAAACCAGCCTCCTGCCCGGTTATGTGCATATCCCGATATATCACAAAGTGCCGGATAAAAAGCAGCCAGGTATTTCACCCTCGAATCAAGAGCAGCAGTAATCAGGGTCAGTGCTCCTCCCTGGCTTCCGCCATAAGCAGCCAGATTCTTGCCATCATACTGTGGAAGTGAGGCAATGAAATCGTTAGCCCGTATACAACCAAGGTATACACGGTTGTAATAGTATTCCTCCCGGTTATCCATACGGTGATACATGTAGTTTTTGAGTGCTCCGGTTTGTAAGTTTGCATACGTTTCCGGTTTTAGGTCTAAAGGGATGCCATGAATTCCTATCCGGAATGTGATAACTCCCATACGTGCCAATTCTTTATCTCCGGTATGCTTTGCCACACCGGCTCCCGGCAGGCGCAAAACAGCAGGGAAACGTCCCTCTTTATTGGGAATACATAATACTCCATACAGGTAATTGCCACGCGAATAATGGGATATTTTCACACGGTATACTTTTATTCCGGCATCGCTTTCTTCCGGTATAAATGTCATTTCCGATTGCATAGGGTATTCTCGCATACGGGATACCTGACTGTCCCAGAAAGAACGGAAATCTTTTGGGAATAGAGTGGTAGGTCGTATCTTCTCGCAATCATATGCAATGTTAATCAGATTGCGGTAGAGAAATCCGTCTATTATGGCCCTGACTTCACATGATAAGAAACCGGGGGAGCGTAGTCCAGCTGTTTCTATTATGGCAGAACCGTTTTTTAGAAGTACAGAGTCTTGTTGTGTCGGAGGCATTTTTTCCGGACCTATTTTATATTCTATTTTTATATTTTTCAGTTTCTGCTGGTCTTGAAATAATGAAATAGTGAAACGTGCCACTTCGCCTACTTTATAATTCCAATCGTAGTGATCGGGTGTAATCTGAATGGTTACCAGGTCTTTATTCCCTTTTGCCGCTTGTGTGCTGATAGTAAAAAGGAATAAAACGGATAGGATAAATATTTTTTTCATATTTAATGTCTTGTTGGATTGGATATACTGTCGGATACTTTAAAAAGCAGATTCTGACCGTATTGAAGCAGAGTAGCTACTTCTTCCCCCGTCTGTCCTTCTGCATAAAAACGAATGATATCTTCCGTTTCGGAACTGCGGATTAACAGCCATCGGCAATCTCCTTCAAGAACGAATTTGAGTCCGTTTACAAGATTGCGGCTACTTAAAAACGGCAGAATCTTCCGGATTGCGAAGCCTGCTATTTCATGAGGCTGGTTTTGATGTAACCAGGGTAACAGTTCATTTTTATCCGGTTGTGTATAAACCATATCAATACGGTCATAATGTATGATTCCCATCTTCTTTTGCTTCTCTTCCAAGTAGTCGGAAAGCTTGCAATAAGCTGATGCGGAAAGCATTTCAAGAAGCAATAATGAAGAGAATATGCCATCCCGTTCGGGGATGTGCATACCATAACCAAAACCTCCGCTTTCCTCGCCACCAAATGCTATGGGATGTGTAGTCATGATGTCGGCAATGTATTTGAAGCCGACCTGGACTTCATATATGGGTGTTTGAGAGGATTCGAAGATACTGCGTACTTTGTCTGAGACAGAAGACGTTTTTACAATACCACCTGGTATTTGTTTTACCCGTTTTAGATAGTCTACTAACAGTAGTATCGTATTTTGTGCCGATAGCCATTCACCTGTATCCAGACATACTCCTACCCTGTCGGCATCTCCGTCTGTTGCTACACCAAAAGCGAAATTTCCTTCTTTTAATGCTTCCTTTAGTGGCAGCAGGTTTTTTTCAATCGGTTCGGCCAGTCGTCCGTGAAAAGTTTCGGACGCTTCGGAGTATATGGTATCTGCCGGACAATTATGGGCATTCAGAATCTCCTTGATGAGCGTAAGCCCCGCCCCTCCCATGCTATCTGCCAATAGATGTAATCCTGCTTTTTTTATTCTTTCAAAATCAATTAATTTTTCAATATGTTTTGTATAAGCTGGTATAAAATTCATAGAATGTATGTTCGATACAGAACGCCTTATGGGGGATGTGTATAAATAACTTTCAACTTTTCGCGTGTCGTCTGAATTGAACGGACCTCCCAATCGTGATTTGAATTTAATTCCGTTGTATGAAGGAGGATTGTGTGAGGCGGTAATCATAACTCCGGCACAACAGCCAGAGTACAAAGTTGTATAAGACAATACCGGTGTTGGCGTGATGCGGTCGGATAATAATACTTCTATATGGTTGCCTGACAGTACTTCGGCAAAAATTGTAGCGAATAATTGTGAGTTCCTGCGTGTGTCATAAGCCAAGGCTACACGGGGGAATTCTTCTTTATAATTGCTGTGTATAAAGTCTGCAAATGCCTGGGCTACCACTGATACGGTCTCTTGATTTATTTCCGTATCAATGTGCGCTCTCCAGCCATCTGTTCCAAAAAATATATTCATGTTTTTTTATTGTTTAATGTTTCTGACTGTTAGAGAATATTTACCTGTTGCAGGGCTTCCGAAAACCATTTCGTGATAAGGTGGGGGCGTGTAATGGCTGAGCCTACAACAACTGCCCAGGCACCGTTTTCAATACCTTTCGCAGCTTCAAGGGGGGTATTATAGCGTCCTTCGGCAAATACAGGACACTCGGGGAGAGCATTGACACATTGGCGCAGTATTTCCAAAGAAGGGCCGCTATGGGTTTCTTCTACTGTATACGGAGTATAACCGCATAGGGTAGTTGATACACAATCAGCACCGGCTTCCCGGCATGCTATGGCTTCGTCAACGGTTGATATGTCCGACATTATTTTTACTCCTGTATATTTCTTTTTTAGATTCCGGATATATTCCGGTCCGGTAAGTCCATTTTCCCGTAGGCGGAAGGTACCGTCCACGGCAATCAGTGGTGTACCGATTGCAATAAGTGCTTCTACTTCCTTGAATGAACCGGTAATACGTACAAATCCGTCCGGGAAATGAGATTTTGTCAGACCGATTACCGGCAAATGGCTGTGTCTGATGAGATAGTCTGTTTTTTCTATGCCGCAGGAACGGATGCCGGCAGCACCTCCTTGCGCGGCACATTGAGCAAATGCTCCTACTCCTTCGGGCGAATTAAAGGGTGAACCTTCCTCGGCCTGACACGAAACGATGAGCCGGCCTTTAACTTTTTGAAATATGTCAATCATTGTTTTTCTTTATAGTAAGTTATTAAAAATCAACACTAATAACTATGGGATAATGATCCGACATATAAACCGGATCTGAATTTTTAGTGAGAGTTATTGCTTTGATTACCGATATATATTCATTTACAAAAATATAATCTATCTGCGAAGGCGGATACAATTTACCATAACTGTGTGCTGTCCCTGCCGGTCCTGATTTCTCTGTCGCAATTTCCCGTGAGTTACTGAATTCACTGAGAAAAGTGTGAATGGGGGGAGTCTCGGGAGTACTGTTCATATCTCCTGTAATGAACACGGCTTCTTCGGTTGTCATTTCCTTTATTTTCCGGCAGATTAACCGGGCACCTTCTAACTTGGCAACCTCTCCAACGTGGTCGAGGTGAGTATTAAACACGTAAAAGCTACGGCAGTTTTCTATATCCCTGAATTTAGCCCACGTACAAATGCGGGGAAACTTACCGTCCCATCCCCGGCTGACAATATCCGGAGTTTCGGATAACCAGAATGTTCCGTAATCCAATACATTCAGTTTTTTCTTGTTGTAGAAGATGGGAGTAAATACATCGTTGTCCGGTGTACCCTGGCCGGATACCCCAAGCCATTCGTAAATACCGATGGATAAGAAATCCTGTATCTGATCGATAAGTGGTTCCTGCATGCATACAATATCATACTGAGAATTACTGAATTCTCTGATTACCATTTTTTTCCGGTTCGACCAGGCATTCACTCCGGTGTCCATATTCGAACCGCGAATATTAAAGCTGCAGATTGTAATTTCGGTTTCGTAATTTTCACCATGTACCGGTAGCCATGACAGACCCAGGCAAATAAAGAGTGATATATATATTCTGAAAGTCATATCTGAGATCTTTTTATTGAGTTATAACCGGGCGTTGATAAATACAGGGTAGTGATCAGATGGAAAAAAGCCATTTGGATAATGCTCGTCGTCGGCTTCATATTCTGATACTGTGATTTTATCATTTACAAAGATGTAGTCGATACGTACAGGCTCTACTTGCCCGAAATTGTGAGCCGTACCTACCGGTCCTGAGATATGGGGAGCAATAAACCGGGAATCTTTATAGTGAGAAGTATACTCTTTGTAGGCATCGGTTGTATCGAAACTGTTCATATCTCCGCATATAAAGAGCGGGGAGTTTCCGGCAAACTTCCGGGCCTGTGAACAGACCAGAGCAGCGCCTTCTTGTTGTGCTATACGGCCTTTATGGTCGAGGTGAGTATTGAAAACATAGAAT
Source organism: Bacteroides sp. (assembly GCA_019416685.1). Classification (GTDB taxonomy): domain Bacteria; phylum Bacteroidota; class Bacteroidia; order Bacteroidales; family Bacteroidaceae; genus Bacteroides. The sequence continues at coordinate 4,813 of DXWV01000029.1, forward strand.
ATCTTTCCGCTTTTACGGTCACGGAACTTGGCCCATGTGCAATAACGATCATACTTTCCGTCCCATCCTTTTGAAAAAGGAGCCATTGTTTCGGACAACCAGAACATTTCATTATGCAATAGTTCAAAACGCTCTGCTTTATAGAAAATAGGGTTGTAAAGTCCTCGGATTCCTACGAAAGCATAGCCCGTGGCCTTTTCTATATCTTCAAGCTGATTGGCTAATACTTCCTGCATACATACGATATCAAAATCGTGATGTTTTATTATTTTGCATAAGGAGTCTTTTCGGAATTTCCAGGAGTTAATACCGTCATTGGGCAGATCTCCCCGAATGTTATAAGTACAAAAACGGATGTTACAATCAGTAGTCTTATTCTTTCCCTGAACGGAGGAAATAATTCCTGTTGAGACGAATAGTAAGATAAATAGGATTTGAAATACTCTTTTCATGATTTATATTGTTTAGTAGTTAATTTTTTCTTTTTGCACTCCAGATTATTATCAGGAATAGTAAGGATATGAAAGCTGCGGAAAGCCAGAAAATACGTATGGCGGAGAAATCATAGATAGGGTTTCCGTTGATGATAACTTTACGTGATTCTATCAGGAAGCCACTGACTACGTCTTGTAAGCCGGCTGCTATATAACTGGCTATTCCGATGACTCCTACTGCTGCACCGGTTGCCTCTTTGGGAGCTATGTCTATGGCCATGAGTCCTCCCAAAAAACATAACAGAATACCGATGGATATGCCAAACAGTATCATAGAAATAATGTCCAGAACCTCACAGTGCTGCGGACCGAATAGAAATAGTATCAATGCAAGCAGATTGAGCAAACTGAACAAACAAGCCGGTATGGTCCGGTTACTGTGGAATAGCTTGTCGGATAGGAGACCGGAAAATACGGTACCTACAATGCCACAAACCGAACTGACTGATACGAGGGTACTGGCAGTTACAATATTGTAACCTTTTTCTATTTCGAAATAATATACTCCCCAGCTATTTACGGCATACCGGCTGATGTACATAAATGCACTGGCAAGTGCGAGCATCCATATCATCGGGCTTTTTAAGACTTCAAGCTGCTTACTTTTAACGGATGAGGTTGTTTGCTTTTCTGCAGAACCGGATGGGATTACTTTCCATTCGGGAGGAGCCGGTTTTAAGAAAATGAATATTAGAGCGACTCCTGCAGCCCCCAGGCATGCAGCGCTCATAAATCCCCACTGCCATCCTAAAGCACCAACGATGAATGATGTGAAGATAAAGGTAAGTGCTTCTCCTATGTTGTGACTGGCACTCCAGAAGCCATATACCGTTCCGCGTTCTTTTTCCGTAAACCAACGGTTTAACGCAATAACACTACAGGGCCCGCCTACTGACTGAAACCAACCGTTTACCGCCCAAAGTATGACAAATGCCCAGAATGGTACGGCAAATCCGAGTGCGGCATTTACTAAGGCAGCCACGAGAAGTCCACCTGCCATCAGATAACGCACATTTACCCGGTCGGCTAAAAAACCATTGACAAATTTCCCGATTGCATAGGAGAAAAATAAAGCCGAACCGATTATGCCTAACTCTGTCTCAGTAAGATAACCGCTATCTACTATTGGCTTTTTGACCACATTCAGACTCAGCCGGCAAACATAGAAAAGCCCATAACCTAAAGTTGCTGCTGTAAATACAGCCCATTTGGTCCGATTCGTTCGATTTTGTTGAGTACGATTCATTTTCCTATTTTTTGATTATTTTCTTTGACAGGATACTCTGTTCTGAAATACATTTGATAATATAAACTCCTTGAGGTAAATGGGATATATGAACTGCTTCGGAAGTATCCTGAAGGGTATGGTCAACCATTAATTGTCCTTGTACCGATATAATCTGAAGTCGTATTTTTTCCGTTAAACCTTTAATGAAAAACTCATCTTCCACCGGATTCGGATAGACCTGGAATCTGGTCTCTTCAGTTTCTGCATAACCTACTCCTCCATTAGATTCTACCTGTAACATACAAGCGGATTCCGAACTGTCTCCAAGTTCGTCGGTACCTCGTATTGCCAGAGGAAAAGAACCACTTTCAGAAGGAGTACCCGATAAATCTCCTTGAGATGAAAAATACATGCCGGAAGGCAAATGACCGGAAAGTAATTGATAGGTCACTTTTCGTGAACCGCCCCGGTGATAAATACAATTGTGGTAAGAAACTCCTTCTTGTGCCGGTATCACATGATTGGTGAATATCCGAATATGCGTGTAAGAGGCTAAAACGACATTATTACCCGATCCGATTGCTTCTAACGGGAATGCGGTTGTCCCGGCCAGAGTCAGGTTGGTAGTATTGTAAATAGTACCGTATTCGTTGGCTTCTTTGAAATTGGTCAGCGTAAATATACGGTGCTCTTTTGCATCCGGTATAAATAATAGATCGGTTATTTCCTCGTCTGTTTTATTACCGAAACGTTTTACATTCAATACCTGATTTTCGGAAGATAATTTTACGATAAAAGCATCTTTCGCACCTTTATCAGGGAGGTTATATCGATTATCTCCGGATGGGTTAAAGATTACTTTTCCCATACAATAACCTCCTGCGTATATTTCATCGTTATCGTTGACGTATAAGGTATTGATTGCCGTATTTTTGCCTGTAGATGTTCCTCCGGCTGTATATATGGATGAGTAACTACCGTCCGGATTGAGTATGATGCACAAAGCATGCTGCGTCCCCGTGGATGTAGTAGTTTGTGTGGAAGAACCGATGGAGAGTTGCTGACTGGTTGTAGAACCGGACAATATGAGTTTACCGTCACTCAGGCATGCTATGTCGGAGATTGTTTCATTTCCTGCTCCTATTATCGGGCAAGTCCATTTTTTTTTGCCGGATGTATTATAACGGCTAACAAATATATTTGTGTGTTTTGTGGCTGTTTCCTGATATTCTCCGGCAATAATTATATCCGTACCATCGATCTCTATTTTTTTGCCGGAGGCGGATAAGTAATCCTCTTCAGCAGAATACCACAGTTGTTTTCCGGATAGAGTATAAGCAGCTACGAAACACTTCTCTTCCGAACTTCCGCAGAGATATACTGTTTGGTTGAATAATGCAAAATCCAGAATGATAAAGCTTGTATTTCTTTCAAACGAGACAGATGAAGACACCACTCCTTCCGGAGATACCGAGTATAATTTTTCGTTTCCGTCATTTCCGGTAAGAAGCCATAGTACTCCCGCCTCATCGGATACTGCAGATTTCACCTGTGATTCATTTTCAATTTTGATTAAACATTCACGAATACCTTGTACCGAATATCTGGCAGCAAAAATAGCCGGTAGTCCGGACATCAGTCCGGTTTCCGTATTGGAGATGAGCTCTCCGCTAAATTCTCCTGTCAGCCAGATGTTATCACCGTCCGGTACTATCTGTCGCCCGTATGCAGTCGTTATACTTCCGAAGTGATGAACCGTTTCGGGCTGTTGGGCATACGATACAGTACAAATAGAGAGTATAATGATGATTAGAATTTTGTTCATGATATACATATCGTAGGGAAAGAATACCCGGAATTCGGTCGTACCGGGCATTCTTTCATTGATTAATATTAATAGACGCTTGCTTTATGTACCGATTTTTTTCCCGAGATACTATCCTCCACAACTACAGTATAGATACCATTGTCTACAGTATAACGGTCATTACCTTTTAAACGGTTTTGTATTACTAATCTGCCGGACAGGTCGAATATCATCACTCTGCAATTCGATGTGCTTGTTGATACTTCGATGGCACCGTGGTCTCCCCATACCCTGATAGCTTCCTGTTGATAGTCTTTCAGTCCGGTACCGGTAGAAACAGTAAGTGTATATTCGGCAAATCCAACGTTTCCATCAGCGTCTTTCATGCTGATCACAATCGGATAAATTCCTGTAGTAGTACTTGTTCCACTTAATTCGCCGGTTGCCGGATTCAGATTGAGCCCTTCGGGAAGAGTACCATAATATAGTGTGAATTCGGCATCACCATTGGCATTTTCTGCATTAATAACCTGACTGAAAGCCGTACCGGGTTTAATGACAGATAATACAGCCGGAGTTGCGTAGATTTGCTGATAGCATAGTAAAGCTACGCTGTAATTGCTGCCGATAGTTGGTATTGTAATCGGGTCGCCAAACAGGTTTACGGGAGAAGCCGTACCGCCACTACGGGTAGATATCATATCGGCCACATATAATAACCCTTCATTTCCTACTACCATAGCCATCGCGCCTTCCCGGGTAGCATCTCCTACGCGGTGTCCTATCAGTACTTCGCCTTTTGATGATAATTTCATCAGATACATATCCTGTCCCCCTTTAGCTTTAGAAGGGAACTGTCTTGCCTCGTCTTCTGTATCCGGATTAAAGTAATAAGTTCCAAAAGAAGTACCGGCGTTCCATATCGAGCCATCTTTGTCTATGGCAACTGTTTTGACATCTGTCGGTTGGTTGATACTGCCTGCTATATAATTCCATTGATAGTTTCCGTTTGTGTCAAAAGAGACAATCAACATACTGTTCCAACTTCCGGAAGTGTCCAGGGTCTTCATGGTCACTTCGGGTGCATTATCCACAACCAGATCTTCGCTTCGTATCACACCACCGATGACTACCTGATTGCCGGCTACATCCATGGCATTAATATCGTCTAATTTACTACCTGTTAAACTGCGTGCCCAAATCAGATTTCCGTCAGCTGAATATTTAACCAGGAAATTGTCTGTGTTTTCTACAGAAGCTGCCGTCATAGATTGTATTTCGAATTGAATGGTTCCGCTGAATGTTCCGGCTGCATATATTCCCCCTTCTTCATCTACAGATATAAGATTTCCCGTTCCTGTTCCGCTTCCCGACATTGTTTTTGCCCAGATCAGATTAGCGTTACTGTCGTATTTGGCGATAAAGAAAGCGAGTTCGGAATCACCGGATGAAATTTCTGAGTTACCTCCGTTTATATCCAGATTTAAATTTCCGGTGAAAGCTCCGGTGATGACAAAACTTCCATCATTTTGATTTACTGCTATACTTTTAATAACAGGTTCTATGCCGGAAGCGGTACCTTTCAGCCAAAGAGGATTTCCGGTCGCATCGTATTTAGCGATCAGGAAATCTTTATAGTCGGATTCTATTTTAAATGTTTCGGAGATTTGAGCGTCGGATTCAAAATTGCCTACGACGTAAGAGTTGCCTGAGGCGTCTGTGGCAACACTTTGTATAATAACCGAACCGGATGTACTTTTAATGGATGAGGCAAATACGCATTGTTTATTGGGGGTAAACTTGGCTATGTATGCATCCATTACGGTGGAGCTTCCTGTTACTTCTTTATCACCGATTGTCATTTCTGCTCCGGTGAAACAACCTGTGAGGTATACATTGTTATCGGCATCTATAGCCATACTTTTGGCTGAAGTTTCTACATCGGCAATTCCAAATTGGCTACTCCATAAATATTTCTGAGAAAAACCGGTTAAACAGTTCATTACCAATACTGTGAAAAGGAAAAGTCTTGTTTTCATAATTGTAATAATTTTAATTTATAGGTATAGCAAGGACCAACAGAGAGAGTTGACTCCCTGCGGAAAAGTTTTTAAATAAAATAGTATTCGGATTTTAGTATCCGTCGTTCTGATACATTCCGGATGGATTTATGGACACTTCCCGCCAAGGTATAGGAAGTAGTAAATCGCGTTTGGAACACCCCTGTACCGATTTACTGCTCAGGAACTCTACCAGGTCACTGGGCTTATAAAACCGGAGAAGATCAAACCAGCGATGGTTTTCAAAAGCCAATTCGATACGCCGTTCGTGCAGAATGACCTCTTTGAGAGTGGGATAGGCTGTTTTGTACGTTTCAGAGGCCTGATCGTAAGGTTTTAATTTGGCACGGGTACGAATCATATCAATATAAGTAATGGCTTCGGGTTCTAAGTTGAGAGCCTCATTTACTTCGGCAAGCATCAGAATAACATCGGCATAACGTAACACTATCCAGCAAGAACCGCCACGGCCTTGCGAATCTCCTAAATCTACATATTTGTTGACATAGGGAGTTGTTCCGTAGGTCTTGTACGAAACCACTTTGCGCATATCACCGGTTTCATATTCCTTAGTCAGGTCATTTTCCGGAATATTATCTCCCAAACCTTGCGACTGGGAAATAATTCCTGTGGCATTGAGTGGCTGAAAATTTTTCGCAAAGTAAGAGCCTTCGTCGGTTCCTTGCAAATACATTACCTGAAATATAATTTCATTGCAGGTAATATTGGCGACACCGAATACTTTACCATAGGCGATGTCTTCCAGTTTTCCGAACGGGCGAACGTTGTAAGCAGCTTCGAGGGCTTCTTTAGCCAATTGAAGATAGTCTTGAGTACCCCCATTATTTAGCCGTTTGGCCATTGTAAGGTATACTTTTCCTAATAAAGCATATCCGGCTGTTTTGGAGGCACGTCCGAAATTGGGATTGTTTCCGTCAAATCCCCAATTGTCCGGCAGTTGGCTTTGAGTTACAAATTCCAGGTCTTTTACAATGAAGTCATAAACTTCGGTTATCGGACGACGACTGTATTTGAGGACTTCCGCTTCACTGTTTAATTGTTTGTCTACAATAGGAACATCACCAAACAGTTGTGACAGGTTATAGTAGGACAAAGCACGCAAAAAACGGGCTTCTGCTTTGTATTGGCTTTTTTTCTCATCGCTCATCGGTACGCCGTCGATGTAATCGAGCACAACGTTACTGCGGTAGATACAAGTGAACATTCCGTACCAGGCCCGTTGTACCTCTGCATTGCTCGATGTCAGGTTATATACGTCAAAATCATTGTATATACCCGAATTGGCTGTTTTGGATGCCAAGGTGGTATTGTCGGATCTGATTTCAGTCCAATAATACATATTATTGTAATAATTTGTTTTTAACCCGTCATAGGCGGCGTTTAACGCCTGATACATATCATCTTCAGTTTTATAGAAGTCTTTCTTATTGAGTTTATCAGGGTCGGAACGTTCTAAGAAGTCACAGGCGGTAAATCCCGTAATCAAACAACTAAAGAGGATTATATTCTTTATTAATTTTATCTTTTTCATAATGCGATCCTGTTTTTAAAATGATAGTTTACAACCAAAATTATAGGCTCGTGCCAGTGGATAAGTTCCCCAGTCGAAACCCGGCATCAGATTGCCCGATTTGTAATTTACATCCGGGTTATAGCCTATGTAATCGGTTATCGTAAATGCATTGTCAACAGAGGCAAAAAGTGAGATACCTCTTAATTTTATTTTTTCTACCCATTTTTGAGGCAGGTTATAGTTTATAGTGATGTTGGTACAACGAAAGTATGATGCATCGTTCACCATATAGGATGACACCCCATAGGTGTTTTTGTTAGTGGTGGCAATATTGGCACGATACATAGCCGGATTGGGATTAGTGACGGCATTGTAACGGTCGGCTGCCAATGCAAACTGATTACACGTACCTTCCATATTCAGCAAGTAGTAATTCTGGAAACTGATAACCTGTGCTCCCTGTACTCCCGAAAAGGAGGCGCTTAAGCTTAATCCTTTATAGCTGATATTGGTGCTGAACCCATAAGTGAAATCCGGATAATTATCTCCTAATATTTCCCGGTCATCATCTGTGATTTTACCATCATTATTGACATCTTTCCATTTGGCATCACCCGGTTGTACATTTTCATAGTTCCATACGGCCGGGCCGGTGAGCTGATAACCTTCTTCGCCAATGTGTTGTTTATCTACCAATATCCGTTGATACTCTTCTTCTGAAATTACTCCGAGACTGTTCAGCCCATAAAAAGAACCGATGGGTTTTCCAACCATTGTTATGTGGCTGATGGCACTTCTTTCTCCAATACTGACAATGGATTGAGAGTCAGGTAACGAAAGTACTTTATTCCGGTTCAGAGAAAGATTGGCTCCTATATTCCAGTTTACAACTCCGGTAAGGATACGGCCGTCAACCTGAATATCGAAGCCTGTGTTGCGTATTTTGGCATTGGACAGGTTTGACTTATATTGGGTTGCTCCGGCAATAGCCGATACCGGCTTATTGAACAATAAGTCATTTGAGGTACTGTTGTAATAGTTGGCAGACAGTGTGATGCGGTTTCTAAGGAAACTCAAGTCCATTCCTACATTATACTGATCTGTTTTTTCCCAGCCCAGTAAGTTATCGACGAAAGCACTTGGATAACGTGTGGGAACGATCTGCCCGCCTAATACGTAGCCGCCTAAATTGCTCATATACCCTACATGTTCGTAATTTCCTATGTTATTATTACCGCTGATACCCCAGCTTGCTCTTAGCTTTGCTCCGAAATTTTCTCCGATGTGATTCGTCCAGAAGTCTTCATTAGATATATTCCAACCTAAAGCAACGGACGGGAACATACCCCATCGATTGTCTTTTCCAAAACGGGATGAACCGTCACCACGCAGAGAGCCGGTAAATGTATAACGGTCTTTCCAGGAGTACACTACACGTCCGAATACAGACATCATGGCCCAATCGAACTTATCGGTATCTCCCCAACTGTCTCCGGGAGCAGTTCCATGGGCACTTAATTCCCGAATCGTGTCATCTACAAAGTTGCGGGCACCGATGGAAGAGTTATCATATACTTTTTCCTGCATAGAGTAACCTCCTAAAATATTTATCCCATGATCTCCGAAGGTACGGTTGTAATTAAGGGTTGCTTCCAATATCCAGTCAAGATTGGTTTGAGTACTGTAAGAAGCCCTTGAAAGCCTTTGATCGCCTACATATCCGCTACCGGCCGTTGTTCCGTCGGTGTTCATGATAGTACCTCCTACTGTCGATGGGCGGTAATAACTTTCTGTCTGGGATATGTATTGCATTCCGGAATAGATCTTTGCTTTTAGGCCTTTTACAATTTCCAGGTCCAGATATCCTGAGACGGATGACATATATCTTTTTTGGAAATCTTCAATCTCATGTGCCAAGGCAACCGGATTTTCGGCCGGTGCTATGGAATATTTTTTCGCATACTGCATCTGTTGGTCTACAGCATATGAACCATCTGTATTATATACCGGGAATTGCGGGAACATCACGAGAGCACTCATAATGATACCGTCATTGTAATGACGTCCTTCTGCTTGTACAATTCGGTTTTTGGTATAGGAAGCTGAGGTGTTAACCCCTATACTCAAACGATCAGTCAGTTTACCGTCAATGTTGAAGCGCGTTGTAAACCGGTGATGATAAGATGGTGCGATAATACCGTCTTGTTCCAGATATCCGGCACTGGCCATATACTTTACCCGGTCATTACCACCGGTAATATTCAGATTGTGCTTCATAATGGGGGCTGTGGAGAATATAGCATCCTGCCAGTCTGTATTATAAGCCGGTTCGATGGGTTGTCCTGTTTCGAAGTTGAAGAAGATATCGGGGATCTGGAAAATCTTTCCACTGGTTGCTCCTGCAACAGACATACGGTACTCATTATTATGTAACGGACTGTATTCCTTCCCGTTTTTGATACACCAGTCACGATAGGCATTGTTAGCACTTTCTATTGAGAAATCGCGCATACCATAAGCGTCCAGCATTTTTATTTTGTGATCTACCTGTTGAAAACCGTATTGAAAATCATATTCTACTTTTGCTCGTCCGCTGTTTGTGCCTCTTTTGGTTGTTATTAAAACAACGCCTCCGGCTGCACGTGAACCATAGATAGCTGCTGATGCTGCATCTTTGAGCACTTCGATGGAAGCCACATCATTCGGGTTGATATATACATCTTTTGATGCCGGGAATCCGTCAACTACATAAAGTGGCTCTGAACCGGCATTGATAGAACCTACTCCACGAACCCGCAATGATAAACCTTCGCCCGGGCTTCCGGATGTCTGTTTAATTTCGACACCTGCGGCATGCCCTACCAATGCTTGCTCGAGTGTTGGAGTGGTGACACTTAATTCATCCATTTTAATACTGGAGATAGCTCCTGTCACATCCGTTTTGCGGACTGCACCGTATCCGATTACTACTACTTCTGAAAGTACTTTGGTATCTTCCGACATGATTACCCGTATCGGTTCTTTACCTTTGACTATTAACTCTTTCGAAGTGTACCCCAGATATGACAATACAAGAATATCCCCTTTTTCTGCTGTAATAGTGAATTCTCCGTCCATGTTGGAGCTTGTTCCTTTGGTGGAACCTTTGATCAGGACATTGACACCTATCAAAGGAAGATTATTCTCGTCATAAACGGTTCCGGACAGCGAGAAGCTTGTTTTCTCTTTTGGTTCTTTTTGAGGAGGCTCTTTCAGAAAAATGTAGATACTTCCGTTCCGTATCTCAAAATTTACATTTGTTTTTTGAGTTAATTCGGAAAGTACTTCTTTTACATCTTTTGCGGATGCCTGTACCGAAACCTTCACTGACAAATCCGTGAAACTGCCGCTGTATGCTAAGCGAAGTTTAGATTGTTTGGCAACATCATTTAGTACGGTTTTTAAGGGTACGTCTTTGTACCGGACCGAAACCTTTTGAGCACAAAGCATTCCTGTGTTGGAGAGGAATAGTATTGCTACTGTGACTTTTAGAACGAATGAATGTGATTCTTTTTTAAGAATATTAAAAAATCGAATCTTTATCATTCGTTTTCTGATAAAAACTGGCAAAATTTTCATACTTTTGTTTTGAATTTTAATATGAATAAAATTGGTAGTCGATGGAAGGGCCCTATTCCTTTATTGGCTACCTTTTTTTATTTTCTTTTGTATATTAATATCTTGTCGTTGATCTTTTCATATTTAATCGGAGAAATGCGTGTTAAATCTTCCAGAATTGAATCCAGAGGCATGTTATTAAATGATATTGTGTATATTGAATTCTCCAGAGACTGATCCATCAGTACAATTTCTTTGTTGAATTTGCGGGATAATTCTTTGGATATGTCACCAAGGCGAGTGTCTGTGAAGTATAGGCTGTTTGTCTTCCAGCCTGAGTAGTCCGACACATTTTCAAGAGAACGCTTATGCATTGTTCCGTTTTTCTTTTCGTAGATAATTTGTTCTCCCGGAAACAATTCCAGGCTTTTCCCCCGGATATCACTTACCCGGACATGACCCTGATTTAGCGTGGTAGTAATATCCGATTCATCGGTGTATGCTTTTACATTGAATTTTGTTCCCAGTACTTTTATGTCAATTCCTGAGGTGTGTACTGTAAATGGACGGATTTTATTTTTGGCTACTTCAAAGTAGGCTTCTCCTTCCAGTTCCACTTCCCGGCTAAATAATTTGAAACCGGGAGTATATTTTAGCCGGGAGTCAGCATTCAATATAATTTTGGTTCCATCCTGAAAGATAATTGTTTGCATATCTCCTTTAGGAACGTATATTTCGGCAAATCGGGGAGATTGTGTTTGATTGTAATATACGTATCCTCCGGCGGCTAATAATAAAATGGCAGGGATCCATATTGCGATGTGGCGTAACCACCATCCGATGGTTGTTTGATGGTGTTTTTTGTTTTTTTCTGCCGGGTCCGGTATACAAAGTGGCTGTATCTTTATGGATTCTGAGCTTTGCAGTTCCTCGCCCATCAAAATACGGGCAACATCTTCATCAATTATTTCAGATAAATAAAGTTGTCCTTCCTCAGTGCCGAACCAACGGCGTATTTCAGCCCGTCGCTCCGGTGACAAAGCATCACATAAATAAAGCCGGATATCTTCGTCTGTGATTGGGTAGTGGTTTTCTGTTGTCATTTTATTAGTTTTAGGTTGTAATGAGAAAAATACTCCTTACTTTCGCCTTGTATATAGAGTAAAATCGTAGTGGAGAAAAGTATTACTCGGTTTTTAATATTTAACGTTTATAAACAAACCGAGGTGTAGTTATAGTTTAGGAAAAAGAGGCACTAAGCAATACCATGCAGATACAAATGAAATCTTTTTCGTTCAGGCTTTCACGCAATGACAATATAGCTTTATAATAGGATACTTTTACGGTGTTTACGGTAATATTGAGTTGCTCGGCTATTTCGGCATTGGATAACCCTTCGAAGATTTTCATTTGGCAAATGCGGCGTTTTTGGAGTGGCAGCAAGGTTAAAGCTTTTTGTATAGCTTCGTCACGCTGTTTTCTGTACAGGGTTTGTGTAATATTCTCTTCTTCAAAAAGCGGCATTCCCAATATTATTTCTTCTTTTTTTTCGAGAGTCAGTTGATGATATTTGTAGGTATTTAACAGGTGGTTTTTAAGAATGCCGTACAGGTAAGGTTCCACTCCCTGTTCTGCATCGATTTGGGCACGGGTTTCCCACAATCTCATAAATGAGTATTGCACCGCATCTTCTGCCATTTCTTTTGATTTCAGATAACGTAATGCCAGCAGGAAAAATTGCCGGTGACACTTTACGTATATTTTGGAGAAAGCTGAATGACTACCGTTGATAAGTAATAAAACTATTTCTTTTTCTATCTTTTCCATGTCTAAACTTATTAAGGTATTCTGGTTGAATATGGCTACGAAGTTAAATAAAAAATCTAATATTCGTTATGCTGATATTGATTTTACCTGTGTGTAGTGCATCAGGGGAATAAACTTTTTATCAGCATATTGCATTTGGATTGCATTATCTGTTAAAAGACCTCAAAGAAACTACCTTACATCACTTTTTATTTGTTTCTTTGCACCAAATTCGGGTGAAGTGCGGTCTTGTGACTCAATGCCGCACTTAATTTATGGCAATAATCAATGAATAAACTCTCTATAAATGCTTGTCCGCTATGCGGTGGCACGCACTTGAAGCGTGTCATGACTTGTACGGATTTCTATGCATCGGGTGAACAGTTTGATGTGCTTTCCTGTGAGGACTGCGGATTTACTTTCACACAGGGTGTTCCTGTAGAAGCAGAAATAGGACGCTATTATGAAACTCCCGATTATATTTCCCATTCCGATACAAAAAAAGGGGTAATGAATGCTATTTACCATCAAGTACGAAAGTATATGCTGGGTAAGAAAGCACGTCTTGTGGCCAAAGAGTCTCATCGTAAATCAGGACGTTTACTTGATATTGGTACAGGGACGGGTTATTTTGCTGCTACAATGGAGCAACGTGGCTGGAGAGTGGAAGCTATCGAAAAGAATGTTCAAGCACGTATGTTCGCCAAAGAGCATTTCGGGCTGGATGTGAAGGGGGAAGAAGAATTACAGGAGTTTGAACCCGGTTCATTTGATGTGATTACTTTGTGGCATGTGATGGAACATCTGGAGCATCTTGATGAAACCTGGGAGCGCCTCCGGGAGCTTTTAACAGACAGAGGTGTTCTTATTGTAGCTGTACCCAACTGCTCTTCGTATGATGCCGGTAAGTATGGCGAATATTGGGCGGCATATGATGTACCCCGCCACTTATGGCATTTTACTCCGGTTACGATACAACAGTTTGCTTCCAAACATGGGCTTATTATGGCAGCACGCCATCCGATGCCGTTTGATGCATTCTATGTGTCAATGTTGAGTGAAAAGCACCGGGGTAGTTCCTTCCCCTTAATGAAGGGTATGTGGGTAGGAACAATGGCGTGGCTTGGTACCTTAACGAAGAAAGAGAGAAGCAGTTCTATGATTTATGTATTTAGAAAAAAACGCTGATGAAGAATAAAAGCAAAAATAATTCGGTGTCTTATTTCGACATGCAATTCATAACGTCCAGTATCAGTACTACGTTGGTATTGCTGTTGCTGGGACTCGTTGTGTTTTTTGTTTTGGGGGCGCATAATCTTTCTATCTATGTTCGTGAAAATATTAATTTTTCAGTTCTCATCAGTGATGATATGAAAGAGGCTGATATTCTGAAGTTGCAGAAAAGGCTGGATAAAGAGCCTTTTGTAAAACAAACAGAATATATTTCAAAGAAGCAAGCTCTGAAAGAGCAGAGTGAAGCCATGGGAACTGATCCGGAAGAGTTCCTGGGTTATAATCCTTTTATTGCTTCTATTGAGATCAAACTACATTCTGATTATGCTAATTCCGATAGTATTGCCAAGATAGAGAAAATGATAAAGAAGAACACCAATATACAAGATGTGCTCTACCAGCGCGAGTTAATTGACTTGGTGAACGAAAATATACGGAATATCAGTCTTGTATTGCTTGCTTTGGCAGTGGTGCTGGCTCTTATTTCTTTCGCATTGATCAATAATACCATACGTTTGGCTATCTATTCCAAGCGTTTCCTCATTCACACCATGAAGTTGGTGGGAGCCAGCTGGGGCTTTATCCGCCGTCCGTTTTTACGGCGGAATATCTGGAGTGGTGTGCTGGCAGGTATCATGGCCGATGCTATCCTGATGGGAACCGCCTATTGGTTGGTATCTTATGAGCCGGAACTGATTCGTGTGATAACTCCCGAGGTGATGTTGCTGGTTTCTGGTTCGGTATTGATATTTGGTGTCGTAATTACATTCTTGTGTGCCTATTTGTCTATCAATAAATACTTGAGGATGAAAGCCGGTACACTGTATTACATATAACACAACGTGTAATTTCAATCGTAAATTGTAAATCGTAACGTACCTATGTGATAAAGATCAGATAATGGTCATAACCGTAGGGAATAAATAGTAAATAACATTATGGCTGACAAACAAAAATTCGCCTTTGACAAGACCAATTTCATTTTACTTGCTATCGGAATGGCAGTAGTAATTATTGGTTTTATCCTGATGACGGGGCCTTCTTCTACAGAGACCGTTTTTGAACCGGATATTTTCAGTGTACGAAGAATAAAAGTAGCACCGGTAGTTTGCTTCCTGGGCTTTATTTTTATGATATACGCAGTGTTGCGCAAACCTAAAACCAAAATAGAAGAATAAGTATGGGAGATTTGACGACGATACAAACTATTATTATTGCTATTGTAGAAGGATTGACTGAGTTTTTGCCTGTTTCCTCAACCGGACATATGATTATAACACAGGCTTTGTTAGGGGTGGAAAGTACCGAATTTGTAAAAGCGTTTACGGTAATTATTCAGTTTGGTGCTATTCTTTCGGTAGTTTGTCTATACTGGAAGCGTTTTTTCCGCTTAAATCATACTCCATTGCCTGAGAATACTTCAGCCCTTAAACGCTTTCTGCATAAGTTTGATTTTTACTGGAAGCTTTTGGTTGCATTTATTCCTGCGGCAGTTCTTGGCCTATTGTTTAGTGACGAAATAGATGCTTTGTTGGAAAGTGTCGTAGTAGTAGCTGTAATGCTTGTGATAGGTGGCATATTTATGTTGTTTTGTGACAAGATATTTTCTAAAAGTGATAAGAATTTTAAAATGACGGAAAAGAAAGCATTTAATATCGGATTGTTCCAGTGTATTGCTATGATACCGGGTGTTTCCCGTTCAATGGCTACTATCGTGGGTGGAATGGCCCAGAAGATGACACGAAAGGATGCTGCCGAATTTTCTTTTTTCCTGGCTGTTCCTACGATGTTTGCAGCTACCGGATATAAGGTGCTGAAACTCTTTTTAGATGGCGGAACAGAGATATTAATGAATAATATGTCTGCCTTGATTATTGGTAATATCGTCGCTTTTATAGTGGCGTTACTGGCTATTAAGTTCTTTATTAGTTTTGTTACAAAGTATGGATTCAAAGCTTTCGGTTGGTATCGTATTATCGTAGGAGGAACAATTCTGGTGCTGTTGATGTGTGGATATAATTTAGAGATTGCTTAATGAATTTTAAAGAAGGAGAAGTACTTTTTTTCAATAAACCTCTGGGGTGGACATCGTTTAAGGTGGTAGGTCACATACGCTATCATATCTGCCGGAGGATGAAAGTAAAGAAATTAAAAGTGGGTCATGCCGGTACGTTAGATCCTCTGGCTACAGGAGTTATGATTGTATGTACGGGTAAGGCGACTAAGCGGATAGAAGAGTTTCAGTATCATACTAAAGAGTACATTGCTACCATACAATTGGGAGCTACTACCCCGTCTTATGACCTGGAACATGAGATAGATGCAACTTATCCCACGGAGCATATAACCCGTGAGAAGATTGAAGAAGTATTGAAACAGTTTTTGGGAGAGATTCAGCAGATTCCTCCGGCTTTTTCGGCCTGTAAAGTAGATGGTGCCCGTGCTTATGATCTGGCACGTAAAGGGCAAGAGGTAGAGTTGAAGCCTAAATTGCTGGTTATTGACGAGATAGAGTTACTGACATGTGATTTGGAGAAGATGGAGATAAAAATCCGGGTGGTTTGCAGTAAAGGAACTTATATTCGTGCACTGGCTCGTGATATTGGTGAGGCACTTCACAGCGGTGCCCATCTCACTGGATTGATTCGTACCCGCGTAGGTGAGGTTAAGCTGGAAAATTGCCTTGATCCCGAATGTTTTGCAGACTGGATAGACCAGCAAGAGATTGAAATAACAGAAGATAATTAACGTAATAAGGAGAATAGATATGAAACTGTCACAATTTAAATTTAAGTTACCAGAGGATAAAATAGCTCTGCATCCGATGAAGTACAGAGATGAATCGCGTTTAATGGTACTCCACCGCAAAACGGGTGAGATAGAACATAAGATGTTTAAAGACGTCTTGAATTATTTTGATGATAAGGATGTGTTTATTTTCAATGACACGAAGGTATTCCCGGCTCGTTTGTATGGAAATAAGGAGAAAACCGGCGCTCGTATTGAAGTATTCTTATTACGCGAATTGAACGAAGAACTCCGTTTATGGGATGTATTGGTAGATCCGGCTCGTAAAATTCGTATTGGTAATAAACTCTATTTCGGTGACGATGATTCAATGGTGGCCGAGGTAATAGATAATACTACTTCGCGTGGGCGTACGTTGCGTTTCTTGTATGATGGTCCTCATGATGAGTTTAAGAAAGCTCTCTATGCATTGGGTGAAACCCCACTGCCCCACTCTATCATTAATCGTCCGGTAGAGGAAGAAGATGCGGTACGTTTCCAGTCTATCTTTGCAAAGAACGAAGGAGCTGTAACGGCACCTACTGCCAGCTTGCACTTTAGCCGTGAGTTAATGAAGCGTATGGAGATTAAAGGTATCGACTTTGCTTATATCACTTTGCATGCAGGTTTAGGTAATTTCCGGGATATTGATGTGGAAGATCTTACCAAGCATAAAATGGACTCAGAACAGATGTTTGTTACCGGTGAAGCTGTAAAAACGGTAAATCGCGCCAAAGACTTGGGTAGAAATGTGTGTGCTGTGGGTACTACTGTAATGCGTGCTATTGAGAGTACTGTAAGTACAGACGGGCATCTCAAGGAATTTGAAGGCTGGACAAATAAGTTTATTTTCCCACCGTATGAATTTACAGTAGCCAATGCGATGATTTCTAATTTCCATATGCCATTGTCTACCCTGTTGATGATTGTAGCCGCTTTTGGCGGATATGATCAGGTAATGGATGCTTATCATGTGGCAATGAAGGAAGGCTACCGTTTTGGTACCTATGGGGATGCAATGTTGATTATAGACTAATTGTATATATAAAGATATAGCCATGAGAACATGTCCCAATTGCCATGAAGAAGTAGAGCCAAACTTTGAAATCTGTTGGAATTGTAACTATAGTTTTTTTGAAAAACGGGTAATAGAATTTCCATCAGAGAAGAAAGAGGAAGTAAGTAGTTCTATAAATTGTTTACGTTGTGATATTGAAATGCGCTATTCAGGTAAATTTCGGTTTCATGAAGGGGCAAATATGGGTGTATTAGGAAATCTGTTTGAATTCTTCCAAAATCGGGAAGCATTTGATTTATATGTTTGCCCGAAGTGTGGTAAGGTTGAATTCTTCACCCCGTTGACAGAGCGACTGTAAGATATGGAGTATACAGAAGACAGAGTGGATGTATATTTAAGCCTGGGTACTAATCTGGGCGATAAAGAACAGAATCTCCGGATGGCTGTACAGAAAATAGAAGAGCGGATAGGGAAAATTGTTTCCCTGTCCGCTTTTTATGCCACTCTTCCCTGGGGATTCTCTTCTGATAATAGTTTTTTGAATGCTGTGGTTTGTGTGGAAACCTCTCTTGAACCTTTGGAGGTCTTGAAGAAAACTCAGACGATAGAGCGGGAGTTAGGGCGTACAAATAAATCTATAGACGGAGTGTATTCCGATCGTCTGATAGACATTGATTTGCTGCTTTATAGCGATACAATTATGAATGAAGAAGGATTAATCCTTCCCCACCCTCTAATGACCGAACGGCGGTTTGTTATGGAGCCTCTGGCAGAAATAGCTCCCGATGTGATGCATCCTGTGCTTCACAAAACAATGAAAGAGCTTTTTACTTCTTCTTTTTCTCCGCAATAAATTGAGGTAGATAGGCAATGCAACCTATTAGTGCTGCATACAGATAATGTAGTTCTGTGAATGGTTTGTTCATTATCATGCAAATCACATAATAGATTCCTATAGTTACTCCGATGTATACCAGCAAAGTCAATACTCTTTTTATTCTCTTCTTCATACGAAAATGATGTTAATATGGACCAAAGTTAGTAATAAATCAGAAATAATCTCTACCTTTGTGTTCGAAATGAAATGTGGAAAGATTTGAGTAGCTTGCAACCACAGAAAAAAATGCTAAAACAACATTCCTTTCTGTGCCGGATGGCATTTCTACTCGTCTCTCTATATATCTTTTCATAAATTATAATTCATAAATCATAATTCTATTATGGGATATTTATTCACATCCGAATCGGTGTCTGAAGGACACCCCGACAAAGTGGCCGATCAAATATCGGACGCTGTACTTGACAAACTGTTGGCATTTGACCCCAGTTCGAAAGTAGCTTGCGAAACCTTAGTGACTACCGGACAGGTAGTGCTGGCGGGAGAAGTGAAAACCAGTGCATACATTGACCTGCAGCTTGTAGCACGTGAAGTAATTAAGAAAATCGGTTATACCAAAGGTGAGTACATGTTTGAAAGTAATTCCTGTGGTGTATTCTCTGCTATTCATGAGCAAAGTGCCGACATCAACCGTGGCGTAGAACGCGAAGACCCGATGAATCAGGGTGCCGGCGATCAGGGAATGATGTTTGGATATGCTACGAATGAAACAGAAAATTACATGCCGCTTTCTCTTGATTTGGCACATCGTATCCTGCTCGTATTGGCAGATATTCGTCGTGAAGGTAAGGAAATGACCTACCTCCGTCCCGATGCCAAGAGTCAGGTGACTATTGAATATGATGACAACGGTAAACCCGTACGCATTGATACAATTGTAGTATCTACTCAGCACGATGACTTTATTCAGCCGGCAGACGATTCTGCAGAGGCTCAGTTGAGGGCCGACGAAGAGATGCTTGCTATTATTCGCAAAGATGTTATAGAGATATTGATGCCTCGTGTGATTGCTTCTATCCATCATGCAGACGTATTAGCTCTGTTTAATGACAATATCATTTATCATGTAAATCCAACCGGTAAGTTTGTTATCGGAGGTCCTCATGGTGATACAGGCCTTACTGGTCGTAAGATCATTGTAGATACCTATGGTGGTAAAGGTGCGCACGGTGGTGGTGCTTTCTCTGGTAAAGATCCCAGTAAAGTAGACCGTAGTGCTGCTTATGCTGCCCGTCATATTGCTAAGAATCTGGTTGCTGCCGGTGTGGCGGATGAGATGCTCGTACAAGTATCATATGCCATTGGCGTGGCTCGTCCTATTAATATCTACGTAGATACTTACGGACGCAGTAATGTAAAAATGAGCGACGGTGAGATAGCTAAAAAGATTGACGAACTATTTGATCTTCGTCCGAAAGCTATTGAAGAACGTTTGAAATTGCGTAATCCTATCTACAGCGAAACTGCTGCTTATGGGCATATGGGACGTGAACCCCGTCTGGTAACCAAGACTTTCTCTTCTCGTTATCAGCCTGCCAAGACTGTTGAAGTAGAACTCTTCACTTGGGAGAAACTGGACTATGTAGACAAAGTAAAAGCTGCTTTCGGTTTGTAATCAGCGTAGCTTTACAGCTATTTATTTATAGAGAGCCGCTCTTCTATGCCATTGGCAATAGAAGGCGGCTCTCCTCTTTATATGAGAATCTCTGATACTTCGATATGTTTCTTTAATACCCTTCTCCTCTTTCTGTTGTGTATATTTGTTACTATAAAATATCTCTTTTACTTTTTCTTTTTTTAAGAGATAAATTGAAAATATTCAGATACAAATACAAGATATCAATTAAGTGAAACTACATATCATTACAAGGCTCCCTATCTCTATTTGTCTGATAAACAATGAAATATCAGCCTTTCCTTTAACATAAAATTCCACTTGTATTTTATATTTATCCCGTTGATAAGTCATAATTTTAAAACTCAGTTTTCAAAGCTATACTTTTTCGAAATTGGGCCATAATCATTCACCTATTCAGGAAATTCTTTACATTTTTAAAACCACCACAAAATATCTCTCGGGTAAATATTACCTATATATTTTGAAAGATAGCGCCCATCCCGGCTGTATAAAAAGCCATATACTTGCATCGGAAGAGTACGAAGAAATCATCCTTAGATAATATGACGTAGGAGATCACAGCTTTCTTGAGGAATAAATAATTTAATATTTACTTAATCATATGATACTTAATTCTATAATTGTACTATTTGTTTTGCTGAGTGCAGGACCCGTTAATGTTTATCCTAATCCTCTAATCTCTGTTCAACTGGAAGGTGGTAAATACCTTACAGACCAACATCAGGTAGTTTCCATTATTTTGGAATCTTTATGGCCAACATTATTATTGTATCCCGTTGAAGGGCTGATGATAGGAATATTTATATCCCTGATAGCATATGATAGGATGGTACATAACAAACAATTACTTTCCCATGAAAAGTTAGGCATTTCACTGAGTATAATTGATAAGGCCCAAACTCCGATGACACTTATACAGCACCTGTTGGAGGATATTACTTCTGATAATATTCCTGAGGCTGTAGCGGATAAAGTAAAGCGGGCACTCGGACACACTAATTATGTCATAAGCTGTCATAAAAATGTTATTGCATTCAATAAAATGAAAGAAGAAATAGATTCCGGATTCAGCACTACAGAGTTTGAACTTTATACTTATCTGAATTTGGTCACCCACCAATGTCGTGCATATGCAAATATGCATCGTGTACAATTGAATGTCAGTAAAAATTTCACTTATTTTAATTGCCGGGTGAATGAAACAGCTATGACTGCTGCTCTTCAGTGTCTACTGAACAAAATAATTGATATTACTCCTTGCGATGGTTGTATAAATATTGGAGTGTCACGTCTTAGCAATCGTTGGAGTCTGAGAATAAGCAATTGTCCAAAGTGTGAAGGTAATGACAAAAGAATGTTTACGCCGATCTCCGGACTGACGTTGGTACATTGTTGCGGAAGTCTTCGATTCATAAGAAAGATAATCCGCTTGCATGGTGGTAAACTGGTGGGGAGTAGTCGCGGGCGGATAGTTACTTTTCAAATTACTGTTCCTATAAGTTGCACTTGTAATATGACGGAACATCCGGTGGCAGAAAACTGTGCAGAGAAGAGTTGTAAAGTTATCCGTTCTAACGGTGAGGGTGAAATTGACGATATAAAATTATCGCTGGAGTCCGATAAAGCTCCATCTGTTCTATTGGTGATGGCAGATAAAGAGCTAAGTGAATATCTGAACGAGGTGCTCTCACGCTCTTTTCGGATAACGACTCTTGAAGAACCGGAACAGTTTCTCTCTTTCTCCAGTCAAGCTGTTCCGGATGCTATTATTATTGATGAAACTGTCAATGGTATATATGGAGATGAACTCTGCTCTCAAATAAAGTCGGATATCAACATGTCTAATATTCCTGTTGTCCTTTTGATAAGTTCTGACGATAATGAAAGCTACCTTGCACACATTCATTGTGGTGCTGATAAGTTGGAGTTGCATATGGTTAATATATGTAAGCTCAAAGCAGATATTCGGATACTCATAGCCAGACATACTTCACGACGTGAACATATCAAAAGGCTTCTGGCAAAGAGTTCTTCTACCGTTATTCCCAAGATAGCTATGACGGATGACGATAATATCCGGTTTATGAATAAAGTACAAGAACTTTTGGAGAAGAATCTTTTTGAAAGAAAGTATACGATAAAAATGCTCGGTGAAGACATGGGTATGAGTCGTACTAAATTCTATAGTAAGATGACGGAAATTATTGGGAAAGCCCCCGAAGACTATGTACTTGCTTTTAAGATGGATAAAGCCAGAATCTTACTCGCGGCACAGCGATACAGTATTACGGAGGTAGCTACAATATTAGGTTATTGCGATGCCAAATACTTCGGAAAGAAGTTCAAAGAGTTCTATCATGTTCCACCATCAAAATATATTGAGAACGCTATAGGATGAGATAAAGTTATTAGAGAGCTTACATTTTATGTACTTTTACCATGTAAAACAACTGTTCTTTATAGCTGTAAGAGTCGTTATTCTTCTGTACTTCTTCCTTGTGAGATGATTTCAAAACATCCGGATGTTTTGAATGAAAACAAGGGGATGTTCTGCTTTACAACATCCGGATGTTTTATATAAGAACATCCGGATGTTTTGAAACTTAAACTCTTGTATTTACATTTGTACATACGCTCTCCTTCTTTCTTTTCAGGTATATAAATTTATATCCTTAAAGAATATATTCTTAGGCATTTATCTTTAAATAACCAAAGGTTTTCTATATTTGCAGCTATGACACATCATTATATACGACGCGCTATTTTATTTGTCCTGGTAGGACTCTCTTTATCCTCTTGTCACTTTTCTGGTGGCAATAATCAACTTGTTGTATTACAACATGCTGATTCACTGATGGCAAATCATCCTGATAGTGCTCTTTTATTGCTTGAAAGCATTGACAATACAGATACACTTTTACAGGCAGACAGGGCATATTCTGCATTATTGCTAACGCAAGCCAGAGACAAGAATTACATAAAACACACTACTGACTCAGTGATGCATAAAGTAGTGGACTATTATGATTCGGGAAATAATGATATTTTGCGAATGAAAGCTCATTATTATCTGGCGCGGGTTTATCAGGATATGGATAGTGTATCTGCTTCTGTAGGTGAATTTTTGATTGCTTTACAATTGGCGGAGGGTGTGAAGGATTCTGATTTTATCTGTTTGTCTGCTGCTAATTTAGGGCATTTTTTAAAGGAGCATGATTTGCCTGATGAAGCTGATTCTTATTATCAGAGAGCAGAAGAAGTGGCGTTATCAAAGAAAGACTCTTTGTATTGGGCGTTTATATTGATTAATCGAGCGTCTATTGCTATTCAGAAAGGTAAGGATTATTATGAGGAGGCTGAGCAAAAGTTATTGATGGCTTTTGAATATTCAGAAAGTAATAACAATATGTCTGTAAAACGAGCAGCTACTAATTCATTGTTATTTTTGTATAGTAATATGGAGCGATACGATGATGCTATACAACTCGGGCGAGAATATATTTATACTCAACCGGATTCTATTAAAAAGATAGATGCTTATTTAATATTGGGTGATGCTTTTTATCATTTGAATCAGAATGATTCTGCAAATTTCTATTTAAAGAAGAGCTTGCTTTCTCCTAATTATCATACAAAGTACTGGGCGTATAGGCTTCTTAGTAATATGGCAGCAGAGAAAGGGCTTCTGCTTCAATCGCTTCAATGGAAAGACTCTTGCCTTGTTTATGATAATTTGGCTTCTACTTTATCTTATCCGGTAAAAACAATTAAGAGTCTGGAAAGAATGATACACCAGCGATATCTTATTCAGTATAAATCTCTTGCAAAGTGGCAATGGTTCGCTATCTCTTTCATTGTTACTATATTATTATCATCGTTGATCTATTTTGTATGTAAACGACAAAAATATCATAAGAGACTCATGCAATTGAATGAAGAGCGATCTTCGATGAAAGAACTTTTTAATAATAAATTGGCTGAGATACAACGTTTGCACGAACTTATAGAGCAGTGTGAAGGAGATAAAGCGAAGATCTATGTATTGGATAGGCAATTAAAAACGGTATATGCTGAAAGAGACAATTTGCTTGATAAACTAATTCATGCTCTTCCCGTCTTTAAGAGCTTGACCTTAATGATAGAGAGAAATAAGGATGAGAAAGGATCAAAAGAAATAATAGATATTAAGCTTTGGGGAAAGATAATATCAGAGTTGGATGATGTTACTAATAACTTTACCATAAGATTGTCCGATCAATTTCCTATGTTGAAGAAAGATGATATTCACTTTTGTTGTTTACTGAAAATGGGATTTAAATATTCGGATATTGCTTGTCTTTGTGGACGTACCATTAATATGATGTATAAGCGGCGTGATCTGGTGATTGAAAGAACCGAGTTAGATACTTCTTCATCTTTGGAGACTTTTATTAAGGCATATTGATTGAAATTAGAGGAGTATCCATATAAATTACACTTATCTATTTTTATTTTATTTGTTAGTTTGCTGTGAATCAATTATTTATTGATTTGCGCTTTAACAAATAACTACACATGTATTAT
Source organism: Bacteroides sp. (assembly GCA_019416685.1). Taxonomy (GTDB): domain Bacteria; phylum Bacteroidota; class Bacteroidia; order Bacteroidales; family Bacteroidaceae; genus Bacteroides. Next base: position 29,477 of record DXWV01000029.1, read on the forward strand.
ACCCTAATTTGTGAATAAATCGTGTAATTTTGACAGTAAATATAAAACAAAAATATTATGGCAAAATTATTCTTTTTTTTATTCATTATTTCTACTGCATTGTATAGCCAGCCGGTTGCGGCTGAAGAAGTTCTAAAAGATGATGTAACGAATGGACTGGTATGGTATTCGATCCCTTTAAGAGGGCATTCTTCAAATTCAAGTGATGATACAATACTGCGTAGTCCAGCCCTTACTCCTGTTAAGGCTTTCATGTGTGAGAAAACGATGCGTCTTGATTTTTCGTCTTCCATTAAAGATGTTATTATTACAGTAGTTAATGCTTCTACGGGCGAAGTGGTTTATTCTGAAAATTTTGCTACGCCGGAGGTGGTATTTATAAACTTAGATGCAGAAGAGGCTGGTGATTATCGATTGGAGGTTACGGGGGATGCTACTGCTTTATGGGCTGAATTCTCGTTATAATGATGTATATCTACTTAAAAAGTACTATGGTGTTAGTATTGGAATTAGGAGATGGTTACAAGTATGGAAAAGTGAATTTATCAGCAATGAAATAACTATCATATACTTGTAAGACAATTTTAAGAAGATGTCTGAAATGCTGATATTGAAAGAAATCTGGAGGAGGGATACTTAAGTTTCTTTTAATTATTTATATGTAAGACATCTTTTTATTATTCTTTGTTGCCTGTATATGTGTGATTTTTCTGAATTAATATGTCAGTTAGGAGATTATATTATTATTAATCAAAAAAAAATGTATTATGAAAAACTTTAATTTTTTACTTATGCTCTGTGGGGCAGCTGTTTTCTCTTCTTGTAGTGAGAATAGTTTGTTGGGAGATAATGAGATGGCTTTAATAGAGTTGAATCAAACTTACGAGTTAGCTGAAGCAGATTCAAAAGGGTTAGACGATGATAATGACGGTCCTAAGATAGAGACCATAGCGGATGAAGCTACGATAAAGGAGTCGATGGATAAGTATATAACGGAGATGATGAATAGGCAGTCTAATGCAAAAGAGAGGGTTACCCGTTCTGCTGATGGACTGGATGGTCTTGTTGGTGTTTTTAAAGTTGGTTCTTGTGGTTCTTATAAGGAATTGGAAATTAAGTTAGATTGTGAGGATAAGAGAACTATTTCAAAGGTTACTGGTAAAGTCGGTGATTCTTCTGTTGATAAAAATGGCAATGTTTCATTCCGTTTTTGTTTGACAGAGGCAAATAGATTCTATCCCGGAGGTGTTCTTTTAATAAATAGTCATTCATATTCGAATAAAGCCGTACTACGTCACCATGATGTGGAAGATAGTAACCCCAGTAACCAAGTTTATATAAATGGTGCTGAGCAAACAGATTGGTTTGTAGGGAAATTTACATCTGTTACAAAAGATGATGCTGTGCTTGCCTGGGAACCTATGGGGAATAGACCTTGGAATGTGCCGGTAGGACCTGCGTATATTCAATATGGCCTTGTTGTTCTTCCTTCGCAATCTTGTGGAAGAATTTTAGTAGATGATGAAGATAAAAATAACAAGAATTGGGTGAAGTTATATGAAAATGGAGTATATACAGATTTACTCAATGAATCGGGGCGTGACCATTATGGTATTTTAGTTGGTGAGAATACTGAATATTGTATTGGTTTAAGTACCGAAGGTAGCTTTGTTTATTAGTTATATATAAATTAATTGGCTATGTTTCTTTTGTGACAACAAGAAGCATGGCCTTTTTTAAATATTGGGGTGTTGATATGAAGTTTTTTTTATTACCTTTATTATTCTTATTGATCTTGTCATGTTCTATTGATAAAAAGAGAAATATTGTTGCAGAGGTGAATGGGGAAGAAATTTCTCTTTTTGAATTATCTCAATTGACAAAACAGGAAACATATGATTTATTGAACCTTGCTTATGATATAAAATGTAGAGCGTTGGATAATCTGATAAGTCAGAAGCTTCTTGAAGGTGAGGCGGATAGAATGGGCTTTACAGTGGATCATTATCTTGATGAATATATCGCAAGACGTGTTTTCGGTGGTGAAGATAGTCTACTTAAACGTTATGGATTGATTGATGATCAGGTGCTATATGATAAGAAGAGTTTGTATTCTGTTAATAGTGGTGCAATAGAAGGACGTGTATTACAAAAAAATAAACTACGTTCTATTCTTATTCACGAATTAGTGGATTCTTTAACGAAAGCAGCAAAAATAGAAAAGTATGTATATCCTCCTAAAAGGCCCGATTGTGTTGTGGAAGATTTATGTACATATTATAGAGGTAATGAGAAAGCACCTGTGAGCTTGATTGTTGCTTCAGATTTTAGTTGTGAAAGATGTGTGGATTTTCATAAAACACTGAACCGTATTTTCGATAAATATCAAGAGAAAGTGCGATTTGGATATATAAATTTCTCAGATGCTCCTACGTTTGCAGCGTTAGCCTGTGAAGCAGCAGCAAATCAAAATAAGTTTTGGGAGTTTCATGACTCTATTTTTGAACATGGTGGACACGTTGATTCTGCATTCGTTTTTAATCTGGCACGGGATGCAGGATTAAAGGTTGATAAATTTGAGGAAGATTTATCATCTTCTGCTATTTATGATAGATTGGATCAGAATATAAATGAATTGATGAGAAGAGGACTTTTTGCTACTCCTACCATTGTAATTAATAATAGGTTGATATATATAACAAATTCCTATGAAGAACTATCCAGATTGTTGGATATAGAATTACAAGCACTATGAAAAAAGAGTTACTACTTATCTGTTTTTTATCTATAGGTATCTCAGCCATAGCTCAGAATCTTATAGTAAGTGGGAGGGTGACAGATGCTTCTACCGGCGAGATACTATCTGACGTGAATATAGTAGATAAAAAAGCAGGGGTAGGAGTAACTTCCAATGCATATGGTTTGTATTCAATACGGGTGAAAGAGGGTGTCTGTATTCTTCAATGTTCCATGTTGGGCTATAAGCCTCGTACAGATACTTTGGACATTCGTACTAATAAAACGGTTGATTTTATGTTGCAACCGGATTACTACCAACTTGAACAAGTTGAAGTTGAAGGGACCCGTATGCATTCCGGGCAGTTTAAGCTTGAACAGAAAGATATTAAGGCCATTCCGGTAGCGGGAGGTGAGCCTGATTTGCTGAAGGCTTTGCAATATTTGCCGGGAGTAGCTGCAGGAAATGAAGGAACAAATAACCTTTCTATTCGCGGGAGTGACCAATGGGGAAATCTGGTACTGTTGGACGAAGCAGTAGTCTATAATCCCAATCACGCTCTTTCGTTTTTTTCGGTGTTTAATAATGATGCTATACAAAAGGTAAACCTTTATAAGTCTTACTTTCCATTGACCTATGGAGGTAGAAGCTCTGCTGTGATTGATGTGAGGATGCGGGAAGGAAACAGTAAAAAGAGAAAAGGGAGCGGAACGGTAGGACTAATAGCCTCTAAAGTAATGTTGGAAGGACCTTTTAAAGATGGAAAAGGATCATACCTGATGTCTGGTAGGGTGGCTTATCCGGGAGTGATTGTAAGTTTATTGGGGAAGCCGGGACTGAAGAGTACACAAATGACTTTTTATGATCTGAATGCCAAAGTGAATAGAGTATTGAGTGACCGGGACCGGATTTATTTCTCTGTCTATAGCGGAGGAGATCATACGGTTTTTGATCGTTTGGTGCAGGGATATGGCATGGATTGGGGCAATGCAACGGCTACATTAAGATGGAATCACGTTATCAATGAAAAAGTGTATGCCAATTGCAGTGCGATATTTAGTAACTACTATTATCGTTATAAATCACTGAGGGATGGATTGCGGTATCTCTGGAAGTCGAATATGCAGTCTTATCAGTTGAAATATGATCTGGAATATGCTCCTTCCAATACTTTGAGAATAAAATCGGGATCGGCTTTACATGTATTCAGTACGATGCCCGGTAGTGTGGGAAAATACGGAGATATGTCCAATGTTGTACCCTACCGAATGGAGCGTCGTAAAATGCTGGATGCAGCTTTGTATGGAGAAGTTCAATGGCGTTTCTGGTCTGATTTTCAGTTGGATGCCGGAGTCAGACTTTCGGCTTTATGCACTTCTGGTAGTGTGTTGTATAAGTCGCATACATTCTTTCTGGCAGAACCTCGTGCAGAGCTTTCCTGGCGGTTGGATCGTAATAGTCGGTTGAGTGTCTCTTTTAACCAGGCTTCACAAAACTTGCATATGCTTTCTAATTCTTCGGTAGGACTTCCGTCTGATATGTGGTTACCGGTAAACTCTATATTAAAGCCAATCACAATGAGGCAATTTTCAGGAGGGTATGAAAGGGATTTGTGGAATAAGAGGTATACGTTTTCTGTAGAGGGATACTATCGGAAATCAGATGGAATAATAGATTATAAGGATAACGCAGATCTGTTTCTTAACAATCGGATAGAAGAACAGGTTTTGACAGGTGAATCGAATGGTTATGGAGTAGAGTGCTCCTTGGCGAAAAACAGTGGTAGCATTACCGGTAGAATCAGTTACACCTACTCCAGATCATACAATCGTATTGCGGGTATTGAAGAGGGAAAGCAATATCCCTCTATACTGGATCGCCCGCATAATCTGAAGTTATTTCTGAACTATGCTATAAACCCCAAGTGGGATTTATCTTCAACTTTTTCTTATTGCTCCGGGATGAATCTGACCTTGCCTGTCGGGCAATATCAATTCGACGGTTTTTTGTACTATATTTATTCCTCTCGTAATGGTTATCGCGCGCCGGCTTTCCATCAGTGGGATATGTCGTGCACATATCATTGGCTGAAAGGAGATATTTCATTATCGATCATCAATATATACAATAGGAAGAATGTATTTTCTATGTATGCTGCTAGAAAAGGATCGATGAGACCTCAGGTTTATAAGATGTATTTGTATGGAATTGCTCCTTCTCTATCCTATAGTTTTAAATTCTGAAGCTGATGAAAAAGATTTATTATAAATTGTGTTTACTGCTGTTTGGCATAGGCCTGTTTTGTGCTTGTGAAGAAGAAATGACCCTGAAGCCTGATGCGGGGATGCTTGAAGGAATTGTTTTTGATGGTTATATTACGAATTTGGCTCCTCCTTATTTCTTTCGTCTTACACACCCTTCTTGTTTGCAGGAAAATAAGCTGTCGGGAAAATATATTCATTATGAAAATATTGTCGGAGCTGAAGTTATAATTACGGATGTAACTACTGGTATTAAAGATACGTTGGTGCAACCTGCCTGTAGGCCTCATCGTGATGATGTTTTCATGTATATATCCTATTATGATTATTATCGGAAGAGGACGATAACAGAGACGCGTTATTCGGGAAATGGCGAAGGATTGTATATTACAACCCGGCTTTATGGGATAGAAGGGCACACTTATACTCTTGATATTAAATACAAAGATAAGCATTACTCAGCACGGGAGATGATGGTGCCTGGAACATCTATTACAGATTTGAAAGCATTGGAAGTGGATCTGGGTGTTAAAGGTAAGACCTTGGCACCCTGCATTAGCTTTGTCAATAGGCCGGAAGAAGATAATTATTATATGTTGACATATACCGGTAGTAGTATCAGAGGGCCGCATTATAGTAGTTTAGATGACATTACTCAAGGTGCTCCGGGCGCGCATTTTTCCATATTAAGTGATAAATATCTGGATGAAGAGGTAAAGGATTTTCTTGTTGGAGAAGGAGATGCAGGTGCCAGCTATGATCCTCCGGGTAGTGATTATTATGCTTTAGACTCTTTATTTGTACACATGATGTCTATTTCTAAAGATTGTTACGATATATATGATCAGATGATACGACAACTGCGAACTGATGGTGGAGCTTATACACCTCGTCCTACGAATATAAAAAGTAATATTAGCGGAGGTGTTGTCTGGGGATGCTTTAGGGTTAGTGCAGTGACGGAGAAAGGGATTGCCGTAGAACGGCAATGAGAATCTACTTCAAGATTTGAAGAAATAAAACATGAAAATGATTATTTGGGGACACATTTTAAAGCATATACTTAAAAGAAACATATAGGTGAATTATCGAGAAAAAATTTTGAATTATTCTTTTTTAGTCTTAAATTTTGAAGTAGATGAAAAATATTTGTTATAGATTATGTTTACTGCTGTTTAGTATTGGCCTGTTTTGTGCTTGTGAAGAAGAAGTGACCTTAAAACCTGATGTGAGGATACTTGATGGGATCGTTTTTGATGGTTGTATTACGAATTTAGCTCCTCCTTATTTCTTTCGCCTTACATATCCTTCTTGTTTACAGGAAAATAAATCGTGGGGGGAGAGAATGCATTATGAAAATATAGTGGGTGCTGAAATCGTAATTACGGATGTAACAACTGGAATTAAAGATACATTGGTTCAACCTGCTTGTAAGCCTCATCGTGATGATGACCTGATGTATGTTTCATATTATGATTATCACCGTAAAAAGAAAATAACAGGAACGCTTTATTCAGGAAATGGCGAAGGAACGTATGTTACAACCCGGCTTTATGGGATAGAAGGACACACTTATACCCTTGACATTAAATTTGAAGATAAGCATTATTCAGCACGAGAGATGATGGTGCCGGGAACACCAATTACAGATTTGAAAGCATTGGAAGTAGATCTTGGTGTTAAAGGTAAAACCTGGGCCCCTTGCATTAGCTTTGTCAATAGGCCGAAAGAAGATAATTATTATATGTTAGTATATTCAGGTCGTAGTATTAGAGATTCTCAGTTTGTTAGCTTAGATCAGGTAACTCAGTCTGCTCCAGGTTGGGCCTTTTCTATATTGAGTGATAAATATTTGGATGAGGATGTGAAGGATTTCCTTGTGGGAGAAGGAGATGCGGGTTCAGGCTATGACCCTCCGGGTAGTGATTACTATGCTTTAGATTCTTTATTTGTATATATGATGTCTATTTCTAAAGATTGTTACGATATATATGATCAGATGATACGACAACTGCGAACTGATGGTGGAGCTTATACACCTCGTCCTACGAATATAAAAAGTAATATTAGCGGAGGTGTTGTCTGGGGATGCTTTAGGGTTAGTGCAGTGACGGAGAAAGGGATTGCCGTAGAACGGCAATGAGAATCTACTTCAAGATTTGAAGAAATAAAATGTGTAGATGATTATTTCCAGGCACATTTTAAGTTATATATGTATTAAGACATCTTTTCACTTTATTGTTGTAGAATTTTGTTTATCTTTAGAGGTTTATTAGCTGTTGTTATATTTCTGATACATATCACTGATTCTGGATGTCTAATCTTAAAATACATTTACTTATGAAAAAGATTTTATGTTTTACATGTCTGCTGTTTGTCTGTTCATTCGCATCTGCTCAATTAACAGTGAATCCTAATGGTAATGTTGCTGTTAAAAGTGGAGTAACTCCTTTATCTACGATAAGTGTAAATGGGAATGGTAATACGGAAAGTGATGTTTTTGTTGAATCAACGAAAAGAGGTATAATGGTGCATCGTACAGGAGTAGCGCCGAACGGTGGGTGGGGGATCGGTATAACAGGAGATGCCACGCCTGATGCAAATTCTTTCAATATAGGTACACGTGGGTATACCGTTGCCGGTTCACCTTTAGGAGGCGGACGGGCTTACGGTGTATTTGGAAGAGCCGGAAATTGTACTTCCGGGTATAACTTCGGTGTTTTAGGAGCTCTTGATGGTTCTGTCAATGGAGCGGGCGTATATGGCACTTCCAATGCTTATGATTGGGGAGAATCTGTTCCGGGGCGTTATGCCGGCTTTTTCAGAGGCAATGTATACGTGATCGGTAGTATTTATGGTCAGTTGTTAACTCCTACGGCTATTTCTCAGCAAAGTCTGTCTCCTTTATCGAGGGTTTCTGCTGCTGATGTAAGTGTAACAGATAAACTGAGACTGTTGAATTCTGTTCGCTACAATTTAGAGCAACCTGCCGCACAGAATGTTTCCAAGGTTAGAAATGCAGGCGATAGCCTGGCGATTAGTTCTTTAGAACTTTCGTTAGAAGAGGCTCAGGCTTATTCTAAAGCGCATTATGGCTTTGTTGCGCAGGAACTGAAAGAAGTATATCCCGATCTGGTGTATGAAAATGCACAAGGCGAACTGAGCATTAATTATATTGAAATGATTCCTTTATTGGTACAATCCATTCAAGAGTTGGCCATGGAGGTGAATAATCTGAAATCAGATAAAGGCCTTACGAGAGCGGCTGTATCAAAAGGTGGAGATGATGACTCTTCTTCTGAGTACAAAGATATCATAGCACCGGAATTATTTCAAAATATGCCTAATCCTTTTACAGATAATACGGTAATCAAATATATTATTCCACAAGATGCCCAAAAAGCCAATCTGCTTATCTATAATATGAGCGGTAAACAAATTGAGCAATTCACTTTATCTCAAAAAGGTGAGGGCTCTGTTACTTTGGCGGGTAGCCAACTGGAGGCAGGTATGTATTTGTATTCTTTGATCGTTGATGGAAATGTGATTGATGTGAAAAGAATGATCCTAACTAAGTAGGAGAAATTAGGGCTAAACTATTGCTATTATTAATAACTTTAAAAACACACACTCATGAAAACTAACAATGCAATTTTCATCTCAATTATTCTTTTCTTCTGCTGCTCAGCGAGTCATGCACAATTAAAAGTGCTTTCAAATGGTAAAGTTGGTATTGGTACTACTGCTCCCAAGTACAGTCTTTTGGATATTGGAAAAACAGGTACTGCCGGCGGATTGACCATTTATAACAGCGGATTGTCCAATCCTCTTCTTTTTAAATTATATTCTAATGGAGATTACGGCTATTTAAATTTTGGAGGAGTAGCAAAACATGGAATAACAATCAGTAAAGATGGTGGCATTGGTCTTGGGGCCGATCCTTCTATAGAACTGGATACTCCTGATTATATTAATGTATATGCTTATGGTGGGAAAGGTGCATTTATGGCTTATGCAAAGTTTCCACATGATTATTATGAAGTAATGAGAATTTACTCTAACAGGCCTGCTGATATGGCTTATGTTGTAAGAGATGTACGGAATGGAGGTGATCAGCTTACTTTTTATGTAACCGGAGATGGAAGCGTATATTCAAAAGGGAGTCTTCTTACGGCTTCCGACGAATCTTACAAGGAAAATATAACTTCAATAAATAACAGTTTGAACAAAATAAAGCAAATGCGCGGGGTTACTTATAAGCTGAAAGAACAAGCTGAGGAAACAGTAGCTACTGCAAATACTCTTCAAAATGATGTTTCTTCAGATACTTTATCTTCTCAGTCTCCTGTACCTGTTGAAATCGTTAATACGATAAAAGCCGAAAAGAAAAGAAAGAAGTCCGGTTTTATCGCTCAGGAATTGGAAGAAATATTCCCGGAAGCTGTTTATACATTGCCCAATGGAAAGAAAGCCATTGCTTATTCTGAAATAATACCTTTATTAGTGGAAGCTATCAAAGAACAGCAAAACGAAATAGATAAACAGCAGAACGAAATTGATGAATTAAGACAATCTAAGATCGTTCAAACCAGATCTGCTATTGGTGCTGTAGATGAACAATCAGATGTAAACTCATTGCTGGATGAAAAGCTGAAAGCCAAACTTTATTCCAATATACCCAATCCTTTCAAGGAGCAGACTACTATTTCTTTCTTTATCCCCGAAACATCTTCCAGAGCCAGTATCCATATCTATAACCTTCAAGGAAAACAGATAAAACAGCTCAGTATTGAGTCACGAGGAAATGGTTCGGTCACTATCAATGGCTATGAGTTGACTCCGGGAATGTATATGTATTCATTGATTGTAGATGGTAAAGAAGTTGATACGAAAAAGATGATATTAACCGAATAGAAGCGAGGAATTATGAATAGAATATTACAATTTTTGATTTTTATGTTTTGGGGTACTTTATTGTATTCTCAAAATGTAGTGGTTGATGGTGTTACCTTCTCTGCTGATGGAAAGACTCTAATAAAGTATCCTACAGATAAGTTTTATAAAGAATATATAATACCTGAAGGTACTGAAATTATAGGTAAAAAAGCATTTGTAGGAGCTCAAATAGGGAAGGTGACAATCCCGACTACATTAATTCATATAAACGATTCTGCATTTTATAATGGTCCATCTGATTTCATTCTTACAGGGAAATTCCCCATTATTGGAAATCGTGTTTGGACCAATGATAGGCGTTTTGAAGTTACTGAGAGCAATCCTTATTGTCGAGTATCGGACGATGGTTTTGTTTATTCTAAAGATGGGAAAACTGTACATATAGCTTTTGGGGATATGGCAGGGAATATAGGATATGTTGAAATAATTGACAGGTATATATTTCAAGATTGTTATTTTGCTAATGGAATTATTTATATTCCTGGTAGTGTGCGTTTGATTAGAGAGCATGCCTTTGATGATATTAAACTTGCCTTGCCAACACGTTCAGAGCCTTCGTATTATAATTTCGAATTTGCTTGTGATGCATTGACTCCTCCCGAATTGGAAGGTGAAGTGTTTACTGAAAACAATGTTGGCAATAGTACTTTATTGGTTCCAAAAGGATCTGAGGAATTATACAAAGCCACTCCTCAGTGGAATACATTTGGAACTATAGAAACTCCTCGTCCTCCACAAGGAATTTCTGAAGATTCGGTTTCTTCTTTGAAAGTTAATCGTGTGG